>NZ_JAYRPE010000003.1:0-185897 GCF_041911315.1 Xanthobacter sp. | reverse complement strand
GTTAAACTCCTCAGCGCCAATGGTACTTCGTCTCAAGACGCGGGAGAGTAGGTCGCTGCCAGGCCTGCAAAGCACATGTGCAATATGCCCTATCACTATCTCAAAAACCCCCGTCAGATCTCCTGACGGGGGTTTTTGCGTGCGCACGCAAGATCAAGATCCGAGATCGGCGCCGGACGATAATCTTTGTCTCGCAAGTCGATGACATATGGACGCCACGGCACGGATTCACCCCCGGGCCGCGCCCCGGAAGGCGGCCGCCAACGCTGCAAGCGCCTCGCGTGAGGGGCCGTCCTTCACCCGGCTGTGCAGCATGATCGGCTGACGGGGCAGGGGCGGAAGACCGAGCCGCCGGCTCACCTCCATCGAGCCGAAGGGGACCATCCGCGGCGACAGCGCCGCCACTCCCAGGCCCGCCATCACCGCCGCCGCCACCGCCATCACTCCGCCGCCAACAAAAATCTCCCGCCAGTTCACCCCGGCATCGTCCAGAAGCCGACAGGCCAGCGCGCGCACGCCGCACGGCTCGGCCATCGTGGCAATCGGCAGCGGCTCGTCCGGGCGGTGCTGCCAGCCGGGAGCGGCGAACCAGCCGAACTGTTCTTCGGCGATCAGGTTGCCATCGTCCCGATCGGACCTGAGGCGAATGAGCGCGCTGTCGATCTCCCGCCGGTCGAACTGCTGCAGGAGATCGGCCGACGACCCGATCCGGATCTCGATCACAAGCTGCGGATCCTGGCTGTTCATGCGCGCGATCAGGGCCGGAAGCTCGGGGCCGGCGACATGATCGCTGATTCCGATGGTGAGCCGCCGGCGCTGTTCCGAGAGGGAGGCCAGCGTCCGGTCGTGCAGTTCGAGCAAGGCGCGCGCCTGGTCGAGAAAGCTCGCGCCGCGGGGCGACAATTGGACGTAGCGCGGGGTGCGGTCGAACAGGCGGCATCCGAGGCGCCCTTCGAGCCGCTTCAGCTTGAGACTGACGGCCGCCTGGCTCGTGCCCATGGCTTCCGCTGCCCTCGTGAAGCTTTCCAGCTCCGCGATGTGAACGAAGGTCCGGACCGAATCGAGGTCGAGTGGCGGATCAATCATATCAAAATGCTATCTCAGATATGAACTGCGATAGCGTACCAAAAAGAAGCGGCCATTCCTATTGTTTCGACATCGATCAACGGGAAGGAGCCGCACATGCCTCTCACGCACATCTCCCTCAGGGCCGGCAAGCCGGAAACCTATCGCCGGGCGATCTTCGACAGTCTCGCGCGCGCAATGCAGGAGACGTTCAATGTGCCGCGCGACAACCAGTTCATGACCATCACCGAGCATTCGGCCGAGAACTTCCGGTTCGACCCTTCCTACATGGGCATCTCGCGTACTGAAGATGTGGTGTTCATCCAGATCGCCGCGAACGACACCCGCACGGTGGAGCAGAAGAAGGAGATGTTCCGGCGCATCGCCCTCTATCTCAGCGAGAGCCCCGGCCTTCGGCCCGAGGATGTCTTCGTCAACCTCATCGAGGTGAAGAAGGAGAATTGGTCGCTCGGCAACGGCGTGGCCCAGTACGCCTGAGCGTGGGTCCTGGTCCGCACCTGCCTGCAGGGCGGGTGGGGGCCGCCAGCGGTCGAACGGCGAGGTCTCCGTGCGATGCCCTTATTTACCCGGATGAAAAATCAATCTATATCATCCGGGTAAATATGGAGGCGTCATGGACAGGCAGGAGCGCAAGGCGGCCGTCGCGGCCTATCGGCAACGCAAGCCCGCATTCGGGGTCTATGCGATCATCTGCACTGCGACGGGGGAGGTGTGGGTCGGCACCAGCCCCACCGTAGACACGCACAAGAACAGGATCTGGTTCGAACTGGGCATCGGCAGGCACGCCAACGGGGCGCTGCAAGCCGCGTGGCGGGCGCATGGTGCCTCCGAATTCCGATATGAGGAACTTGACCGGCTCCGGGACGACTTCCCCGATCTCGACCGGGACGACGAACTCAAGAAGCGTCGCGCCCTCTGGCAGACGCGGTTGCGCGCCGCATCGCTCTAGCGCGGCATTCTTCAGTCCGGCAGAGCCGGGCACTGGAGAGGCGCCACACGTGGGAAGGCCGGCGCTCGTTCCATGGCAGGGGTGCTTGCTGGGCCGAGATGAAAGCAGGCGAACTACCTGCCTTCTGCCGCCATACGCGCGCCGATGATGGCCACCGGGCCGCCACCATCCGGTCCCTGATGTTCGGCGCCGCCGGAGACATAAATCTCCGTGTGGCCGACCACGCCGGCCAGGGCGCCGGCGACGAAGGCGCGGGCGTGGCGGGTGGAGGAGATGTCGCTGTCGTCCAGCATGGTGTGGCGCTTGCCACGGATAAGGCCGCTGCGGCTCGCCTCGGCCTTGGCGAGTACGATGGTGGCTTCGCCCGGCGCGCCTCCGAGACTGTCGATTGCTTCGCGCACCGGCGCGACATCTATGGCATCTGCCATCACTGCATGAGCGATGACGCGCGGGCCGCTCCAGCTCCTCGACATGCCGAGCACGACGATCTCGTGCCCCAGCAGTTCGATGCCGCTCGAGCAACTGGCGCGGCCGGACCACAGGCCGTAGTCGGCGCAGATGGCAGCGTCGGAAAGCGCATCCTCGGCCACCTCGCCAAGCGCCAGCGCGATGCCGAGCGCACTGGCGCCGCGCGAGAGGCCCATGGATTTCAACGTGTCGGAGGTCGCCGTGGTCGCGCCCCGCTCCTCGGCCTCGCGCACGCGGGCGGCCGTGAGAAGCGGGCACTTCACCTGTACGAAATGGACATCGCCGGCGTCTTTGATGCCGGCGGCTTCCATGGCCCGTCGCACGCCTTCGGCGACCGAGCGCACCTGCCCCATTCGACCGAGATGCTCGGAGGGAAGGTCCGGCGTATGCGCGCGGCCGACGGCGAGGGCAGGGAAGGCGTCGTTCGCATCGGCCTCGGTCACCTCGAAGACCAGCAGGTGGGGCGACATCCCGCCCTCGGTGCCGCCCGACATGACGAGGCACACCTCATCCGCCGCGCCGCCGAGATGAGAGCGCAGGAGCGCCTGCAAGGCGGAGACAGCGAAGCCGCGGGAGAAGTCGTTGACGCAGCCGTTGCCCTCGGTCTTGCCGAAGATGGCGAGGATGCCCTTGGGCGCGATGGCGCCGGAGGCGATGGCGGCGGCAAGACCGGACACGTCGTCGGGGCTCGCCGTGGGGATGCGATGGACCTTGGCAGTGGGCATGGCGCGTGTCTCAGGCGAAGTCCGCCCCGTCCTTGCGCCGCGCCCAGCCGATCACCCGCCCTTCGATGAGGGAGAAGATGGCGTAGAGGCCGACGCCCAGCAGCGCCAGCACGAGCAGCCCGGCGAAGACGAGGGGCACGTCGAAGGAGGAAGAGGCGATCATCATGAGGTTGCCGATGCCCTGGTTCGAGGCCACCGTCTCGGCGATCACCGTTCCGACGAAGGCGAGCGTCACCGATACCTTCAGGGAGGCGAAGAAATAGGGCATGGCGCGGGGCAGGCCGACATTGAACAGGATGTCGAGCTTGGTGGCGCGGAGCGCCTTCATCACGTCCTCCAGCTCCGGCTCCGTGGTGGCAAGGCCGGTGGCGACGTTCACGACGATGGGGAAGAGGCTCATGATCATGGCGGTGAGCACGGCCGGCACCGTGCCCGCCCCGAACCACAGGACGAAGATCGGGACCACCGCCACCTTCGGGATGGAGGAAAAGCCGATCAGCAGCGGATAGCCCGTGTCATAGGCGAGGCGCGAGGAGCCGATGAGAACGCCCAGCAGCACGCCGGAGACGATGCCGAGGGCGAAACCCACCAGCGTGGTGTAGAGCGTCTGCACCGTGTGCGGCCAGATGGCGGGAGCCTGGAGCCAGAGCGTTTCGAACACCTGGCTGGGCCGCGGCAGGACGATCTCCTTGATGTGGAAGATCACGCAGGCGAGTTCCCAGACGACGAAGAAGCCGATGATGACGGCTGCGGAATTGAGGCGGCGGCGCAGGGCGTAGGTCATGCGGCGCTCTCCACTGCGGCGTCGGGCGCGCGGGCGGAGACGATCAGCTCGCGCAGGCGCTGGGTGAGAGAGACGAAGCCCGGCTCGTAGGTCATCTCGATGGTGCGCGGGCGAACGAAATCCACCGCGCAGTCCTCGACAATCCGCCCCGGCCGGGCGCGCATGACGCAGACGCGATTGGCGAGATAGCCGGCTTCCTTGAGATCATGGGTGACGAGCAGCACGGTCGGGCGGCGCGTCAGCCACAGGTCCTGCAGGATGGCCCACAATTCCTCGCGGGTGAACTGGTCGAGGGCGCCGAACGGCTCGTCCAGCATCAGGAGCTGGGGGTCGTGGATCAGGGCCCGGCAGAGCGAGGCGCGCTGGAGCATGCCGCCGGAGAGCTGCCAGGGAAACTTGTCGCCGAAGCCCGCGAGGCCCACCTGCTCCAGCAGGGCATCGGCGCGGTCGCGGAACTCGGTCTTCTTCTTGGCGCGGTACTGCTGGCGGAAGGGCGGCACGATCTTCAGCGGCAGCATCACGTTCTGCCGGATGGTGAGCCACGGCAGCAGGGTCGGGTTCTGGAAGGCCATGCCCACCCGCACCGGCTCCGCGCCCACTTCGCGCTGCGCGACGAACACCCAGCCGGCCGAGGCGGGGATGAGCCCCGTCACCAGCTTGAGGATGGTGGACTTGCCGCAGCCGGAGGGGCCGACGAGGGCGACGAAATCGCCCTTGCCCACCTTGAGATTGGTGGTGCCGAGCGCCTCCACGGTGCGCTCGCCGTGGCCGTAGGTGAGGCGCACGTCCTGGAGGTGGACGAAGGGAGGGGCATCCTCGTTCATGCCGCCGCCTCCGGCCGGTGGGCGATGACGGCCGCCAGGGTTTCATCGGTATGCAGCGGCTTCGCCTCCGGCATCTGCTGGATGGCGTGGACCGAGCGGCCATGCCCCTTCGTGTCCGCCACCAGCGCGCGATCCTTCATCACGAACCGCCCGCGCACCATCGTATGGCGCGGCAGGCCGACCACGCCCCGTCCGTCCCACGGGGAAATCTTGGAGCGGGACTGGAGATCGGCGTCGCGCAGCGTCCAGGCGTGGTCGAGGTCCACGAAGGCGAGGTCCGCGTCGGCGCCGGGCAGGATGGCGCCCTTCTTCGGGTAGAGCCCCCACACCTTCGCCGGGTTCATCGCGCTCCAGCGCACATAGTCGCGGATGTCGTAGCGGCCGGCCGCGACCTCGGTGAGCATGAGCGGCATCTGCGTCTCCACGCCGGGGAAGCCGCAATCCACGCTCCAGATGTCGGCGCGGGTCTTCTCCTCCGGCGTGTGTGGGGCGTGGTCGGTGGCGATCATGTCGATGGTGCCGTCGAGAAGGCCGGCCCAGAGCGGTTCGTTGTTCACGCTCTCCCGCACCGGCGGGTTGACGCGGATGATGCCGCGGCAGCGGGCATAGTCGGCCTCGCCCAGCATGAGGTAGTGCGGGCAGGTCTCGCCCGTGATGTCGACGCCGCGCGCCTTGGCGTCGCGCAGCGGGCCGAGTTCTGCGGCGGAGGAGATGTGCAGGATGTGGATGCGCGCCCCGGTCCATTCGGCAAGGATGGCGGCGCGGGCCACGGCCTCCACCGCCACCACGGCGGGGCGGGAGGCGAGATGGGCGAGGGGGTCGTTGCGGCCACTCTCGGTCAGGCGCTTCTGGCGCCGCTCCATCACCGAATTGGTCTCGGCATGCAGCGAGATGCGCTTGCCGGTGGGCGCCACCCTCTCGAACGCCTCCAGCATCGCCCCCGTGGAGGGCGTCGGGATGCGGCCGAAGGTGTTCCCCATGTAGCACTTGAAGCCGATGATCCCGGCCTCGATCAGCTCCGGTACCTTGTCGATGGTGTCCTCGCCCAGCACCGCATAGAGGCCGTAGTCCACATACGCCTTGGAGGCGGCGATGGCGTGCTTGGCCCTGAGCGTCTCCCCGTCCGCCACGGTGGGGATGGTGTTGGGCATGTCGAACACGGTGGTCACACCACCGAAGGCCGCGGCGGCGGTGCCGCTCTCGAAGTCTTCCTTGTGGGTGTAGCCGGGATCGCGGAAGTGCACATGCACGTCGATGGCGCCGGGCAGAATGTGAAGGCCCGAGGCGTCGAAGGTCTCCTTCGCCTCCGGCATGGCATCGGGCGCGCCGACGGCGACGATGGTCTCGCCGCGGATGGCGATGGAAGCTTCGATGACCGTCTCGGGGGAGACGATGCGCCCGCCATGGATGACGAGATCGACAGGTTCGTTCATGTCATCCTCCTCAGAGCATTGCCCAGCCGCCGTCCACCGGCATGTCGATGCCGGTGAGCTGGCGGGATACGTCGCTGGCGAGGAACAGGCAGGCGTTGGCCACGTCCTCGTCGGTGGTCACGCGGCGCAGGGCATAGTCCGCCGCGTGGCGGGCCATGGCTTCCTCCAGCGTGATGGAGAGCTTCCGCGCCATGTCGGCGCAGACCTTCTCGCGAAAGCGCGGGCCGTCCACCATGCCGGGCTCCACGCAATTCACGTTGATGTTGTGCGGCCCCACCTCCAGCGCGAAGCTCTTGGTGATGCCGCGCAGGCCCCATTTGGAGGCCGAATAGGCCATGCGGCCGGCCCGCCCGCGCATGCCGAAGGTGCCGCCCACATTGACGATCTTGCCATAGCGGCGCTCGATCATGGTGGGCAGCACGGCGCGCATGGTGTGGAAGCAGCCGTTCATGTTGAGGGTGACGATCTCGTCGAACTCCGCCGGCGTCGTCTCCACGCCGGTCTTGCCGATGGGGCCGGAGCCGCCGGCCACGTTGACGAGGATGTCCACCGTGCCGAACGCCTCCACCGTCCGCGCGGCGGCGGCATCGCAGGCGTCGGCGTCGGTCAGGTCGCAGGCGATCACGAGCGCCTCGGCGCCGGCGGCGCGCACCTCGTCGGCGATCGGCGCGATGGCTGCCGTGTCACGGCCGATGAGGGCGAGGCGGCAGCCTTCGGCCCCGAAGGCGCGGGTGATGGCGGCGCCCATGCCCTTGGCGGGGCCGGTGATCAGCGCGACGCGATCCTTGAGCTTGAGATCCATGGGAGGTCCGTTGGGTAGGGGGCGGGCGCCGCTCCGCTCGAGCGCAATCCGATCAAGTTGAAACAACTTGATCGGTGAATCGGAGCGGCGCCGGGTCGGGACGTCGGAACGTCTGGTTCAGAAGAGCCGGTTCAGAACAGCTTCTTGGGCAGGTCCGCCACCGGCGGCAGGAAGGCGGGGTCGAAAATCTGCGAGGCCTTCGGGGTGGTGGGCAGCTTGTTGGCGTCCACCAGGATGTCGATGGACTCCTGCAGGCGCTTCATGTCCACGTTGCCGAGGCCGATCTTGGCGATCTCCGGGTGGTTCATCTCCGCCTTCAGGGTGGCGTCGAGGCGCTCCGTCTCCACCGGGATCTTGATGAGGGGCTCGCGCTTGGCCACGGCGGCCACCGCTGCGTCCGGGTCCTTCAGCGTGTCGATGACGCCCTTGTTGAGGGCGCGCAGGAAGCCCTTGATGGCCTCGGGATTGTTCTTGATGAGATCGGCGGAGACGATGATGCCGTTGGAATAAAGGTCCATGCCGTAGTCGCCGAAGTTGATGTAGCGCAGCTTGTCATCACCGGCGCCGATCAGTTTGGCGGAGAAGCGGATGGTGTTTACATAGCCGAACACCCCGTCCACCTGGCCCTGCATCAGCATCTGCTCGCGCAGGTTCGGCTGCATGTTGGTGATCTTGATGCCGGAGCAGTCGATCTTCGTCAGCTTGCAGAAGGCCGGGAAGAGTTTTAGCGCGCCATCATTGGCCGCGCCGCCGAGCGTCTTGCCTTCCAGATCTTTCGGCGTCTTGATGGGGCTATCCGCCTTCACTGCGATGGTGAAAGGCGGCTGGTTGAACATGATGTAGACGGCGACGGGCGCGCCTTCCGGCTTCTTGGCGGCGAGCTCGATGAGCGCGTTCACGTCGCCGAAGCCCATGTCATAGGTGCCGTTCGCCACCAGCGGCACCGCGGCGCCGGAGCCGTTGCCCTGGTCGAAGGTGACGTCGAGACCCTCGGCCTTGAAGTATCCGCGGTCCTGCGCCAGGAAAAACATGCCCTGCGGGCCCTGATACTTCCAGTTGAGCACCATCTTCAGCTTGGTGTCCGCGAGCGCCGGCAGGCCGGCGGCGGCGGTGGAGGCGACGCCGAGGGCAAGGGCAAGCGCAAGTTTGCTGCATGCGAGGCGTCGCGAGAGTATCCGGAGTGTCATTGTGATGGTCCCGTCTGGCTCTGGTTATTGTTGAGGCTGGTCGGCGAGGGCGGCCATCAGGTCGCCGCTCGAAAGCGTGACGCCGTAGAGCTGGCGCACGAGGAAGAGGATGGCGTCCGACACATAGGCCGGCGAGACGGTGGCGCAGGCGTCTTCCACCAGCAGGCAGCCGTAGCCGCGGAAGCTCGCGTCGCAGAGCGTGGAGAAGACGCAGCGGTCGATGTTCACACCTGAGAACAGCAGCGTGTCGATGCCACGGTTGCGCAGGATGGAGTCGAGCTCGTTGTCGTGGAAGCCGGAGAGGCGATGCTTGTGCACCACGAGGTCGCCCGGCTCCGGCGCCAGCGCGTCGATGGTCGCGGCGCCCCAGTCGCCCTCCACGAGAATGCGTCCCCGCCGTTCCACCGAGGGGTCGGCATAGACGGGCCGCGTGCCCGCGCCCGAAGCCTTGGCGAGGAGCGGGGCCGACAGCTCCGCGCGATCCGCCCGCACGCCCCAGTTCACGAAAATGACGGGCAGGCCCGCCGCGCGGGTCGCCGCTGCCAGAGCCTGAAGGGTCGGCACGATGGCGAGGAGCGGGGAGGGATCGACACCGAGGCGGGGAAACCAGCCGTCGGGTTCGAGAAAGTCGTTCTGCATGTCCACGATGACGAGCGCGGTGCGGGCGAGATCGATCTCGGCCGGCTGCGGCGCGCCGGGGATGGTCACCGGCCGGGGCGTCGGCACGGGACGGGCGAAGCGCAGCGGGGGCCGTTTCAGCGGGGGCTGGTCGGACGCGGACATAAGGAGCGTTCTCGCGACACGCCGGAGAGGAGCTCTCCTGCTGAGAGATGACATTGGCACGACGCAGTGATGCGATCCATTGCCGATTATTCCACATGCTGTAGCCTAAAAGGCTACGATGGGTGGAGACGGCATGCGGCACCTCAGATTCCTGCGCTACATGGACGAGGTGGCGCGCACCGGCTCCATCCGCGGCGCCGCCGACCGGCTCAATGTCACGCCCTCCGCCCTCAATCGCCGCATCATGGATCTGGAGGAGGAACTGGGGCTGAAGCTACTGGAGCGGCGCGCGCGCGGCGTGCGCCTCACCTCGGCCGGCGAGGTCTTCCTCACCTATGTGCGCGAGCAGCTGAACGACGCCGACCGGATGCGCTCGCAGCTCGAGGATTTGCGCGGCCTGCGCCGCGGCACGGTGCGCATCGCCTGCAGCCAGGCGCTGGCGCACGATTTCCTGCCCCGGCAGATCGGCGCCTTCCGCAAGCGCTATCCGCTGATGACGTTCGAGGTGATGGTGGTGGACCACGAGCGGGCCATGGGCCTGCTGGTGGATTATGTGGTGGACCTCATTCTCGTCTTCCGCCCGCCGTTTCTTGGACGCCTGAGGCCGATCATGACCCTGCCGCAGCGGTTGGTGGCGCTGATGAACGCGGACCACCCGCTCGCCCGCAAGACGAAGCTGCGCCTCGCCGACTGCACCGGCCATCCCCTCGCCTTGCCGGAGTTTTCCACCGGCGGGCGGCAGATGATCGAGGAGCGGCTCTCCCGCGCGGGGCTGAAGCTGTCGGTGGCCGCCGAGACCAATTCCTTCGAGCTGCTGCGCGGCCTCGTCGCCCATACCGGCATGATTTCGTTCCAGATCGAGATCGGCGCGGAGCCGGACGCCATGCCGCCCGGCATCGTCGTGCGTCCGGTGGACGAGCGCGACCTGCCGAGCGCCGATCTGGTCTTGGGCCAGCTGCGCGACCGCAACCTGCCGCTCCCCAGCGCCCAGTTCGCCGAGCATCTGGCGGGCGCGCTGCGGGCGCGGATGGAGACGCCGGCGGGGTAGAAGGGGCCTCCGCTTCTCCGCTGCACCCTCATCCGAGCTTCACCGCCCCGATTTGCATGAGGACGCCCAGTCGATCCACCTGCAGCCATGCCCGCGTGAGCTTGCCCTCGTTGGCCTCATAGATTGCAATGCCCTGCTGAGCCGCGACCTTTCCGGTGGGAGGAAAGCCGGACAGCGGGCCAAGCTGCGCCGCCTCGAAACGCCAGCGGACGCATGCCTTTTCACCAACCCCGAACAGATCCTCGATTTCGAAGCGAAGGTCGGGAAAGGCTGCAACCATCCGTTCCACGGTCTGCCGGAACCCGATTGGGCCCTGTTCGCCATTCGATCCGATGAAGGTGTCCGACACATAGTCCGGCAGGCGATCGAGCCGGCGCGGATTGAGGCAATCCTCATAGAGGGATCTCACGAGTTCGGTGGGGGTCATGGCTGCGTTCTCATTGACAGTATGTTGTCAAGTCGCATACATGACAGCCTGTTGTCAATTTGCATCGGTGCTGGGGAAGGCCGCCGTGAATCGCAGGAAGAATGAAAAGCTGAGCCGCTTGGTCTGGGACATCCTTCAGATGTCCAACCGGCTTGTCGAGGCCGGCAACAGGCTCAGCGCCCCTTTCGGCCTGACGGCTGCGCGATGGCAGGTGATGGGGGTGATCGTCCATGACCCTGCGACCGTTGCCGACGTGGCGCGGCGCCTCTCCCAGACCCGGCAGAACGTCCAGCGGCTCGCGGATGAAATGGTGCGCCTCGGGCTCGCGGCCTACCATCCCAATCCGCGGCACGCCCGCGCCAAGCTGCTCGCGCCCACTCCTCAGGGCGCCGACGCCTATCGATTGCTGATGAAGGCGCAGGCCAAGTGGATCGAGGCGCTTTCGACCACCATCCCGGCCGAAGACATCGCGCCCACGCGCTCCCTGCTGGAGGCGCTTGGTTCGGCCTTGGAACGCAGCGGAGACTGAAACCGGATGTCAGTTTGGATCGCGGGCGGCTGTCGCATTCCCGTCCAAAATCCGCCTAGACGGCATCCGCCTTCACGGTCTCGGCTTCCAGAGATCTGACCACCTTGCGCAGCGAGTCCAGATAGCGCGAGGCCGCGACCGCAGTCGTCATCGCCGACGCAATGTAGACCACGCTCAGGCAGCCCAGAAGACCTTGCGCGCTGCGGATCGGAACCGCGATCCCGGCCATCTTCGGCTCTTCCGTCCAGTTCATGTGGTTGAAGCCATATCCCTGCTGCACCACGCGGGCGAGCAGGTCGTTCAGGGCCGGGCGATCGCGGGCCAGCCGGCATTCCATCCGCGGCTGACGGGCGAGGAAATCGATGATGCGCTCGCGCTCATCCGCGGGACAGAAGGCGAGGTAGGCCGTGCCGCTGGCCGTCTGGAGCAGGGGCAGGCGCCGGCCAATCATGGAGCGATGGAACGAGAGCTTGCTGAAGCGGTGGGTGGTCTCGCGCACCACCATGGCGTCCACGTCGAAGGTGCACAGGTCCGTCGGCCAGCCCACCTCCCGCAGCAACTCGCCGAGCAGCGGCGAGGCCAGGGCCGAGATCCAGTGTTCGTCGCGAAAGCCTTCGCTGAGCTCGCGCACTCGAAGGTTCAGGCAATAGCGGCCATCGGACTCGCTGCGCCGGACATATCCCTCCGTCTGCAACGTCTCCAGAAGACGTTGCACGGTGGTGCGATGCAGCTTGGTCAGCTCGGCGAGGCGCGCGACGTTCGCGCCGCCATCCATGCGGTTGAGGACATTGAGGAGCGCGAGCCCCCGGCTGAGCCCCCGGACGTTCTTGTAGCGGCTCGCCTCCGCCATGTGGTTTCACTCCCGACCTTTTCGCCAGCATAGACCAGGCGCGAAACGTTCGGCGCATTGCACGCGCAAAGGCCCGCCGCGCCCCGATCTTTGCCCCGCGCCGATCGGCCTCCGGCTTTCGCGATAGCCCGGAATAATATTTGAAATCAACGATGTGCACCAGGTGCACATCCGAGCGGTTTGACGTTCCGTCTCCGCCGTCGCCGCCCCTACAGTGCACGCATTCAAAATGAAGAACACGACCTGGAGGGGGGAGCTGGCCGCGCGCTGTCGTTGGCCCGCAGCTTCCAAGGTCGAGGGAGCCAACATGACCATCATGCTCAAGTGCCTCTCGCACACGCCTTTGCGCGGCCTGAACGATCCCGCGCCCGAGGTGACTGCGGAAGTCGATGCCGTGCTGGCCCGCGCCCGCGCCGACGTGGAAGCATTCGACCCCGAGCTGATCGTGATCTTCGCGCCGGACCACTATAACGGCCTCTTCTACGACCTGATGCCACCTTTCGTCATTGCAACGGCAGCGGAATCTGTCGGCGATTACATGACGCTGCATGGTCCGCTCTCGGTGGCGCGGGATCTCGCGCTCGACTTGACCCGCTTCGTCCTCGACCACGACGTGGACGTCTCCCTGTCCCATCGCCTTCAGGTGGACCACGGCTGCACGCAGACGCTCGAGGAGCTGACCGGCAGCCTGACCCGCTATCCTGTCATTCCCATCATCATCAATTCCGTTGCCCCGCCCTTTGCGCCCTATCGGCGCGTGCGCCGCCTCGGCGAGGTGGTGGGCGAGTTCATCGCCACCCTCGACAAGCGCGTGCTCGTGGTCGGCACGGGCGGCCTCTCCCATGAGCCGCCGGTGCCGCTGCTGGAAGGCGCGCCGGAAGCCATCGGCGAATTCCTCATCTGCGGCCGCAACCCGACGCCGGAGGCCCGCGCGGCGCGGCAGGAGCGCACCATCGCCGCCGGCAAGATCTACGGCACGGACCTCTCCGCCCAGACGCCGCTCAACGCGGAATGGGACCAGGCCTTCATCGACCTGCTGCTCGGCGGAAAGCTCGATGCCGTGGACGACTTCAGCATCGAGGACATCTCGAAGGAGGCCGGCCGCTCCACCCACGAGGTGCGCACCTGGGTGGCCGCCTTCGCGGCGCTTGCCGCCGCGCGGAACGGATACACCGCCCGCCGCGACTACTACCGCCCGATCAACGAGTGGATCGCCGGCTACGGCGTCATGAGCGCCGGGCCACGCTGACAGCGTGCACGCGACCCCAGCGAGGAACGCCAGGAGAATCAGCATGTTGGACAGATCGAGCTGCACCCCCACCGAGACCGAGATCGTCGCCCGCGCGACGGCCATGATCCCCTGGCTGCGGGAGCAGGCGGAGGCGGTGGAGAAGGCGCGCATGGTGCCGGCCGCCACCATCCAGGCCTTTCAGGATGCCGGCTTCTTCCGCATCCTCCAGCCGCGGCGCTGGGGCGGCTATGAGATGAGCCCCAACGTGCTCAACCGGGTGCTGATGGAGCTCGCCCGCGGCTGCCCCTCCAGCGCCTGGAACGTGATGGTGCTCGGCGTCCACCCGTTCGAGGTGGGCCTGCTCGATCCGCGCTGTGGCGATGAATTGTGGGGCGAGGACCCGACCCGGCTCGTCTCCTCCTCCTACGCCCCCTTCGGCACCGTGACGGCGGTGGAGGGCGGCTACGTGCTCAAGGGCGAGTGGCTCACCTCCAGCGGCTGCGATCATGCCGAGGGCGGCGCCTTCCTCGGCGGTCGCGTCTTGGAGAATGGCGAGCAGGTGTTCCGCTCGTTCTGGGTGCAGAAATCGGATTTCGAGATCGTGGACGACTGGTTCGTCGTGGGTCTCGCCGGCACCGGCAGCAAGAAGCTAGTGGTGCGCGAGGCGTTCGTGCCGGCCTATCGCAGCCATGTCATCGCCGCCTATGGCGAGGAGACCCACGGCCACGTGGAGAACCTCTACAAGATGCCGTTCTTCTACGTGTTCTACGCGGCCGTGTCGTCCGTCATCGTCGGCATGGCCCGCGGCATGGCCGATCTCTACATCGAGCACATGCGGCCGCGTCAGAACCTCAACCAGGCCGTCGGCGCGGCGGTGAACGACCCCTTCATCAAGGCCCGCCTCGGCGAGGCGACCGCGAAGATCCTGGGGGCGGAAACCCGTATCCTGCATAACACCGACGAGGCGTGGAGCTATGCCGAGCGCGGCGAGCTGGTGCCCATCGACGTGCGCGTGCGCCACTTCGCCACCAACCAGTTTACCGGCGGCGAATGCTTTGACGCGGCCCACATGATCTTCAAGAAGACGTCGACGCGCGGCGTCTGGCTCAACAATCCCATGCAGCGCCAGCTGCGCGATATCCTGGTGGGTGCCAACCACATCACCCAGAACCAGGACAATATCGGCGACCTCCTCGGCGGCCAGATGCTCGGCAATCCCATGCCGGCCGCCAATCCCTTCGGCGTGCGCGCCTGAGGCCCGGCCATGACAGAGAACATCAACACACAGACCATCAACCAGCGCCTTGACTGGGCGGCCAGCGAGACCCTGCGCCACCTGCCGACCGCCAGCCCGGATGACCACCGCACCGGCATGCGGCACCTCGCCTCCGGCGTCTCCATCATCACCACGTGCGACGGCGAGACCAAGGTCGGGCTCACCGCCACGGCGGTATGTTCCGTCACCGTCGATCCGCCCCGCATGGTGGTTCTGGTCAACAAGAAAGTGGCCGCGGCCGACAGCATCCTCGCCAGCGGCTCCCTGTGCATCAACGTGCTTTCCGCGGGGCAGGCGCACCTCGCCAAGGTGTTCGCCGGCATGGTGGAGGGCGTGTTCGGCCCCGCCCGTTTCGAGCATGGCACCTGGCAGACCCGCGTCTCCGGCGCACCCGTGCTGGAGGGGGCGCTCGCCACCTTCGACTGCCGGGTGGTGAAGGTGTTCGACGAGAGCACCCACCACGCCTTGCTATGCGAGGTGCTGGATGCCTCCGAGCCGCCGGGCGGCGAGCCCCTGATCTATGTGAACGGCGCCTTCTGCCGCGTCAGCCCCCTGGAATCCTGAGCATGAGCGAACCCTTCACGGAAGCCGGCACCAGCCGCTTCGTCCGCGTGCCCGAGGCCGGCGGCGAACTCACCATCCACTACAACGACTGCGATCCCGGCAATGCCCGCGAGACCGTGGTGATGCTGCACGGCTCCGGCCCCGGCGCGTCGGGCTGGGCCAATTTCAACCGCAACATCACGCCGCTGGTAGAGGCGGGCTATCGCGTTCTGCTGGTGGATTGCCCGGGCTGGAGCAAGAGCGACACCATCGTTTCCACCGGCTCGCGCTCCAACCTCAATGCGCGGGTGCTCGCCGGCGTGGTGGAAGCGCTGGGGCTGGAGCGCATCCACATCCTCGGCAATTCCATGGGCGGCCACAGCGCCGTCGCCTTCGCCCTCGACCATCCGGGCAAGGTGGGCAGGCTTGTTCTGATGGGCGGCGGCACGGGCGGGGCGAGCCCCTTCGCGCCCATGCCCACCGAGGGCATCAAGCTCCTCAACGCGCTCTATCGCGCGCCCACTATCGAAAATCTGAAGGCGATGATGGCCGTCTTCGTGTTCGATCCCAATGATTTGACTGAAGACCTTTACCGCACGCGCCTCGAGAACATGCTCCAGCGCCGCGACCATCTTGAGAACTTCGTCAAAAGCCTTGAGGCGAACCCGAAGCAGTTCCCCGATTTCGGCCCGCGCCTGGGCGAGATTTCGGCGCCCACCCTCGTCATCTGGGGGCGCAACGATCGCTTCGTGCCGCTGGATGCAGGGCTGCGGTTGCTGGCCGGCATTCCGCGGTCGGAGCTGCACATCTTCGGCAATTGCGGGCACTGGGCCCAGTGGGAGCACGCCAACGCGTTCAACGCGCTGGTGCTCGAATTTCTTTCAAGGTGATCTGAGATGAGCACACAGCAGATCCGCGAAGCGGCCGACCGTCTCTTCGCCGCGGCGCGCACGGCCGTGCCCTGCGAGCCGGTGCGGGACCTGATCGGCCTCGACCTGAAGGCCGCCTACGAGGTCCAGTTCCTGAACACAAAGCGGGCGGTGGCGGAGGGGCGGCGCCTCGTGGGCCGCAAGATCGGCCTCACCTCCCGCGCCGTCCAGCAGCAGCTTGGCGTGGACCAGCCGGACTTCGGCGTGCTGTTCGCCGACATGGAGTATTGCGACGGCGAGGAGGTGCCCTTCGCCCGCCTGCTCCAGCCGAAGGCGGAGGCGGAAGTCGCCTTCGTGCTGAGGGCGGACCTTGCGGCGGCGGACGTCACCCCCACCGAGGTGTGCCGCGCCATCGACTATGTGGCCCCCGCCATCGAGATCGTCGGCAGCCGCGTGCAGAACTGGGACATCAAGATCTCGGACACCATCGCCGACAACGCTTCCAGCGGCGTCTACGTGATGGGCGGTCCCATCCGCCGGCTGGAGGATACGGACCTCGCCGGCCTCGGCATGGTGCTCAATCGCAACGGCACGGCCGCATCCTTCGGCGGCGGCGCGGCCTGCCTCGGCAACCCGCTCACCGCGGTGCTGTGGCTCGCCCGCACCTGCGCCGCGCTGGGAACGCCGCTGAAGGCCGGGGACGTGGTGCTCAGCGGCGCCCTCGGCCCCATGGTCCCGGTCGCGCCCGGCGATGTGCTGGAGGCGCGCATCGCGGGGCTCGGCGCAGTGAAGGTCGCCATCGGAACACCCGGCACCACGGAGAAGCAGGCATGAGCACGCCCAAGATCAAGGCCGCGATCATCGGGTCTGGGAATATCGGCACGGACCTGATGATCAAGATCATGCGCATGTCGCGCCATCTGGAGATGGGCGCCATGGTGGGGATCGATCCCGCGTCCGATGGCCTCGCCCGCGCGGCGCGGCTCGGCGTGCCGGTGACGCACGAGGGCATCGAGGGCCTCACCCGCCTGCCCAATTACGCCGAGATCGGCGTGGTGTTCGACGCCACCTCCGCCAAGGCCCACATCGCCAACGACGCGGTGCTGCGGAAGGACGGCAAGAAGGTCATCGACCTCACCCCCGCCGCCATCGGTCCCTTCACCATCCCCGCCATCAACGGCGAGGCCAATCTCGATGCCTCCAACGTGAACATGGTCACCTGCGGCGGACAGGCCACCATCCCCATGGTCCATGCCGTGCGCCGGGCCACGGACCGGGTGATCTGGGGCGAGATCGTCGCCTCCATCTCCTCCAAATCCGCCGGCCCCGGCACCCGCGCCAACATCGACGAGTTCACCGAGACCACGTCGAAGGCCATCGAGGTGCTGGGAGGTGCCGAGCGCGGCAAGGCGGTCATCATCCTCACCCCGGCCGAGCCGCCCCTCATCATGCGCGACACCGTCTTCACCCTGTCCCAGGGCGGCACGCGGGAGGCCATCGAGGCCTCCATCCTCGATATGGTCGAGACCGTGAAGGCCTACGTGCCCGGCTATCGCCTCAAGCAGAAGGTGCAGTTCGAGGAGATCGGCAACAACGCGCCCGTGCGCATCCCCGGCGCCGGCCCGGTGACCGGCCTCAAGACCACCATCCTGCTCGAGGTGGAGGGCGCCGCCCACTATCTGCCGGCCTATGCCGGAAACCTCGACATCATGACCTCGGCCGCTTTGGTCTCCGCCGACCGCTGGGCCGCCCGTTTCCTCGCGAAGGAGGCCGCGTGATGGCCCGCCCGAACCCCGGCAAGCTCTACATCCAGGACGTCACCCTGCGCGACGGCATGCACGCCATCCGCCACCAGTATTCGCTCGACACGACCCGGGCCATCGCCCGGGCGCTGGACCGGGCCGGCGTGGACGCCATCGAGATCAGCCATGGCGACGGCCTCACCGGCGCCACCTTCAACTACGGCTTCGGCGCTCATGACGACCTGGAATGGATCGCCGCGGTGGCGGAGGAATGCAGCCGCGCCGTCGTTACCGTCCTGCTCATCCCCGGCATCGGCACGGTGCATGATCTGAAGGCCGCCTATGACGCGGGCGCCCGCTCGGTGCGGGTGTGCACCCACTGCACCGAGGCCGACGTCTCCCGCCAGCACATCGAGGCGGCCCGGGCGCTCGGCATGGACACGGCGAGCTTTCTGATGATGGCGCACATGATCCCGGCCGGGAAGCTGGCCGAGCAGGCGCAGCTGATGGAGAGCTACGGCTCGGAATGCGTCTACGCGACGGACTCCGCCGGGGCCATGCTGCCGGAGGACTACACGCTGCGGGTGAAGACGCTGCGCAATGCGCTGAAGCCGGAGACGGAGATCGGCGTCCACACCCATCACAACCTCACCCTCGGCGTCGCCAATGCGGTGGCGGGCATCGAGGCGGGGGCGGTGCGGGTGGATGCGTCGCTGGCCGGCATGGGCGCGGGCGCCGGCAACGCGCCGCTGGAGGCGCTGATCGCCGTGCTGAACCGCAAGGGCATCGAGACCGGCTGCGACCTCAACATCCTGATGGACGCCGCCGACGACCTGGTGCGGCCACTTCAGGACCGCCCCGTACGGGTGGACCGGGAAAGCCTCTCGCTGGGCTATGCCGGGGTCTATTCCAGCTTCCTGCGCCACGCCGAGGCCGCCTCGAAGACCTACGGCGTCGACACCCGCGACATCCTCGCCGAGCTCGGCCGCCGCCGCATGGTCGGCGGACAGGAGGACATGATCCTCGATGTCGCCCTCGATCTCGCCCGGGCGGCTACCGCCGCCTGACAGCGCCGCTCAACACAATCCACCGCGCCCGGTCCCGCATGGCTCATCCCGTGCGGGACCGGGAGCACACACAGACAAACCGCGGGGCCTGCCGGCCATCGGCGGACGGACAAGACAGCGGCCGGAACAGGCCGCGCCGGATGGGAGGAAAGCAAATGTCGACTGCCTTGAAAACAAGCCCTGCGGGAAGCCGGGCGCTCCTTTACGTCTCGCTGGCCGCCGTGATCGAAGGCTTCGATCTGCAGGCCGCGGGCATCGCCGCCCCCAAGATCGGGCCGGCCTTCCACATGACGCCCCAGCAGATGGGGCTGTTCTTCTCCTCGGCCACCCTCGGCCTCATGATCGGGGCCTTGATCGGCGGCTATACGGCGGACCGCTGGGGCCGGCGCGCAGGTCTCCTCATCGCGCTGGTGGCCTTCGGCTTCGCCTCCATCGCGACCATCCTCGCCACCTCCGTGGAGGCACTGGTGGTGCTGCGCTTCCTCACCGGCGTCGGGCTGGGCGGCGCGCTGCCGAACCTCGTCTCCATCGCCTCGGAGGCGGTGGGGCCGGAGCGGAAGGGGCGGGCGGTGGCCCTCATGTATGCCGGGATGCCGCTGGGTGCCGCGGTGGCGAGCCTCGTCGCTTTGCTCGACCTGCATGGCGGGGACTGGCGCTCCATTTTCCTCGTGGGCGGCGTCCTGCCCCTGATCCTTGTGCCGTTCATCTACATGGGCCTGCCGCCGCTGAAGATGGCGCCCGCCACCTCCGGACAGAAGACGCCGTGGACGGAGGTGTTCCGTCCCGACTCGATGGTCGCCACTCTGCTGCTCTGGGGGGCCTTCTTCCTCGGCCTGATGGTGGTCTATCTGCTCATGAACTGGCTGCCGCAGCTGCTGGTGGCGCAGGGCTTCTCGCGCGGCGAGGCGTCGCTCGCCCTCATCCTGTACAGCCTTGGCGGTGCCGTCGGCAGCCTCATCGGCGGGCGGGTGCTGGACGGGCGCCAGCGTGGCATCGCCATCGCCGCCAGCTTCGCCTTCGTGGCGGCCGCCCTCGCCATGCTGGGCCTGCTCCAGCCGGCGCTCGCCACCATGCTGTTCACCGTGACGCTGGTGGGCGTCGGCGTGCTGTGCGTGCAGTCCATCCTCTACGGCATCGCCCCCCAATGCTATCCGGCGGAAATCCGCGGCACGGGCGTGGGTGTCGTGGTTGCGGTCGGCCGCCTCGGCTCCATGGCCGGGCCGCTGCTCGCCGGGGTTCTGGTGGCGCAGGGCATCACGCCGGCCGGCGTGATGCTGGTGCTGGTGCCGGTCATCCTCGTCTGCGGCCTCGGCACCCTGGCCTTGGTGGCGCGCCGGTTCCGCCCGGTCCTCGCCTGAGCCCGTTCCCGCGCCTCGTACTGCACGGGGCGCGGGACCACCGCCGGACGGAGATCAGCCACCCGGCAGTTCCGAACGCGCCAGCGCCAGGACAGCGTGCGGGACGGGGCCGGTTCGTGCGCTGTCCGGTCAGAGCCCGCGGAAGGTCGGCCTGCGTTTTTCCGCAAAGGCGTTCATGCCCTCGCGCCTGTCCTCAAGGGCAAAGGTGGCATAGAGGAGCCTGCGCTCCACATAGAGGCCCTCCTGGAGATGCGTCTCATACGCCTGGGTCACGGCTTCCTTGGCGAGGCGCACCACGGGCCGGGACGAGGTGGAGATTTGCGCGGCGATCGCGACCGCTTCCGCGACATGGGTGCCAGCGGGCACCACGCGACTGACGAGCCCCATCGCCTGCGCCTCTGCCGCGGACAAGGCCCGGCCGGTGAGGATCATGTCCATGGCCACGGCCTTGCCGACGATGCGCGTCAGGCGCTGGGTGCCGCCGGCACCGGGAATGATGCCGATGGTGGTCTCCGGCAGGGCGAAGCGGGCCGTCTGCGACGCCACGATGATGTCGCACATCAGGGCCAGCTCGCAGCCGCCGCCGATGGCATGCCCCGACACCGCCGCGATGGTCGGCTTGCGGACCCGCGACACACCTTCCCACGTGGCCGTGATGAGCTGCTCCTCATAGACTTCGGCGAAGGTCTTGTCCTTGATCTCCTTGATGTCGGCCCCGGCGGCGAAAGCCTTGTCCGATCCCGTGATCACGATCGCGCCGATGTCCCCGTCGGCATCGAAGGCGGCGGCGGCGTGGGATAGCTCGGAGGTGATCTGGTGGTTCAGGGCGTTGAGCGCCTCCGGCCGGTTGAGGGTGATGATGCCGACAGCCCCCTGCGTGGCGACGAGCACGGTCTCATAGGTCATGTCTGTGGCCTTCGATTGAGTTCATGAGATGCGGATCAGGAGATGCGGATGAGGATCTTGCCCATCCGGCCTGGGTCTTCGAGGTGGGCGAAGGCGGAGGGCACTTCGGCCAGCGGGAAAGCGCGGTCGATGCGGGGCGTGAAGCCGCCGCCGTGCCACGCGAGGAGGAGGCGGCGGAATTCGTCCATGGAGCCCATGGTGGAGCCGTGCACCGACAATTGCCGGATGAACAGGCGCTGGAGGTCCGCCGAGGGATGGGCGCCCGTCGTCGCGCCGCAGGTCACGAGATGGCCACCGCGGGCGAGGGCCTTGAGGGAGGTGCCCCACGTGCGCTCGCCCACATTGTCGATGACGAGATCCGCGCCTTCGCCTCCGGTCAGGGCCAGCACCGTCCTGGCGACGTCGGCGTCGCGATAGTCCAGAGCTTCGACGCCGAGGCTGCGGAAATGCGCGAGCTTGTCCGGCCCGGTCGTGGTGACGATGACCCGCGCGCCCGCCATGCGGGCGAGTTGCACGGCGGCGTAGGAGACGCCGCCGCCGGCCCCCTGGACGAGCACCACCGTGCCCGGCCCGGCCGGCGCCTTGCCGAACACCATGCGCCAGGCGGTGAGATGGGCGACGCCCAATACGGCCGCCTGGTCCATATCGGCGTCGTCCGGTAGCTTCAGCAGAGCGCGCGGGGGGAGCGCCACATATTCGGCGAAGGTGCCGTGGCGGTGCTCGCCCAGAATCTTGGCGCGGTGGCAGAGAGGCTGGTCGCCGTTGAGGCAAGGCCGGCAGGTGCCGCAGAATTCGTAAGGGTAAAGGATCACCCGGTCGCCCGGGGCAACGCCCGATCCAGCAGGCGCCTCGGTCACCACGCCCACGCCGTCCACCCCCATGATGAGCGGCAACTGGTGGGTGATGCCCGCGCCCGAGTCGCGCATGTAGAGATCGACGCGGTTGACCGATGCCGCCAGCATCCGAACCTTTGCCCATCCCTCGGGCACGGCGGGTTCGGGCATGTCGAGAAGAGCGACGCCATGGGCGCCGCGTTCCGTCAACACAATGGCCTTCATGGTCTTCCTTCCCAAATCAGGATGATATGTTGCCTTATTTCCGCAAGCCGAGCATGGCGCGGGTGGGCTTAAGAATCCAATATTTATGGCTTCATGCCACCATCTTGTGGGTTGAGTCTTTCGCATATATAGGACAATATATTTCCATAATAGGGGAGGATGTCATGGCCTTGGATCCCGGGACCCTGTCCCAGCTGCTGGATGCGATCCGCCGGTTCGTCGACGAGCGGCTGATCCCCGCGGAGGCCGAGGTGGCCGAGACCGACGCCATTCCGGCCGCCATCGTCGCGGAGATGCGCGAGCTGGGCCTGTTCGGCCTCACTGCACCGGAGGAGTATGGCGGCCTCGGCCTCGTGATGGAGGAGGAGGTGCTCGCCATTTTCGAGCTGGGCCGCGCCGCCCCCGCCTTCCGGTCCATGTTCGCCACCAATGTGAGCATCGGCATGCAGGGCATCGCCATCGACGGCACGGCGGAGCAGAAGGCGAAATATCTGCCGGGCCTGGCCTCCGGCGAGATCATCGGCTCGTTCGCTCTGACCGAGCCGGACGTGGGATCCGATGCGGGTTCGGTGAAGACCACGGCGCGCCGCGATGGCGACGTCTATGTGCTGAACGGCACCAAGCGATTCATCACCAACGCGCCGCATGCCGGCCTGTTCACCGTGATGGCGCGCACCGATCCCGCCCAGAAGGGCGCCGCGGGCGTCTCGGCCTTTGCGGTGGAGCGTGGAACGCCGGGCCTCACCACGGGCAAGCCGGAAAAGAAGATGGGCCAGCAGGGCGCCCATGTGTGCGATGTCATCTTCGACGATTGCCGCGTGCCGGCCTCTGCCTTGATCGGCGGCGTGGAGGGGCAGGGCTTCAAGACCGCCATGAAGGTGCTGGACAAGGGCCGCCTGCACATCGCTGCCGCCTGCGTGGGGCTCGCCGAGCGCATCCTGGACGACATGCTGGCCTATGCGGTGGGGCGCCGGCAGTTTGGCCGGCCGCTGGCCGATTTTCAGCTGCTCCAGGCCATGTTCGCCGATTCGAAGGCCGATGCGTATGCCGCCCGCTGCATGGTGCTCGATGCGGCGCGAAAGCGCGATGCCGGGCAGGATGTGAGCGTCGAGGCCTCCTGCGCCAAAATGTTCGCCTCGGAGGCGGTGGGGCGGATCGCCGACCGGAACGTCCAGGTCCACGGCGGCAACGGCTATATCCGCGAGTATCGCGCCGAGCAGCTCTATCGCGATGCCCGCCTGTTCCGCATCTACGAAGGCACCACGCAGATCCAGCAGATCATCATCGCCAAGGCGCTCACCGCCGAGGCGAGGGGACGCGCCGGACTCTAGGCGTCGGCGCGGCTGCCGCCACCGGTGCCTCCTCCTGGTGGCGGGCTGCGCTTTCCGGATCGATCGCCTTGAAGTTGTTCAGCATCTTGTCGAGGTAATGGATCATGTGGATCCGATCCTCGGTGGAGAAGCCCGCCAGCGCGGCATCGTAATAATCGGCGATGACCGGGCGCATGTTCGCATCCCAAAGGCTTCGCCCCTTGGGTGTCAGGCGGATGAGGCGCGAGCGGTTGTCGTTGGCGTCGACCGTGCGCTCCACATAGTCCATGGCCTCGAGCCGCTGCAGCACGCCGGCAAGGTTCTGGCGCGTGACCAGCAGGAAGGCGGCGAGGTCGCCCACGGCCACGCCCTCCGCGAACGCCGGGCGGGTGAGGGCGCCGAGCACGGCCCACTGCTGGGTGGTGATCTCGTAGTCGTCCAGCGCCCGCGTTCCGGTCTTATGCAACATGTTTGCGCATTGGTAGAGCCGGAAGAAGAGCCTGTTGCTCAGGCCCGGCGAAATCCCGCGTGAAGTGCCGCCAGTCTTTGTCATGTCAGCACTTTGACCGCGCCGCACGGCTCGGTCAAGGGATCGGGGTTCGGTCAAAATAAGGAAATATATTGACCTAAAATGCAGGAGCCGCTAAACCAGAAATCACAAGAGCGACGGGCGTATCGGGGAGCGGGCGCTTCGCCGGAACAGGCGAAAATGCCGGGACCCTGCGCTTCGGCCCAGCCCACGATCATGGAGGACGACCACCGTGCGAGGCCTAAAGGGTAAAATAGTTGTCGTAACTGGCGGCGGCGGCGGAATCGGGTCGGCAACTTGCCGGCGCTTCGCCGAGGAAGGCGCACGCGTGGTTGTCGCCGACATCGGCGCCGCGGCGGCCGAGAAGGTCGCCGAGGAGATCAAGGCGGCCGGCAGCGAGGCCGTCACCATGGTGGTGGACCTCACCGATGCCGCCGCCACTGCCGCAGCCGTGGCCGAGGTGGAGAGCGCCCTGGGGCCCATCGACATCCTGGTCAACAACGCGGGCTGGGACCTGTTCGTCCCGTTTCTGAAGTCGGAACCCGACTTCTGGAGCAAGATCATCGACATCAACCTGCGCTCGGTGCTGAACATCACCAAGCCGGTGCTTGCCTCCATGGTCGCGCGCGGCGTTGCCGGGCGCGTGGTCTCCATCGGCTCGGATGCGGGGCGGGTCGGCTCCTCGGGTGAGGCGGTCTATGCCGCCTGCAAGGCGGGCGTCATCGCCTTCATGAAGACCCTCGCCCGCGAGCATGCCCGCAACGGCGTCACCTTCAACACGGTTTGCCCGGGCGTGACCGAGACGGCCATGCTGGAAAGCTTCATGGAGGCGGCCGGCGACAAGGACAAGCTGCGCACCGCCTTCACCCGCGCGGTGCCGCTCGGACGCCTCGGCAAGCCCGAGGACCTGCCCGGCGCCATCCTGTTCCTGTCCAGCGACGACGCCGCCTTCATCACCGGCCAGGTGATCTCGGTCTCCGGCGGCCTGACCATGCACGGCTGATGGAGGACATGATGAGCTATACCGACATCCTCTACGAAATCCGCGGCGGCGCCGCGTGGATCACCATCAACCGGCCGGACAAGTACAACGCCTTCCGCGGCCACACCGTGGACGAGCTGATCCATGCCTTCCAGACCGCCGGCTGGGATCGCAAGGTGGGCGTAATCGTGCTCACTGGCGCCGGCGACAAGGCTTTCTGCACCGGTGGCGACCAGTCGGCCCATGACGGCCAGTACGACGGGCGCGGCGTCATCGGCCTGCCCATCGACGAACTGCAGAGCCTGATCCGCGACGTGCCGAAGCCGGTCATCGCCCGCGTGAACGGCTTCGCCATCGGCGGCGGCAACGTGCTCGCCACCATCTGCGACCTCACCATCGCGTCGGACAAAGCCCAGTTCGGGCAGGTCGGCCCCAAGGTCGGTTCGGTCGATCCGGGCTTCGGCACCGCCTATCTCGCCCGCGTGGTCGGTGAGAAGAAGGCGCGCGAGATCTGGTACCTCAACAAGCGCTACAGCGCCGCCGAGGCGCTGGCCATGGGCCTCGTCAACACGGTCGTTCCGCACGAGGAACTCGACGCCGAGGTGGACCGCTGGGTCGCCGAGCTGATGGAGCGCTCGCCCACGGCGCTCGCCCTCGCCAAGGTGTCCTTCAATGCCGACAGCGAGAACATCCGGGGCATCTCCGCCCTCGGGATGCGGGCGCTGAGCCTCTATTACGACACCGACGAAAGCAAGGAAGGCGGCGTCGCCTTCCGCGAGAAGCGCAAGCCCGACTTCCGCAAGTTCGGCAAGTAGGGCTTCGCGGCCGTCGTCCGGTCCCGTCCCGCCAGGGGCGCAAGGGACAGGACGGCTCCGCCATGCCGCACGTCAGGGCGTCGGCATGGCGGACGACCACAGGGCCGCGCACGGGCGGCCGCGCCGAACCCGGCGGGGAAACGCCGGGGCAGCAAGAACAGCACGCAGGAAACCAAGGCAGGCAAGCCATGACACCCACGGCGTATCCAACGGTTTTCGATACTGAAGACCTCGTCGCCCTGCGCGATCTTGCGGCGAAATTCGCCGCCGAAAAGCTCGCACCCGGCTACAAGGAACGCGAGCGCACCGGCACGTTCGGCAAGGATCTGGTGCGCGAGATGGGCAGCCTCGGCCTCATCGCGCCCGAGCTGCCCGAAGAATTCGGCGGCAGCGGCGCCGGCTCCATCTATTCGGGCGTCATCATCGAGGAGATCGCCAAAGGCGATTTCAACTTCGGCTATATCAACGTCCTCGCCTCGCTCAACGGCCAGATCCTCGCGAACTTTGCCAATCCCGAGATCAAGCGCCACTGGTTGCCGAAGCTGACCGCCGGCGAGATCCTGCTGGCCATCGCCCTCACCGAGCCGCGCGGCGGCTCCGACGCGGCCAATCTGGGCCTGCGGATGGAGCGCGACGGCGACCATTACGTCATCAACGGCGAGAAGACCTCCATCTCGGCCGCCGACCAGGCCGCCGCCGCCGTCGTCTTCGCCCGCACCGGACGGCCGGAGGACAAGGCGCACGGCGTCTCCGCCATCTTCGTGCCCATGGACACCCCCGGCATCTCGACGACCCGCTTCACCGACCTCGGCCAGCATGCCATCGGCCGCGGCTCCATCTTCTTCGACAATGTGCGGGTGCCGGCCGATCACCTGCTCGGCGGGGAGAACAAGGGCTTCGTGCAGGTGATGCAGGGCTTCGACTTCTCGCGCTCGCTCATCGGCCTGCAATGCCTTGGAACGGCCCGCCAGTCCCTTGCCGAGGCGTGGGCCTACATCGGCGAGCGGCGCGCCTTCGGCAAGCCGCTGGCGGCCTTCCAGGGCATCACCCACCAGCTCGCCGACTTCGACACCCGTGTCGAGGGCGCCCGGCTGCTGAGCTACAACGCCCTGTGGCTGAAGGACAATGGCCTGCCCCACGTGGCGGAGGCGGCGATGGCCAAGTGGTGGCCGCCGCTCCTCGCCTATGAGGCGATCCACGCCTGCCTGCTGATCCACGGCCACGCCGCCTATTCCACCGAGCTGCCGTTCGAGCAGCGGCTGCGCGACGTGCTGGGCCTCCAGATCGGCGACGGCACCGCGCACATCATGAAGAACATCATCGCCCGCGAACGGGCGGGTCGGGTCGCGGTCAACGGCTGATCCGGAGACAGGGGAGGACACCATGCAATTCGACGCCGTGCTCATCGAGCCCCGCCGCGCCCGGATGGAGGCCGAAGGCTTCTGGCAGGGCAAGACCCTGCTCGACTATTTCGACGTTTGCCTCGCCGAGAAACCCGATGCAGTGGCCGTGCTCACCGTCGTGACCGGCAGCGGGACGCGGCGCGAAATGACCTATGCGGAGATCGACCGCCTCGCATGGCGCGCCGCCGCCGGACTCCGCCGTCTCGGCCTTGGCAAGGACGACGTCCTGTCCTGCCAGCTGCCGAACGGGTGGGAATTCGTCGTCCTCTACATCGCCTGCCTCAGGCTGGGCGCCGTCTTCAACCCGGTGATGCCCATCTTCCGCGAGCATGAGCTGTCGTTCATGCTCCGCCACGGCGAGACCAAGGTGTTCGCCATTCCCCGCGTCTTCCGCGGCTTCGACCATGAGGCGATGGCGCACCGGCTGAAGGCGGACCTGCCCGACCTGCGCCATCTGGTCGTGGCCGGAGGCGAGGGGCCGGACGCATTCGAGGCGTCGCTGCTCGATCCCGCGCTGGATGCGGACGTGCCCGCCGTCCGGGACATCAGCGCCCGCGACCGGAGCGGTGCGAACGCCGTGTGCCAGCTCATCTACACCTCGGGTACCACGGGCGAGCCCAAGGGCGTGATGCACACCGCCAACACCATGTATTCCAACCTGTTCGCCTATGCGGACCGGCTTGGGCTCGGTGCGGCGGACGTGGTGCTGATGGCCTCTCCCATGGCCCACCAGACCGGCTTCATGTACGGCCTGCTGATGCCCTTCATGCTCAAGGCCCGCATGGTGCTGATGGACAGCTGGGACAAGGCGCAGGCGGCGCGCGTCATCGAGCAGGAAGGTGTCACCTTCACCATGGCTTCGACGCCCTTCCTCATGGACCTGACCAATACGGTGGAGGAACTGGGTGCGGATTCCTCCTCGCTCCGCATCTTCCTGTGCGCCGGCACCGCCATTCCGGGGGCGCTGGTGGAACGGGCGCGGAAGGTTCTGGGCACCAAGATCATCTCCGCCTGGGGCATGACCGAGAACGGCGCGCTGACGCTCGTTTCTCCCTCCGACCCGGACGAGCGCTCCATCAACACGGACGGCTTCGTGCTGCCCGGCATGGAGATTCAAATCCGCGCCGCCGACGGCACCGCGCTCCCGGTCGGCCAGGAGGGCGCGCTCTTCGTGCGGGGCTGCTCCAATTTCGGCGGCTATCTCAAGCGGCCGCAGTGGAACGCCACCGATGCCGATGGCTGGTTCGATACCGGCGACATCGCGCGCATGGACGAGCAGGGCTACATCCGCATCTGCGGGCGCACCAAGGACGTCATCATCCGCGGCGCCGAGAACCTGCCCGTGGTCGAGATCGAGTCGGTACTCTACAAGCACCCGAGCATCCAGCAGGTGGCCATCGTCGCCTATCCCGACGAGCGCCTGGGTGAGCGGGCCTGCGCCTTCGTCGTGCCGAAGGCAGGGAAGACCTTCAGCTTCGACGAGATGATCGCCTTCCTCGATAGCCAGCATCTCGCCAAGCAATACTTTCCCGAGCGGATCGAGGTGGTCGATCAACTGCCGTCCACCGCCTCCGGCAAGATCCAGAAGTTCGCCCTGCGGACCCTGCTGCGCGAGCAATACGAGCAGTCACGCTCCTGATCGCCGCCTTGCGCCCCGGCGCTTCCCGTGCGCCGGAGCGGCGCATCCCCCATGTCCGCGAGTGAGGCCGACATGCCCGGACCCGTTCATTGCGTCGTCGAAGAGGGCGTCGCCCTCGTCACCATCGACAATCCCCCGGTCAACGTCACGTCCCAGGCTGTGCGGCAAGGACTTGTCCGCGCACTCGACGCGGCCGAGGCCGCTGGGGTGAAGAGGGTGGTGCTGACGGGCGCCGGCAAGGCCTTCATCGCGGGGGCCGACGCGAGGGAGTTCGCCGCCGCCCCCCAGGAGCCTCACCTGCCGGACATCATCCGCCGGATCGAGGACTTTCCGGTTCCGGTGGTCGCGGCCCTCAACGGCACGGCCCTCGGCGGCGGGCTGGAAATGGCGCTCGCGTGCCGGGCGCGGATCGTCGCGCCGGGCGCGACTCTGGGCCTGCCGGAAGTGACGCTGGGCATCGTGCCCGGTGCCGGCGGAACGCAGCGGCTGCCGCGTCTCATCGGCCTCGGGCCGGCCTTGTCGCTGATCTGCGAGGGGCGGGTGATCGGCGCGCGTGAGGCGCAGGACCTGGGGTTGGTGGATGCGGTCGCGGACGATCCAGCCGCCGTCGCCCTGAGCTGCCCTGTCCCGCACCGGCCTGCCACCGGCGCCTTGCCCGCCCCGCCGCCGGATCCAGATGCCGTGGAGGCGGCGCGCGAGCAGGCGGCAAGACGCAGCGCCGGCCAGATCGCGCCCTTGAAGGCAATCGATCTCGTTGACGCCGCGACCCGCCTTCCGTTCGACGAGGGTTTGGCGCTGGAGCGGGAGACCTTCCTCGCCCTGAAGACCTCGGATCAGGCCGCGGCCCTGCGGCATGTCTTCTTCGCCGAGCGCGCCGCCATGGCACAGGGGAAGGGCGGCGGGGCGGACATCAGCTCCGCCGTGGTGGTGGGCGGCGGCACCATGGGCGCCAGCATCGCCTACGCCCTGGCCGGACTTGGCATTTCCGTGGCGCTGGTGGAAAGCGACGCCGCTGGCGTCGGGCGGGCGCGGGCCAATGTGGCGCGCCTCTATGCCGACGCGGTGAAGCGGGGCAAGACCACGGCCGAGGCCGCCGAGGCGGAGCAGGCCGCGCGCTTCGGCTTCCACGAGGGCTATGGCGCCCTGCCGCCGGCGGATATCGCCATCGAGGCGGTGTTCGAGGACATGGAGGTCAAGCGGCAGGTTTTCGCCGCCCTCGACGCGGCGCTGCCGGCGCACACCATCCTTGCCACCAACACCTCCTATCTCGACGTGAACCGGGTCGGCGAAGGGCTAAGCCATCCGGAGCGGTTCCTCGGGCTGCATTTCTTCAGCCCGGCCCATGTGATGAAGCTGCTGGAAGTGATCCGGGCGCGGACCACATCGCCGGAGACGCTCGCCACCGCCTTGCGCCTCGCCGCGCGGCTGAAGAAGATCCCGGTCCTCGCAGGCGTGTGCGACGGCTTCATCGGCAACCGCATCCTGACCCGCTATCGCCAGACCTGCGACATCATGCTGATGGAAGGCGCGCTGCCGGCCCAGGTGGACCAGGCGCTGCGCGGCTTCGGCATGGCCATGGGTCCCTACGAGGTGCAGGACCTCTCCGGCCTCGACATCGCCTATGCCAACCGCAAGAGGCTCGGCTGGCGCGCGAAGGACGGCTTCCGCTACATTCCCATCGCCGACCGGATCGTCGAGGAGACCGGCCGTCTCGGCCGCAAGACGGGGGCCGGCTGGTACGATTACGACGGCGGGACGGCCTCTCCCTCCCCGTTGATCGACCGGATCGTGGCCGAGGAATCCGCCCGCGCCGGCATCGCGCGCCGCACCTTCTCCGACGATGAGATCGTCACCCGCGCCATCAGTTCCATGATCGAGGAAGGCTTTCGCATCCTCGAGGAGGGCATCGCCGCGCGGGCCTCCGACATCGATCTTGTGATGGTGCATGGCTATGCCTTCCCGCGCTGGCGCGGCGGCCCTATGCACCACGCCGGGCGCATCGGATGTGCCGAGATCGCGCGTCGCATCGAGGCCTTCGCCGCCGAAGATCCGCTGTCCTGGGGTGTTCCCGCCCGCCTGCGCCAGGCGGCGCGCGAGGGTCTGAACCCCGACGATCCCGGAGCTGCCCCATGACCCAAGCCTTCATCTGCGATTTCATCCGCACCCCCATCGGCCGCTACGGTGGCGCGCTCGCGCAGGTGCGTGCCGACGACCTTGCCGCGCTGCCGCTTCGCGCCATCTTGGCCCGCAATCCCGGCCTCGATCCCGCCGCGGTGGAAGAGGTGTGGATGGGCTGCGCCAACCAGGCCGGGGAGGACAATCGCAACGTGGCGCGCATGGCCCTGCTGCTCGCGGGCCTGCCGACAACGGTGCCGGGCGTGACGGTGAACCGCCTGTGCGGCTCCGGGCTCGAAGCGGTGGTTGCCGCCGCGCGCGCCATCCGCTCCGGGGATATGGAACTCGCCATCGCCGGCGGGGTGGAGAGCATGACCCGTGCCCCCTTCGTGATCCCCAAGGGCGCCGGGCCATGGTCGCGCGCCACGGAAATCCACGACACCACCATCGGCTGGCGTTTCGTCAATCCGCGGATGGCGCAGGACTATGGCACCGATTCCATGCCTGAGACGGCGCAGAATCTGGCCGACGAGCATGGCATCAGCCGCGAGGACCAGGACGCCTTTGCCCTGCGCTCCCAGGAGAAGGCGGCGGCGGCCCAGGTCAACGGGCGGCTCGCCATGGAGATCCTCCCCGTCAGCGTGCCGGTCGGCCGTGGCAAGACGGAAGAGGTGATGAAGGACGAGCACCCGCGTGCCACGACCCTGTCCGATCTTGCCCGGCTGAAGTCCATCACCCGCCCGGACGGCTCGGTGACGGCGGGCAATGCCAGCGGCGTCAATGACGGAGCCGCGGCGCTGATCGTGGCTTCGGAAGCGGCGGCGCGGCGCTACGGCCTCACCCCTCTCGCCCGCGTGGTGGCCGGGGCCTCGGCGGGCGTGGCACCGCGCATCATGGGCATCGGCCCGGTGCCTGCGGTGGAACGGCTGTGCGCGCGCACCGGCGTTCGGCTGGATGGCATCGACCTGATCGAGCTCAACGAGGCATTCGCCGCCCAGGCGCTCGCCGTGATGCGACAGCTCGGCATCGCTGCCGACGATCCACGGGTGAATCCCAACGGGGGCGCCATCGCGCTGGGCCATCCGCTCGGCATGAGCGGCGCGCGCATCGCCGGTTCGGCGGCGCTGGAACTGTCCCGCGGCGGGGGCCGCCACGCCTTGGCCACCATGTGCGTCGGCGTCGGCCAGGGGGCCGCGCTGCTGCTCGAACGAGTCTGACGCATACGGGAGGCGCGTCTGCGCCTCTCTCGGCATTGAGAGACCAGATAAGGGGACGTCATGTCCGAAATCCAAAGGGAGGCGATGGCCTATGACGTCGTGATCGTCGGCGCGGGCCCGGCCGGCCTGTCCGCCGCCATCCGGCTGAAGCAGCTTGATCCCGAACTCGCCGTGGTGGTGCTGGAGAAGGGCTCGGAGGTGGGCGCCCACATCCTGTCCGGCGCTGTGCTCGACCCCTCGGGGCTCGACGCGCTGCTGCCCGACTGGCGCGAGCGCGATGCGCCCATCACCGTGCCGGTGCGCGAGGACAATTTCCATTTCCTCACCAAAACCGGCGGCGTGCGCATTCCCAACTGGCCCATGCCGCCGTTGATGTCTAACCACGGCAACTTCATCGTCTCCATGGGCAATGTGTGCCGCTGGCTCGCCGCTCAGGCGGAGGCGTTGGGCGTGGAGATCTTCCCCGGCATGGCGGCTTCCGCCCTCGTCTATGGCGCGTCCGGCGAGGTGATGGGCGTGGTGGCCGGCGAGTTCGGCCGCGCGGCCGATGGCTCACCCGGCCCCGCTTACGAGCCGGGCATGGAACTGCATGGCAAGTACGTGCTGCTGGGCGAGGGGGTGCGCGGCTCGCTGGCGAAGGAGGTCATCGCCAGATACGACCTTTCCGCCGGTCATTGCCCGCAGAAGTTCGGCATCGGCATGAAGGAGATATGGGAGGTCGATCCCGCCAGGCACCGGGAAGGGACGGTCACCCACACCATGGGCTGGCCGCTGGGCGCCAATGCGGGCGGCGGTTCCTTCATCTACCATCTCGACAACAATCAGGTCTATGTGGGCTTCGTGGTTCATCTGAACTATGCGAACCCTTATCTTTCTCCCTACATGGAGTTCCAGCGCTTCAAGCATCACCCTTTGGTGGCGGAGCTGCTGAAGGGCGGCAAGCGCGTGGCCTACGGGGCGCGGGCCATCTCGGAGGGCGGTCTTCAGTCGCTGCCGAAGCTGGTTGCGCCAGGGGTGGCGTTGATCGGCTGTTCGGCGGGGCTGGTGAACGTGCCGCGCATCAAGGGCAACCACAACGCCATGCTCTCGGGCAAGGCGGCCGCGGAGGCGGTCCATGCGGCGCTGGCCTCCGGCCGCTCCGGTGACGAGCTGGCGTCCTACGAGAGCGAGATTCGTACGGGAGCGGTGGGGCAGGACCTGAACAAGGTGCGCAACGTGAAGCCGCTCTGGTCGCGTTACGGGCTTATGGCCTCGCTGGCGCTGGGCGGCTTCGACATGTGGACCAACCAGCTCTTCGGACGCAGCCTGTTGGGCACCTTGAAGCACGGCAAGAGCGATGCCGCTTCGACGGGAGAGGCGAAGGATTTCACCCCCATCGACTATCCCAAGCCCGATGGCGTGCTCTCCTTCGATCGCCTCACCAACGTGGCCTTCAGCTTCACCAACCACGAGGAGAGCCAGCCGCCCCATTTGAAGCTGGCCGATCCCTCCATTCCCGTCGCCGTCAACCTGCCGACATATGCCGAGCCGGCCCAGCGTTACTGTCCGGCGGGGGTCTATGAAGTGGTTGAAGATCAGGCGGAGCCGCGTTTCGTGATCAACTTCCAGAATTGCGTCCACTGCAAGACCTGCGACATCAAGGATCCGGCGCAGAACATCACCTGGACCACCCCGCAGGGCGGCGACGGGCCGAACTATCCGAACATGTGAGGATACGATGGGCGATGGCGGCTCCGTCTGGACGCAGCGGGCGGCCTCGCCTATCCGGCCGCCGGGGTGTTAGGCACCCAGGCGAGCGTGTGGGAGGCGACGGCCACCAGCGTGCCGACCTGGTTCGTGACCTCGATCTCGGCACTGGCGCGCCTGCGTGCGGCATCCACCGTGCTGACGCGATAATGGGTGGTCACCGTATCGCCCAGAAAGACCGGCTTGACGAAGCGGATGCGATCGTAGCCGAGCGCTACGGCGATCTCGTTCGCCTCTGGCGGCGTCCGGGCCGCGATCATCCCGGCGACGGTGGACATGAAGCCCACCAGCAGCGCGCCGTGCGCCTGTAGCCGGCCGAAGCGCGAACGCTCCATGAAGGGGCGGTTGACGTGGTTCGGAGCGAAGTCGCCGGTGATGCCGGCGAACAGGTACACGTCGGTCTCGCCAACCGTTTTCGTGAAGACGGCGGAATCGCCCGGCTTCACGTGGAAGTCCTGCATCGTCCTCTCCCCTCCAACCCGGATCGGCATGCGGCCGGCCGTGGATCATTCTCCGCGCCCGGCGGAACGCCCAACGTAGCCCTGTCCAAAAAAATTGGCAAATATATTTACATAATATATGGAATGTGATTGACGTAAATGGCGCCAATAAAAACAGCTTCAGTCACCGCAAGGGGAGGACACGCCATGCGTCATTATATGAGCATTTTAGGGGTTTTGGTGGGAATTGCCGTGTGGGCTGGGCCCGCCGCGTCCGAGACCAGGATCAAGATCGGTATCCTGAGTGACATGAGCGGACCATACTCGGATCTTGCAGGTCCCGGCTCGGTGGCGGCCGCCCGCCTCGCGGTGGAGGACTTCAAGGGTGCAGACAAGGGCATCCAGGTGGAGGTCGTCTCCGGCAACCATCAGAACAAGGCGGACATCGGCTCCGTCATCGCCCGCTCGTGGATCGACCAGGAGGGTGTCGACGTCATCGGCGACGTCACCGGCTCGCCGGTCGCGCTGGCGGTCAGCCAGATCGTCAAGGACAAGGACAGGATCCAGCTGAATGCCGGCGCGGCGACCGCCGATCTCACCGGGTCCAAATGCACGCCCAACACCATCCACTGGACATACGACACCTGGGCCAACGCCAACGGCACCGGGAGCGCCATGGTGCGCCAGGGCGGCAACAGCTGGTTCTTCATCGCGGTGGACCAGGCCTCCGGCCATGCCATGGAGCGCGACACCGTGGCGGTGGTGAAGGCCGCCGGAGGGCAGGTGCTGGGATCGGTCAAGCATCCGCTCGGCACCAGCGACTTCTCATCCTTTCTGATCCGGGCGCAATCCTCCGGCGCCAAGGTGGTGGGCCTCGCCAGTGGCGGCGAGGACATGATCAACGCCATCAAGCAGGCCTCCGAGTTCGGCATCGTGCAGGGCGGGCAGTCCATCGCCGGCCTGTTCACCTTCATCACCGACATCCATGCGCTGGGGCTCAAACTCGCGCAGGGTCTGGTGCTGACGGAGGCGTTCTACTGGGACCGCGACGACGCGAGTCGCGCCTTCGCCAAGCGCTTTGCCGCGCTCCACAAGGGCAAGATGCCGACCCAGGTTCATGCCGGCGTCTATTCCTCCATCATGCACTATCTGAAGGCCGTGGAGGCCGCCGGCACCAAGGATACGAACACCGTGCTGGCCAAGATGCGCGAGATGCCCATCGACGATCCCCTGTTCGGCAAGGGCGAGGTGCGCATCGACGGCCGCGCGGTGCACGACATGTTCCTGTTCAAGGTGAAGGCCCCGGCCCAGTCCAAGGGCGAATGGGACGTCTACGAGACCCTCGCCACCATCCCGGCAGCGCAGGCGTTCCGCCCGCTCAATGAAGGCGGTTGCCCGCTGGTGAAGTAGGGTGGACCTGGAGCGTCTTCACGCGAGGCGGAGATCGCCTCGCGTGAAGCAGGCGCGCCCCATCAAAGAGCTGGAGGGTTCTCCCATCATGCCGACGGCGAACGCAGACAGTGCCTCCCGGAAGGGCTTCGGCAAGCCGGCCATCGACACTGCCGGACGCATTCGCGCATCCACCGCCGCTCCAGTCCAGGCCAAGCGATGACGGACGCAACCATGTCTCACGCGGACGTATCGTCCGAGAGCCTGAGGGCGCGCATCCTGCGGATGTTCTCGCGCAATGCCTTCTCGGGGACGATGCCGCTATGCCTCGTCGAGGCCGAGGTGGGGCGGGCGATGATCACCATGGAGGTCGGCCCGGCGCAGATGAACGGCCATGGCACGTGTCATGGCGGCGCCCTGTGGACGCTGGCTGACATGGTCTTTGGCGCGGCCGGCTACTACGACGGCACCATCCTGACCACGGGCAGCGATCTCACCTTCATCCGTCCTGTTCCTGGCGGCGCGACGATCCATGCGTCCGCGGCGCAGATCAGCCGCCGGGGGCTGAGCGGGATCTTTACCGTCGTGCTCACCCTCGATCCGGGCAATCCCGACGCGGTGGTGGCTGCCGGGACCTTTTCCGGCCGGTGGCTCCGCAGCGAGGGCAGCGGCGGCGGAAGCTGAACGGCGGGCGCGTGCCCGCATCTCATATCGTGCCTTCAAAGCTCACGGTGGCATCGACGCCGGCCCGCTCCTCGATCGCCACCATGGCCGCATATTGGACCGGCGTGATCAGAGCCCAGGAGCAGTCTTCCGACACGTTCCCATTGATCGGATGGGCACGGGTTGACATCGTGCACGTCGGAATTTCGCACCGGGGTTGGCCGACGTGCCTGTGTTGAACGATCGCCAGAACACCATCCTGTCCCTTGCCCGGGCGAGCGGCCATGTGGACGTCGAGGACCTTGCGCTGCGCTTCGGCGTGACGCCGCAGACCATCCGCCGCGACCTTAACGCCTTGTGCAGCGGCAATCTTCTGGCCCGCACCCATGGCGGCGCCGTCATCTCGTCATCCGTGGAAAACCTGTCCTACGAGGCGCGGCGGCAGATCGCGGCACCTGCCAAGCGCGCCATCGGCACGGCCGCGGCGGCGCTCATCTCCGACAATTCCTCGCTCTTCATCACCATCGGCACCACCACGGAGGAAGTGGCCCGGGCGATCACCGCCCATCGCGACCTTCTGGTCATCACCAACAACATCAATGTGGCGCTGAGGCTTTATCCTTTCCCCGCGATCCGCGTGATGGTCGCGGGCGGACAAGTGCGGCATTCGGACGGGGCGGTCGTGGGGCCGGCGGCGGTCGACATGATCCGCCAGTTCAAGGTCGACACCGCGATCATCGGCGCCTCGGCCATCGACGAGGATGGATCGCTGCTCGACTTCGATCCCCTCGAGGTGACGGTCGCGCGGGCCATCATGGACAATGCGCGCCGGGTGATCCTGGTGTGCGATCGCAGCAAGGTGGGCCGCGTCGCGCCGGTCCGTCTCGGACACCTCTCCCAGGTGTCGGCCTTCGTCACCGACCACCTGTCTTCGGATCGCCTGCGCGCCGTGTGCGCCACGCATGGCGTGCGTGTGGTGGAAGCGCCGCCGGAAAACGAAAACAGATAACTAATTGATTTATCGTGTTATATCGATCGTACAATGTTCGTTGTTTTCGATTGCGAACATGGATTTGTTCGTTTTAGGTTTGACCCGTGATCCGGATCGCTCCTTGGCCGCATAGGCTCGGCGCCGCATCGCCGCGAGACACGCGCTGCAATGGGGTGCGGAGGCTGGGTCGATGGAACGAGTGCGCACGTCCGCGCAGGTGTCGGCAGGCCGTCCGGCAGCGGACGATCCCTTCGATATCGCCATCATCGGCGGCGGCGTGAATGGCTGCGGCATCGCACGCGACGCGGCCGGACGGGGCTATTCGGTCTATCTGTGCGAGCAGGGCGACCTCGCCGGCGCCACCTCTTCCGCCTCCACCAAATTGCTGCACGGCGGCCTGCGCTATCTCGAATATTACGAGTTCCGGCTGGTGCGCGAAGCGTTGACCGAGCGGGAGGTGGTCTGGGGGATCGCGCCCCACATCGTGCGTCCGCTGCGCTTCGTGCTGCCCTATCGCCGGGGTATGCGCCCGTGGTGGATGCTGCGCCTCGGCCTGTTCCTTTACGACCACATCGGCGGGCGCAAGCTGCTGCCCGCCACCCGCTCCCTCGACCTCGGCCGGGACCAGGCCGGTGCGCCCCTCAAGTCGGATCTGCGCACGCGCGGCTTCGAATATTCCGACTGCTGGGTGGATGATGCCCGGCTCGTGGTGCTCAACGCCTGCGACGCCCGGGATCGGGGCGCTGTGATCGAGACACGGGCGCGGGCGGTGGATGCCGCGCGCGCTCCGGACGGCTGGACACTCCAGGTCGAGAACGCCGAGACACACCAGCGCAAGGATGTGCGCGCCCGCGTGCTCATCAACGCCGCTGGCCCCTGGGCGGACCGCCTCGCGGGCCAAACGCTTCCGCTCCTCGCCGGCCGGCTGCGGCTGGTGCAGGGTTCGCACATCATCGTGCCGCGCCTGTTCGATCACGACCGCTGCTACATCTTCCAGAACCCCGACGGCCGGATCGTCTTCGCGATTCCGTATGAGGGGGACTTCACCCTCATCGGCACCACCGACCACGACTTCGAGGGGGACCCGGCCGCGGCTGCGATCACCGCCGACGAGACCGGCTATCTCTGCGCCGCCGCCAGCGAATACTTCTCGCGCCCCGTCTCTCCTGCCGACGTAGTGTGGAGCTATTCGGGCGTGCGCGCGCTGTACGACGACGGGGCGAGCGCCGCTCAGGCGGCGACGCGGGACTATGTGCTGGAATTGAACGATGCGGGAGGCGCGCCGCTCCTCTCCGTGCTCGGCGGCAAGATCACCACCTATCGCCATCTCGCCCTCGACGCTCTGGACAAGCTCAGCCCGCATCTTGGCGCTGCGGCCGCGCGCCGTGGGGACTGGACAGGGAGCGCGCCACTGCCCGGCGGCGATTTTCCTCGCGGCGGGACGGCGCAGCTGGCGCAGTCTTTTCGGCAGAACCGACCCTGGCTGACGCCTCCGGATGCCGCCCGTCTGGCCCGCACCTATGGCACCAGGGCCGAAACGTTTCTCGCCGCCGCGGACGCCGATCCCGCCGCGCGGATCACCTTCGGGGCGGGTCTGACGGTCGCGGAGGTGCGCCATCTGATGCGCGAGGAGTTCGCACGCACGGCCGCCGACGTGCTCTGGCGCCGGACCAAGCTCGGCCTTCGCCTGACGCCGGCGGAAGTTTCGGCGCTGGAAGACTTCATGGCGTTGGAGCGCAACGGCGCCGCGGCCTGATGCGGGGCATGGCCCAGAACAAGAATGACAAAGAACAAGAAGGGGGAGGAGGCGGGTGGAGACGCATATACTTGTCATCGACCAGGGCACGACTTCGACGCGATCCATCGTGTTCGATCGCAACTTCACGCCCGTGGCCTCGGCCCAACGCGAATTCCCGCAGTCGTTCCCGCATCCCGGCTGGGTCGAACATGATCCGCGCGATCTGTGGGAGACCAGCCTTGCCACCATGCGCGATGCACTCGCGCGCTCTGGGCTGACGGCGGCCGACATCGCCGCCATCGGCATCGCGAACCAGCGCGAGACGACCGTCCTGTGGGACCGCGAGACCGGAGAGCCCATCGCGCCCGCCATCGTCTGGCAGGACCGGCGCACGGCGGACCTGTGCAACCGTCTCACGGCGGAGGGCTGCGAGGGCCTCGTCGCCGAACGCAGCGGGCTCCTGATCGATCCTTATTTCTCGGCCACCAAGATCGGCTGGCTGCTGGATAACGTCCCCGGCGCGCGGAGCCGGGCAGAGCGCGGGGCGCTCGCTTTCGGCACGGTGGACACCTTCCTGCTCTGGCAGCTCACCGGCGGTGCCGTGCATGCCACGGATGCGACCAACGCCGCCCGGACGATGCTGTTCGACATTCACTCCGGCGCCTGGGATGAGGACCTGTTGCGCCTGTTCCAGATCCCCGCCGCCATCCTGCCCGAGGTGCGTGACACCGCCGGCGCGTTCGGCACCGCCGCCGCAAGCTGGCTGGGGCGCGAGGTGCCGGTGCTGGCCATGGTCGGCGACCAGCAGGCGAGCCTCGTGGGGCAGGCCTGTTTCTCGCCGGGGCTGGCGAAGGCGACCTATGGCACCGGCGCCTTCATGCTGCTCAACACGGGCGATGCCCGGCCGCGCTCGCGCCATCGCCTCCTGACAACCATTGCCTATCAATGGGATGGCAAGCGGACCTACGCGCTGGAGGGCTCGATCTTTTCCGCCGGCTCCACGGTGCAATGGCTGCGGGACAGCTTGGGCATCATCACCACGGCGGCCGAGAGCACGCGGCTGGCGGCCGAGGCGGAAGATGATCAGCCAGTCTATCTCGTCCCGGCCTTCACCGGCCTTGGCGCACCCCACTGGCGCAGCGAGGCCCGAGCCACGCTGAGCGGCCTCACCCGCGGTACCACCCGCCGGGAGATTGCCCGCGCGGCGCTGGAAAGCGTCGGCTATCAGACCCTCGATCTTCTGGAGGCCATGCGGGCGGACATGCTCGACGCCGGTCTTGAGGGCGCCGAGGCGGTCATCCGGGTGGATGGCGGGATGTCCGACAGCGATTGGACCATGCAATTCATCGCCGACGTTCTCGGCAATCCCGTGGACCGCCCCGTCGTGCGGGAGACCACGGCGCTCGGGGCGGCCTTCCTCGCCGGATGGCGCGCGGGCCTTTACGGCGGGCCGGAGGAATTTGCCCGCAACTGGCACCTCGACCGGCGCTTCTCGCCAGAGATGGCGGACGACAGGAGATCCAGCAAAATCAAGGGCTGGCGCCACGCGGTCGCGCAGGCGCTGCACGCTCAGGACTGACCTTCAACCCGCACGGAAGACAGGTGCGCCGGTTGACAGGTTATGATGTCTCATAGATTGTTATGACAATAGGCCGGACCCATATCGGCCAGGAGGAAACGCCAATGACTTCTGTGAAGCCCACGCGGCGTCACGTGCTGCAGGCTGGCCTTGCCGCCGTCGCTTTCCCCGCTCTCATCCGTTCCGCCGGCGCGCAGGATGCGGACCTTTCGGCCTACAAGGCGGCCAAGATCGACTGGCGCCAGGCATCCGGCGAGCAGATCACCGTCGCGGTGATCCCGGCGAGCTACTTCGACGCGCTCATCGCGCTCGCGCCCCAGTTCGAGGCGCTGACCGGCATCAGCGTCCGGTTCGAGAAAATCCCGCCCGCGCAGATCCGCCAGAAGGCCGTGATCGACCTCACGTCCAAGGCCGGCGGATATTCGACCCATGCGGCCGACCCCATGTATTACGCGCTCTACGCCGCGAACAAATGGGTGGAGTCGCTCGATCCCTATCTCAAGGACGCGACCCTCACCGACCCTGCCTGGTTCCAGCCGGACGACATCATTCCCGCGTGGCGCAACGCCAACACCATCGACGGCAAGCTGTATGGCGTGCCGTATGACGGCGAGGTCACGGTCCAGGTCTATCGCAAGGATTTGTACGACGCGAAGGGCCTCAAGGCGGCGGATACGCTGGAAGACTACGTCGCCAACGCCGCGGCGCTGAACGATCCCGGAAACCGCCTTTGGGGCGCCGCCCTGCGCGGGGTCGCCGGTGCCGGGCAGAACGTCTACATCTATTCTTCGCTCTTCAAGGAATTCGGCGGAGACTGGTTTCCGGGCGGCAAGTTCCGCGTCAATGGGCCGGAGGCCGAAGCGGCGCTCAACTGGTATGTGGACGTGATGCGCAAATACGCGCCCACCGCAGCGCAGAACTGGAACTGGCCCGACATCGCCGACGCCTTCTCGCAGGGCACCATCGCCAGCTACATCGACGCGAACACGTCCGCCTCTGTCATCACCAATCCCGAGAAGTCCAAGGTGGTCGGCAAGATCGGCTTCGCGCGCTGGCCCAAGGGGCCGACCGGCAAGCGCGTGTCGTCCATCTGGAACTGGGGCTTCCCCATCAATGCCTCGCTGCCGGAGAAGCGGAAGAAGGCCACCTGGCTGTTCATCCAGTGGGCGGCATCGCTCCAGACCCAGGCGCTCACGTCCTACCAGTTTTCCGGTCCCGCCAAGCGGTCCGGCGTGAACCGCCTGAGCCTGTGGAAGAACCCGGACTTTGTGAAGCTGATGAACAGCTTCGGCGACAACTTCGTCGCCACCACCCTGGACGCGCTGGAACAGGATACGGACGTGAACTGGCGTCCGCGCGTGCCCCAGTGGCCGGCCATCGGCGACACGCTCGCCACCGCGATCCAGCAGGCGCTGGTGGGGCAGGCCACCACCAAGGCCGCCCTGGACGAGGCGCAGCGCCGCCTAGAGCCGATGATGCGAGGCTGATGTCGTGACGAAAGCCACTACCCTCGACGTTCCGGTCGGCGGTCGCGTAGATCCCGCGCGGATGATGGAGGGACGGGAGCGCCGCTTTGCGGCGGCGCTGGTCGCCCCCGCCTTCATCGCCCTGATGGCGACCACCACGTTTCCGCTGCTGCATCTGGGATGGACCAGCCTGCACCGGATGGACCTCGCGATGCCGTTCATGGACGGCTTCGTCGGGCTCGACAATTACCGGGAACTGCTCGGCGATCCGCGTTTCTGGTCCGCGCTCGGGGTCAGCCTCGTCTATACGTTTTCCACGGTGATCCTGCAGGTCGTCCTGGGCCTCGCGCTCGCGCTGCTCGTCAACGGCATGAAGCGCGGACAGGCGCTGTTCCGCATCGTGGCGATCCTGCCCGTGGTGCTCTCGCCCGCCGTTGTCGGCATGGTATGGCGCACGTTCATGCTCACCCCCGAATTCGGCGTGGTGGACTATCTGAGCATGACGGCCGGCCTCGGCAGCCACAACTGGCTCGGCGATCCCTCCCTCGCCCTGTTCTCCGTCGTGGTGATCCACACCTGGCAGTGGACGCCGTTCGCCTTCATGGTGCTGCTGGCCAGTCTTGCGGCCCTGCCCGAGGACATCTACGAGGCGGCGCGCATCGACCGGGCGAGCCCGTGGCGCTGCTTCGTGCGCATCACCCTGCCGTTGCTGCGCCCGGCCATCGTCATGGTGATCATCATGCGCACCATGGTGGCACTCACGGCGTTCGCAGCCATCTTCACCGTCACCGGCGGCGGTCCGGGAACGGCCACCGAGATCCTCAATCTCTACGCCTACCGCAAGTCCTTCACCGAGCTGTCCATCGGCTACGGCTCGGCGCTCGCGGTGGCCCTGTTGATCTTCACCCTCGTCATCACCGGCGTCCTGTTCGCACTCCGGAGGGCGAAATGAAGGGTCACAAGCTGCGCCTTGCCCTGCTCCTGAGCGTATCCGGCCTGTTTCTGCTCGCCTGGATCTTCCCGATCTTCTGGAGCCTCCTCAACGCCTTCAAGAGCGAGCAGGATGTGCTCGCCTATCCCCCAAAGCTGATCTTCTCGCCGACGCTCGCGGCGTTCAGGGACGTGCTGTTCGGCCCCACGTCCATCGTGCCGAACCTCGTCAGCAGCTTCATCATCTCCATCGGCACGACCATCGTGACCATGGTGCTCGCGATTCCCGCCGCCTACGCGCTCGCCCGCCTGCGGGTGCCGGGCAAGAAGTGGTCGGGCTTCTACGTGCTCGCCACCCAGATGCTGCCCCCGGTGGGCATCATCATTCCCTACTTCCTGATCCTGCGGGATATCGGCTGGATCGATACCTATCAGGGCATCATCCTGATCTATCTCTCCTTCTCGCTGCCGTTCGCGATCTGGCTTCTGGTATCCTATTTCGAGGACCTGCCGTTCGAGATGGAAGAGGCGGCCTTCATCGACGGTGCGAGCCGGCTGATGACCCTGTGGCGCATCATCCTGCCCCAGGTGCGCGGCGGTGTGGCGGTGACCGTGGTCTTCGTCTTCCTGAATGCCTGGAACGAGTTCCTGTTCGCCGTGGTGCTGTCCGGAAACGTGGTGAGGCCGGTCACCATCTCCATGTTCAACTTCGTGTCGGTGGAACAGACGCTCTGGTCGAAGCTGGCGGCGGTGTCCGCGCTCGCGATGCTGCCCGTCATCATCCTCGGCATCATCGCCCAGAAACACATCGTGAAAGGCCTGACGGTCGGCGCCGTCAAGGGAGGGGGACGCCGATGACCGCGCGCGGACTGGTTCAGCTCGAAAAGATCGTCAAGAAGCATGGGTCGTTCGAAGCCCTGAAGGGCATCGACATCGAGATCCGCCCGGGCGAATTCTTCGCCCTGCTCGGGCCGTCGGGCTCCGGCAAGAGCACGACGCTGCGCATTCTCGCCGGCCTCGATGCCCCCACCTCCGGCCGCATCCTGCTGGATGGGAAGGACGTGACCGGCGCCGATGCGCGCGCCCGCGACATCGCCATGGTGTTCCAGAGCTATGCGCTCTACCCGCACATGACGGTGGCCGAGAACATCGCGTTCCCCCTGGAGATGGCGAAGACACCGAAGGCCGAGATCGCACCCGCGGTCCGGGAGGCGGCCGCCAAGGTGAAGATCGATCATCTTCTGGACCGCAAGCCGGGGCAGCTTTCCGGCGGCCAGCAGCAGCGCTGCGCGCTCGCCCGGGCGATCGTGCGCAAGGCGCGGCTGTTCCTGCTGGATGAGCCGCTCTCCAATCTCGATGCCATGCTGCGCCTCGCCACCCGCGTGGAGCTGAAGAAGCTGCAGAGGTCGCTCGGCGTGACGGCGGTGTATGTCACCCATGACCAGGAAGAGGCGATGACCCTCGCCGATCGCATGGCGGTGTTCCGGGAAGGCGAGATCTGCCAGATCGGCCGGCCGGCGGATGTGTTCGCCGCGCCGAACTGCATCGAGGTTGCCGCCTTCATCGGCAGCCCGCCCATGAACCTCATCACCACCCGGACCACGGCCGGAGGCGTCCTGATCGGCGGCCGTCATGTTCCGGTGGCCGCCTCGCTCGAGGCGGGTCGCGCGGTGGTGGTGGGCGTGCGGCCCAGCGCCGTCCGGTTCGATCCGGCCGGCATTCCCGTGACTGTGGAGGTCGTGGAGAACCTCGGCGACGCCGCCATCCTCGACCTCACCCTCGATGGCACCCCGCTCAGGGCCCGATACGACCGCTTCCCGCTGCCGCGCGAAGGGGAGACGATGGCCGTGTCGTTCGCTCCCGAAGACATCCATCTGTTCGACCCAACCACCGGCCGGCGGATCTGACATGCTCGCGCCCATCAAACTCGCGCCCATGAAAGGCAAGTCCGCGCGTGAAGCGAACGGGACCAAATCCGGCGGGGCCGGAGCGACGCCGCTTCACATCCAGGTGCGCGAAGCCATCCGCAGTCAGGTGCGCGAGGGCAAGCTGATCGACGCGGATGGCCGCCTGATGCCCGAGGCCGAGCTGGTCAAGCATTTCGGCGTGAGCCGCATCACCATCCGCCACGCCATCCAGCCCTTGGTGGAAGAGGGCATGTTCGCCCGCGAGCGCGGCCGCGGCACGTTCCTGAAGTCGAACGAGCCGGAGAACTGGCTCGGACGGCTGATGGGCTTTTCCGAGACCATCCGCGACGCCGGCTTCGAGCCCGGCGCGCGCATTCTCCACCAGGGAATGACCAACGCCCACGACACCGCCGCACGCGAGACCCTGCGCGAGCGCGCGGTCTGGGAGCTGAAGCGCGTGCGGCTCGCGGACGCGATCCCCATCGCCATCGAGCATGCCTTCTACCCGCCCGATATCGGCCTTGAGCTGGAGAAGCGGGATCTCGTCTCCATCCTGATGTACCGGGTGTTCGAGGAGGAGCTCGGGCTCAACATCAAGGAGGCGAGCCAGAGCATCTCCGCCACGCTCGCCGACGAGGCGACCGCCGGCCTGCTCGGGATCGCGCCCGGCGACCCGCTTCTCGCCATGGAACGCCTGACCATCTCCACGGACGGACGGCCGTTGGAGCTGCTGCGCTCGGTCTACCTGCCCGACTATTTCCGCTTCACCATCAATCTGACGCGACGGGCGTGACGAGGTCACGCCGCGCCCCTGGAGCCATCCATGTCCGATACGCCCCCGACCAAGCGCCCGAATATCGTCCTCATCCTGAATGACGACATGGGCTTTTCCGATATCGGCTGCTACGGCGGCGAGATCGAGACGCCCAATCTCGACCGGCTGGCGGCGAACGGCCTGCGCTATTCGCAATTCTACAACACCGCACGCTGCAGCCCGTCCCGCGCGTCGCTGCTCACCGGCCTTCATCCGCACCAGACCGGCATCGGCATCCTCACCTACAGCACCGGGCCGGAAGGCTATGTGGGCAATCTGAACAAGAATTGCGTGACCATCGCCGAAGTGCTGCGCAAGGCCGGATACCGGACCCGCCTCACCGGCAAGTGGCATGTGGCGGCGAACCTCACCGAGCCCACCGACACCTGGCCGCTGCAGCGCGGCTTCGATGAATTCTACGGCACCATCATCGGCGCCGGCAGCTTCTATTGGCCCAATACGCTGACGCGCGGCAACGCGAATGCCGAGCATGAGGCCAAGGAAGATCCCAACTTCTTCTATACGGACGCCATCAGCACCGAAGCCGCCGACTTCATCCATCGCCACGCGAAGGAGCATGCCGGTACGCCCTTCTTCCAGTACGTGGCCTATACGGCCCCGCACTGGCCGCTCCATGCCCACCCCGAGGACATTGCCAAGTACAAGGGCCGCTTCGACGCCGGCTGGGACGAACTGCGCGAGGAGCGCCTGTCCCGCATGATCAAATCGGGGCTGATCCATCCCGACTGGAAGCTGACCGACCGCGATCCCACCCAGCCGCCGTGGACGGAGGCGGAGGAGCGCGCGTGGCTGGCCCGCTGCATGGAGGTCTATGCCGCCCAGATCGACCGGATGGACCAGGGCATCGGCCGCGTGCTGAAGGCGCTCGAGGACACCGGGCAGATGGACGACACGCTGGTGATCTTCCTCTCCGATAACGGCGCCTGCGCCGAGGACATTCCCGAGGATGTTTCGCCCCAGGCCCTCGTCGAGGACCTGATGATCGCCCGGGCGCAGACCCGCGACGGCCGTCCCGTGCGCTTCGGCAACATTCCCGAGATCATGCCCGGCGCGGAGGACACTTATCAGAGCTACGGCGTCGCCTGGGCCAACCTCTCGAACACGCCGTTCCGGCTCTACAAGCACTGGGTCCACGAAGGCGGCATCGCCACGCCCCTCATTCTCCACTGGCCGGCCCAGATCACGGCAGGCGGCGAGCTGCGCCATGTGCCGGGCCAGTTGCCGGACATCATGGCAACCATTCTCGACGTGACCGGCGCCGCCTATCCGCAGACCCATGACGGCAATGCCATCCTGCCCTGCGAAGGCGTGAGCCTCGCGCCCTCCTTCCCGGAGGACGGCGAACGCACGGAGCCGATGTTCTGGGAGCATGAGGGCAATGCCGCGGTGCGTGTCGGCCAGTGGAAGCTGGTCCGCAAATACCCCGGCCCCTGGGAGCTCTACGACATGGAGGCCGACCGCACCGAGCTGCACGATCTCTCGGCGGGCCACCCCGAGCGCGTCCAGGAGATGATCGGCCTCTATCAGGCGTGGGCCGAACGCTGCGGCGTGATCCCGCGCGAGAAGATCCTCGAGCTGATGAAGGCCCAGGGCGCCGCCGCCTTCTGGGAGGAAGAGGAGTGACACAGGGGCGGGACAGCGGCGGGGCGGAGCAGGCCGGCAAGTCGCCGACCTGCTGCTGCGCGCGCCGCCCCGAGACGGCAGGCGAAGCGCCGCCGCCACCTCCGCCGGCTTCCGCCGGGGGGAAGGGCACGGCCTTTCGCTGGATTGCGCTGCCGGGTGGACGCTTCCTGATGGGCACGTCCGGCGCCGAAGGCTTCGCGGGCGATGGCGAGGGGCCGGCGCGGCCGGTCACGCTGAGTCCGTTCCGGGTGTCGGCCTATGCGGTGACGAACGCGCAGTTCGCCGATTTCGTCCGGGCGACAGGCCATGTCACGGAGGCCGAACGCTTCAACTGGTCCTACGTCTTCCACGCGCTGGTGCCGCCGGAGACCGCGGCCCGGATCGAGCGGGTGCCAGTGGAGGCGCCCTGGTGGCTGCCCGTGCCGTTCGCCTACTGGGCCCAGCCGGAAGGCCCCGGCACCACCGTTCTCGACCGCCTGGATCACCCGGTGGTGCATGTGTCCTGGAACGACGCGGTGGCCTTCTGCGCGTGGTCGGGCACGCGCCTCCTGACCGAAGCGGAATGGGAATATGCCGCGCGCGGCGGACTGGACGGAAAACTCTATCCCTGGGGAGACGAGCTGACCCCTGGCGGCCAGCATCGCTGCAACATCTGGCAGGGCACCTTCCCGGATCTGAACACGGCGGAGGACGGCTATGTCGGCACCGCCCCGGTGCACGCCTTCGAGCCCAACGGCTATGGCCTGTTCAATGTGGCGGGCAATGTCTGGGAATGGGTTCGGGATGTCTTCAGCCCCGAATATCACCGGGTTACAGGCGATCGCGACCCCGTCCATGACGGGCCGGGCGCGAGCCGCTCGATGCGTGGCGGCTCGTATCTGTGCCACAGCTCCTACTGCAACCGCTATCGGGTCGCGGCCCGGAACTCCAATACGCCGAACAGCAGCAGCGGAAATATCGGCTTTCGCGTCGCCGCGCTGGATGCGGGCGCGGCCCAATTCGCGTAAACCGCCCGGACGATGAGTTCGTCACGTGTCGATCTGATCTTCATGGCGACCTGATACACTGCGCAGCGTGCAACAATGTCCAATCTGTCTCTCGATACATCCGCTGACCGGTCAAAGCATGGACCGTCTCTGAAATGGTGGCAGCGCGGGGCGCGGCCGGATTACCGTTTCTCGCTCGCCAACGAGAGAACGTTTCTCGCCTGGATCCGGACGGCTCTGGCGCTGATTGCCGGAGCGGTGGGTATCGACCAGTTCGCCTCGCATCTCGGGCCGCTGCCCCTGCGGCTTGGTCTTGCACTGATCCTGTTCGTGGCGGGAGGCGTGCTCGGTGGAATGGCCTATCCCCGCTGGGTACGGGCCGAGCAAGCCATGCGTCACAACGCCGATCTGCCCGTCAGCGCCCTGCTTCCCCTTCTGGCGGCCTTCACTGCCACCCTTGCCGTGGGGCTCGCCTGCCTCATGGTTTTGATCTGACCGGACCTGCGGCATGAAAGACCCAGGCCTCCAGCGCGAGCGGACGGGGCTGGCCTGGTCGCGGACGGGCTTCGTGATGATGCTCGTCGCCCTGCTGTCCGTGCGCGGCGGCCTCTCCCATTTCTCCTTCAGCCAGCTCTTGGCGGCGCTCTTGCTGAGCGGGACGTCCGGCCTGTTGCTGTATCGCGGCCACCAGCGATCCCGCTACGAGGACGGCACGGACGAGGTCGTCGCCGAGCCAAGCCGCCGGCTTGCCGCCGTCACGGGCATGGTCGTTCTCGCGGTGGCGCTGCTCCATGCGACTTCGGTCCTGCTCCGGCTCCTGCACCATTCGGGCGGTTAGGCTGGCGCGCCATATGAGGGCCGGAGCACGCCGTGCGTGAGATCGAGCGGGCCGAAATCGCTCGGGAGGGCTCACATGGGGGCATGGTTTGGTGCTGACGTTCCATGTCCGTGCCGCGCCTCCATCATCTCCTTTCAGGCCATCCCGCCGACCTGAAGGGCTCAGGCGTCAGGCGGTGTCCGGGTCGACAGCGGCATGCGGAGCGTGGCCCGCAGGCCGCCCAGATCGGGGCTGCTGTCGAGGGTGATCGTGATGTGCAGCAGGTCCGCGATCACCTTCACGATCGACAGGCCGAGGCCGCTGCCCGGGACGTCTGCCCGGTTGGGCGCACGGTAGAAGCGCTGGAATACGCGCTCGCGCTCGGCCTCGGGAATGCCGGGGCCGCTGTCCTCGGCGGTCACGACGGCTGCATCGCCGCTGCGGTCGGCGCACAGCACCACCTGGCCACCGGCGCCGGAATATTTCACCGCATTGTCGAGAAGATTGCCCAGCAGTTCGGACAGCAGCACGGTATCGGACACAAGCGGCAACGGGCGCTGCCGGATGAGGCAGGAGAGCTGGGTGTCGGGCGGGATGCCGGCGATACGCTCGGCGATGACGTGCTCGATCACGTCGCCCAGATCGCAGGGCGTGCCGCCTGCGGCTGAAACCGCGCTTTCGTCGGCGCGGGCCAGGGTGAGAAGCTGGGTGATGAGCCGCTCCAGCCGCTCGGCGCCCTGGTCCAGCTCGGCCAGCGCGCTGCCCCTCAGCTCGGGATCCGCACTTTCCCGCCGCAGCAGGTCCACATGCATCCTGACGATGGCCAGCGGCGTGCGCATCTGGTGGGAGGCGTCGGCGGTGAAGCGCCGCAGCAGCTCGGTGGCCGAGCGCAGGCGCTCGAACATGGCGTTGATGGCGGTGGCGGGAGCCATCGCCTCCTGCGGCACCTCGGACAGATCGAGCGGCCGCAGATCGCGCCAGTCGCTGACAGCGCGGGTGTCGATCTGCCGGCTGAGGTCGGCGAGCGGCATCAACCCGCGCTCGACGGAAACCCACGCCAGAATCCCGATGGCCAGTATCAGGGCGGCCTCTGCCAGACCCAGGTTGCGCAGCATCTCGTTGCGCAGCTGGTTGCGGGCGAGCCGGGTCTCGGCGACGGCGACGATCACCGGACGCTCGACGCCATAGACGCGGCGCGCCACTGCGGCGAGGCGCACGGCATTGCCGCGGTAGGTGTCGTTCCAGTGGGTCGGCTGGCCGGGCAAGGCCGCCGCCATCCGGCCGAGCGGCAGGTCGGGATAGCCCGTCACCGGCCCGGCGTCCGAGGTGACGAGATAATAGACGTTATCCTGCGTCTTGGTTTCGAGCATGCCGAGGGCAACCTGCGGCATGTCCACCACCACCTCGCCGCTCTCCACCGCGAGGCGCTCGGCGATGGCCATCAGGGAGCCGTCGAGGAGGCGGTCGTGGGAACTCTCCACCACCGACGTGATGGTGAGATAGCCGCCGGCTCCGATGGCGACGGCCAGCAGCAGCACCGGCGCGAGCAGATTGAGGAGAACCGCGCGCTTCAGCGAGCGGCGGGCGGGGCGCATCAGTCCTTCTCCAGCATGTAGCCGAGCCCTCGGACGGTGCGGATGCGCAACCCGCCGGCTCCGAGCTTCTTGCGCAGGCGGGCGATGTACAGTTCCAGGGCGTTGGGCCCGACCGCGTCGTCTAGTCCGAACACTTCCGAGATGAGGCGGGCCTTGGGCACGAGCTTGCCCGCCTGGACCAGAAGGAGGTGCAGAACCGCAAGCTCCCGCCGCCTAAGATCGAGAGGCGTGCCCTCCAGGCGCGCCACGTGCTGCACGGTATCGAACTGCAGCGGCCCGAACTCGATCAGGGCGTCGCTGACGCCGAAGCCGCGGCGCACCAGCGCCCGCACCCGCGCCTCGAACTCGGCGAGGGCGAACGGCTTGTTCACGTAATCGTCCGCGCCGAGGTCCAGCGCCTTCACCTTCTCGCTCACATGGTCGCGCGCGGTGAGGATCATGACGGGCGTCTTGAGGCCCGCGCGGCGGATCGCCCTGAGCACGTCATATCCGCTGCCGTTGGGCAGGCCGAGATCGAGCACGACCAGATTGTACGCCTCGCGGATTGCCAGCCCGACCGCATCCGCCGCATCGGCCTCGTGATCGACCGCGTAGCCAAGCGAGGCGAGCGAACGCTTCAGTCCGCTCGCAAGCGCCCGGTCGTCTTCCACGATGAGGATACGCATCAAGCCGGCTCCCGGCCGGGCTGCAACCGGCCGCAAGGCATGAAAGCCCCGGGTTCGGAGCTGGAAGGATGCCCCATACGTGACCACACCTGTCGCATCGCATAATGTAGACCGGCTAACGGTAGCAAGTGCAAGAGACGGTGCGGACGTGCGTGCGGGAGGCGGGTGGATGGCCCCGACGGGCAGCGACTGGGGGCGGATCGCCGTGCCGTCGGCGGGGCGGCGCTTTCGGGCGGTTGCGGGGCGCATGAGCGGGATCGCCTTGGCTGTGGCGCTCGTCATCGCAGGGGGCCTCGCGGACGCGGGCCGCCCGGCTGGAGCGCAGTCCCGCTCGGACGAGATCTCGGTCGGCACCGGCGCCGCCGGCTCACTCACCGTCGTGTCTTCCATCGATCTCGTGGAGATGGGCGAGCTGCTGGAGCACTGGCGGGCGCGCTATCCCGACATCAAGCTGACCTACCGGCACAAGAATTCGCTGTACGTCTATTCCGACGTGGTGGAGTGCAACGACACCCACCCCTGTCCCGATATCGCCTGGAGTTCGGCCATGGATCTCCAGATCAAGCTGGTGAACGACGGCTATGCCGCGCGCCACGAGTCCCCCGCCACGGCCATGCTGCCGCCCTGGGCGGTGTGGCGCAACGAGGCCTTCGGGGTCACGGCGGAACCCATCGTCCTCGTCTACAACAAGATGCGGGTGCCGCCGGAAGACGTGCCGCGCACCCATGCCGATTTCATCCGCCTCCTGCGCGAGAAGGGCGCAGCCTACCGGGGCAAGGTCGCGGCCTACGACCCGGAGCGCAGCGGGACCGGTTTTCTGTTCTGGAACAGCGATGTGCGCATCACCGCGGACACCTGGCAACTGGTCCGGGCCATGGGGCGGACGGGACCGAAGCTCTATTCCTTCGCCCACACCATGCTCGACCGCGTGTCGGATGGAGACCAGCTGTTCGCCTACAACACCATCTCGTCCTATGCCCGGGCGCGGGCGCTGGAGGAGCCGGCCATCGGCGTGGTGGCTTTCGAGGATTACACGCTGGTGATGACGCGCATCGCCCTCATTCCCAAACAGGCGCCGCATCCCGAGCAGGCCCATCTTTTCCTGGATTTCCTCCTGTCCCGCGAAGGTCAGGAGGACCTCGCACGCCGGGCCTTCGGTACCGTCCGGCTCGACATGCCGCCGCCGGCGGAGGCCGGAGCCGATCCCGCAAGGTTGCGCCCGATCCATGTGGGCCCCGAGCTTCTGGCCTACCAGGATCAGTCCCGGCGCCGCATCTTCTTCCGCGCATGGCGGAAGGCGCTGGAAGGCGAATGATCGCCTGAGCGCATCAGACCAATGTCGCGGAAGACGTGACAGGTTCTTGACAGGTTCTCCCCCCTAGGCTCCCGCCGATGCCGTCATGCGATGGGCTGCGCCAGATTCCCGCCAAGGGACTGGCCGGCTGCAGGCGGCCGGACGAAGCAACAAGAAGCAGCGCAGAGACGCCGCGAGCGGCTGCGCCGGCATGGGAGACAACGCATGGTCGGGCCTTCGGCAGCCGCCGTTCCATCCGCTGCGGGCACACAGGTGCCTGTCATCAAATCGAGAACCGCAGCCATCCTGCGCTCGACCAGCGGCAACTTCCTCGAGCAGTTCGATTTCTTCCTCTTCGGCTTCTACGCGACGTCCATTTCCAAGGCGTTCTTCCCCACTGGAAATGAAGTCACGGAACTGCTCCTCACCTTCACCACCTTCTGGCTCGGCGCCTTGATGCGACCGGTCGGCGCCATCGTGCTCGGCTCCTATCTCGACCGCATCGGCCGCCGCAAGGGCCTGATCGTGACGCTGGGCATCATGGCCGCCGGCACCGTGCTGATCGCCGTGTGCCCGACCTATGCGCAGATCGGCATCGCCGCGCCGCTCATCGTGCTGTTCGGGCGACTGTTGCAGGGCTTCTCGGCGGGCGTGGAGCTGGGCGGCGTCTCCATCTATCTGTTCGAGATCGCGACGCCCGGCAACAAGGGCTTCTACACCTCGTTCCAGTCCGCCAGCCAGCAGGTCGCCATCTTCTTCGCGGCGATCATCGGCTTCTCGCTGAGCCAGCTGATGCCGGCCGAGACCATCACCGCCTGGGGCTGGCGCATTCCCTTCTTCATCGGCTGCGCGATCATCCCCTTCATCTTCTTCATCCGCCGTACGCTGGAGGAAACCCCCGAGTTCCTCAAGCAGAAGAAGCACCCGACCCAGAGCGAGGTCTTCGCCGCGATGCTGGCGAACTGGCGGATCGTGGTGCTCGGCATGATGCTGACGGCCATGACCACGGTGACCTTCTATTTCATCACCGTCTACACGCCGACCTTCGGCCGGAACGTGCTGAAGCTGTCCATTACCGACAGTCTGCTAGTCACACTGCTGGTCGCCACCACCAACTTCATCTGGCTGCCCATCGGCGGCGCCATCTCCGACCGCGTGGGGCGCCGTCCGGTGCTGCTGACCATCGCCATCCTGGCGCTGGCGACGGCCTATCCCGCCCTTGCGTGGCTGGTGGTGGAGCCGACTTTCAACAAGATGCTGATGGTGGAGCTGTGGTTCTCCATGTGCTTCGGCGTCTACAACGGCGCCATGGTGGCCGCCTTGTCGGAGGAAGTGCCGGCGCATGTGCGGACCACCTGCTTCTCGCTCGCCTTCGCTCTCGCCGCCGCCCTGTTCGGCACGTTCACGCCCCTGGTCTCCACCTGGCTGATCGACATGACGGGCAACCGCGCGGCTCCCGGCTTCTGGCTCATGGCGGCGGCCGCCTCGGGCCTCATCGCGACCATCCTCATCTATCGCGGTCGCAACGCCTCCCTCTCCCGAGGTTGAAGGCAAGGACGCGGCGCCCCTCCAGGCGCCGCGTCCGCATATCGGGTGGCGGCCCCTGAATCCGCCGCACCTGCAAAATGATTGTTCGCTCCGTCGAGGAGCGCTCGGGCTGCGCCTCACTCCAAAGGACGCGACCTGGGGCGACGCGATCCGGTGGGCGCGGCCGTCGCTCATGCGGCCGGCAGGACCGAAAAATCAAGACATCGATCTCGGGAGGAAAGACAATGACGATCTCACGACGCTGGGTTTCCGCCTTGCTGATCGGCGCCGCTCTGGCGCTGCCGGCCTCGGCGCGCGCCGACGAGGTGCGCGTCATGATTTCGGGCGGCTTCTCGGCTGCCTACAAGCAGCTGGTGCCGCAGTTCGAGCGCGCGACCGGACACAAGGTGTCGACCGCCTACGGGCCGTCCATGGGCACCACGGAGAACGCCATTCCGGTGCGCCTCAACCGGGGTGAGCCGGTGGATGTGCTCATCATGGTGGGCGAGGCTCTCACCGGACTGACCGAGCAGGGGAAAGCGGACAAGGCCTCGCGCGTCGATCTCGCCCGCTCGCCCATCGGCGTCGCCGTCCGCGCGGGCGCGCCGAAGCCCGATATCTCCACCGTGGATGCCCTGCGCACCGCGCTCGTCAACGCCAAGTCCGTCGCCTATTCGGACAGCGCGAGCGGCGTCTATGTGGAGAATGAACTGTTCAAGCGCCTCGGCATCGAGGAGCAGATGAAGGGCAAAGCGCGGATGATCCCGGCTGAGCCCGTGGCCGCGGTGGTGGCGCGCGGCGAAGCCGAGCTGGGCTTCCAGCAGATCAGCGAGCTTCTGCCCGTGGCGGGCGTGGACGTGGTCGGCCCCATTCCCGAGAGCGTGCAGAAAATCACGATCTTCTCTGCCGGCATCTCCTCGAAGGCCGGATCGCCCAAGGCCGGCGCGGAGCTCATCGCCTTCCTCGCCTCCCCGCAGGCCGCTCCCGTCATCAGCAAGACGGGCCTTGATCCCATCGCCCATCCGGCCGCGAAATAACGGCCCCCGCCGCAGGTTTCGCGGCGAAGGCGAGAGCCGGACGGGCGCCTCTGGCGTTCGTCCGGCCAAACGCCCGGTCCCTACCGGAAGCCGTAAAGCTCTGCGGGGTTTTCGATCAGGATGAGGTCGCGCACGCGATCGCTGCCGGCCCAGACCGCAAGTAGATCGAAAAGCTCCGCATCGTCCGGCTTGTGCGTCTCGGTGACATGAGGCCAGTCACTGCCCCACACGAGCCGCTCGGGCACCTGCGCCACATAGGCCCGGGCGATCCGGGTGGCATCGCCATAGGGCGGTCCCTGCCCGGTGTTGAGATAGGCGCCCGCGAGCTTCACCCACGCCCGCCCCTTGCGCACGAGGTCGACGATCACGGCAAACGCCGGGTGAGCCGGGCCGCGGTCCGGCGGCAGCCGTCCCATATGGTCGAATACGATCGGGCAGGGCAGCCGGGCGAGCAGTGCCGCCGCCCCGACGATCTGATCTCCCGACAGGTGGAGTTGGACGTGCCAGCCGAGGTCGGCGATCCGCTTCGCCAACGGTTCGATCATGTCGATCGTGACGACCGCATCGGCGGGCTTCCAGAGACTGAAGCGAAGCCCGCGAATGCCGCCGGCATCGAGCCGTTTCAGCTCGCTGTCGGTGACAGAGGGATGGACCACGCCGATGCCGCGGGCGTTGCCATCAAGGCGGCTGATGGCATCAAGCAGACAGGCATGGTCGGTCCCGTGGGACTTCGCCTGCACGAACACCGCGCGTGTGGTGCCGATCCGCCTTTGGAGCTGCTGATAATCCTCGATGGCCATGCCGGCCGGTGCGCCGACCGCCACGCCGGTCCCGGACGGGGAAAAGCGGGGGTCGACGATATGGCAATGGGCATCGCAGGCGCCCGCCGGGGCGACCGTGGACGGCCGCGCGGTTCCGGCGGAATGCGGCACGCCTGTCACGGGAGCAGCAGCAGCGCGGCACCATAGATGATGCCCGCGAGGAAGAACGTCACCACCGTGAAGCCGAGCACCCGCTGAATGCCGATGCCGGCCATCGCCACGACGGGCAGGGCCCAGAACGGCTGCATCATGTTGGACACCTGCTCACCCATGGCGACAGACATGGTCACCGCCGGAATGGAGGCGTGAAGTTCAACCGCCGCCGGTATGGCGAAAGGTCCCTGTACGGCCCAGTGTCCGCCACCGCTGGGGACGAGAAACGTGATGAACAGCGAGGCGATGTAGGTCCAGAACGGCAAGGTGTGGGCGGTCGACACCACGACGAAGAATTTCGAGATCATCGCGGCAAGCCCGGTGGCGTCGATCATGCCCATGATGCCGCCATAGATGGGATACTGCAGGATCATCGATCCGGTCTGCTTCGCCGCGTTCTTCATGGCGTCGGAATAAGCAACCGGGGTGCCGTGAAGGGCGACACCCAGGATCAGGAAGATGAGGATGACGGTATTGACGTCGAACTTGACGCCCTTCGTCGTCCAGGACACGCCGAGATAGGCGACGCCGAGTAGAACGAGGAAGAGGCTGACCATCCGCGAGCGGTTGGCCTTGTCGGCGAAGGTGCCGGCCGATTTCGCCGAAGCGGGCGCTGCCTGTTCGTCGGGTCCGGGAACGAACGCAACGATCTCATCCTCGCGGGGCTTGAGAAGAATGAAGGCGATGGGCACCAGGATGACCACCAGAACGGTCGGGACCAGATTGAAGGTCGTGAAGACGGTGTCGCCGAACGGAAGCAACTTGCCCGTGAGCTTTTCGACGATATTCAGGGCGTTGCCATGCGTGGCCTGGGACAGGGCGATGGAGCTCGACGGGCCGCTGGCCCAGATGACCCATCCCGAATAGGCGGCCGCGACAAGCCATCCGAAATCGAGATGGATGCGCTTGGCAACCTCCCGCGCCAGGATCGCGCCGACGACCAGGCCAAATCCCCAGTTGAGCCAGGATGCAGCGGCCGCGACCAGGAATGTCAGGACGACGGCCTGATTGGGCGTGGAAACCGTCGCCACCAGCGTCTTGAGGCCGCGCTGGACGACGGGGGCGTGCGCGACGGCATGGCCTGTCACGAGGATCATGACCATCTGGAAGGCGAAGCCGACAATGCCGAAGACGCCCGTGTACCAGGACGTCACCACCGTCACGAGGTCGCCTTTCGGGGCGAACAGCAGCGCCGCGCCCGCCACCGCGAACGTCAGGCCGATGGCGATGACGAAGGGATCGGGGAGGAGGCGCTCGAACAGATAGACCGATCCGGCCACAAAGCTTCGGCGAGGGCGCGGGGGAGCGGCGGCGTCTTGGGTGGTCATACGTTTCTTCCCTGTTTTCTCGAATTCTTGGAGGGCACACGCGCGTTCGTGACGCCGCTGTCGAGCGGTCAGCGCCCCGTCACGGCCGACGCAGCGCGCGGGTCTTCTCACCAGGCGGAGACGTATGTCCCGCCTTCGAATCCGCCTGTCTCAGCCCTGGTCTCCATGTGAGCTGGCTTCGGCGTAGACCCCCTTGGCGATCTTGTAGGCGCGGTTGGCCGCCGGCACGCCGGCATAGACCGCCACATGCATCAGGGCCTCGGACACATCTTCGGCGCTGGCCCCGGTATTGCGCGTCGCCCGGACATGCATCTCCAGTTCCTCGTCATGGCCGAGGGCAGCGAGCAGCGCGATGGTGATGATCGAGCGCTCGCGCCGGCTCAGGCCGGGGCGCGACCACACGGACCCCCAGGCCCCTTCGGTGATGAAGGTCTGGAACGCCTCGTCCAGCGGGGTGGCGCGGGCCGTTGCCGCTTCCACATGGGCGTCCCCGAGCACCGCACGACGGGTCGCCATGCCTTTAGTCCAACGCTGCGATCGACCGGCGGGGGATGACATGGCGCCTCTTGCGGGTGAGTGGGCGGAAACCGGGATGCGCCATGCCTCTGCATGGCTTCGGAGCGGCGTGCCGCAACGGTCGCTGCGGTACACCCTAGGTCACGCTCTCATGTGCATTTCGATATGGAAAATGATAGTTTCGTATCCTCCCATGCGTTTTTGATATGTAACGCGCCATGATCGACGGCCGAATCAAGCTCCGCCACATTTCCTGCTTCCTTGAGGTGGCGGCCCGCGCCGGCTTCGGGCGTGCGGCCGAGGCGCTGAACCTCACGCAGCCGGCCGTCTCACGGGCGATCGCGGAGCTGGAGGAGATCCTCGGCGCGGCGCTGTTCGATCGCGGCCGCAGCGGGGCCTCGCTCACGGCCGAGGGCCGGGCCTTCCGGATCCACGCCGGCGCGGCCTTCGTGGAGCTCAACCGCGGCATCGACACCCTGCGCCATCCCCAGTCCGGCATGGTGGCCACCCTCAGCGTCGGCGCCCTGCCCACGGTGGCGGCGCGCATCATGCCCCGCGCGGTGCAGCGGGCGAGGGCGGCGGGCCTTGCCGGTGCCATCGCCATCGAAGCCGGCCCCAACGGATGGCTGCTGGAGGAACTCAAGCAGGGGCGGCTGGACCTGGTGGTTGGCCGCCTTGCCGGCCCTACGGTGATGATGGGGCTGGCGTTCGAGCACCTCTATTCGGAACCCATCGTCTTCGTCGCCCGGCCGCACCACCCGGCGCAGACCGGCCATCCGGTGGCGCTCGCCGAAATCATCCGCCACCCCCTCATCCTGCCGGGGACGGGCTCCATCATCCGCCCGGAGATCGATCGCCTGTTTCTGCTGGAAGGCATCAGAACCCCGGCCGAGCGGATCGAGACCACCGACCCGAGTTTTTCACGCGCCCACGTTCTGGCCAGCGATGCGGTCTGGGTCATCTCCCAGGGCGTGGTGGCGAGTGATCTGGAAGACGGCACCCTCGTGCGCCTGCCTCTGTCCACCTCCATTTCCGGCGGTCCGGTCGGCCTCACGACCCGGGCCGGGCATGGACCCGGGCCGGAGGTGGAGCTGTTCTTCAATGCCGTGCGGGAGGTCGCCCGGGCGCTGTGACGCGGCGTCGGGTCGCTATGCGCGTCCTGCTGGCGTCTTGGTGCGGGCGTGCGAGAGTTCGTTCCTGATGACGGCATAGAGCGCGCTGGCGGCAGGGGAAAGTGTCTCGTTCTTCCGTTTCACCAAGGCGATCAGACGGAACACGACGGGCTCGACCAGTGGCACCTCCACGAGGCCGGCCGCCAGCGTCTTGGTCATGGCGGCCGGAAGGATTGCCGCGCCGACATTCTCCCGGGCCAGCGCGATGGCGCTGGGCGTGCTCTCCACCACGAACCGGCCACGGGTGTTCAGACCGGCCTTGGCCAACTGGGTTTCGACGCTGCGACGATTGCCGCTCGCGCCGCCGAGCGTGATGAGGTCGATGCCCTTCAGATCTGACCAGGCCACGCCCTTTGCCTTTGCAACGGGATGCGACCGGCTGCACACGAGCACGAACGGGTCGCGCATCAGCATGTCTTCGGTCAGGTCCGGGTGGGGATCCTGCTGAATGTGAATGCCGAAGTCCGCATGCCCCTGCAGCACCGCCTCGGTGACGAGCGCCCCCGAACGCTCCAGCACCTGGACACGATTGTCCGGGTGCGCGCGGGCATAGGTGCGCAGCGCCGACGGCAGGTGTCGAAAGGCGACGGACTGCAGGGTCGCCACGGTGACATCCCCCACCCCGAGCCGGGACGAGGTGCGCAGCCGGTCAAGACCATCGACAAGATCATCGATGATGCGCCGCGCCATGGGCAGGAACTCCTTGCCCATGGGACTCAAGGTGGTCGAGCGCGTCGTCCGGTCCAGCAGCCGCAATCCGACAAAAGCCTCGAGGCGCTGGATCCGGCGGGTGAGCGCGGTCTGGGTGATGAAGAGGTGCTCTGCGGCGCGATGGAAGCTCCCGAGCTCGGCGACATGCACGAAAGCCTGAACGCCGTCGATGGGGATTTTCATGCAGAACACTCATGAAAAATTGCAATTAATGCATTTTACGCGACCTCGACCGACCCGCAAGATCGGCCGCATCCGGAACGCCCAGCGGCGCGGGGAGGACGAGGCCATGTTGATGCGAAGCAAGCTGTTCGTCCCCGCCTCCCGCCCCGAACTGTTCGAAAAGGCATTCGCGTCGGAGGCCGACGCCGTGGCGCTCGACCTCGAGGATGCGGTGGCCCAGGACCAGAAACCGCAGGCCCGCGCCAATCTCGCCGCGTTCCTTCAACGCCGGCCGGCCACGGCCAAGACCATCGTGGTGCGGGTCAATGCCTTTGGCACCGAGGCGTTCGACGCGGACATGGCGGCTCTGGGCGGTCTCCACGTCGACGTGGTCAACCTGCCCATGGCGGAAGACGCGGGCGCCGTCGGTGAGGCCGTCGCCCGGATCGCAAGTTGCCGGTCACGCGCCGCGCCGGACCGCAGCCTGAAGATCCTGCTCAACATCGAGACGCCCAGGGGGCTGCGCAAGGCGGCCGAACTCGCCGCGGCGCATCCGTGGGTGATAGGCTTGCAGGTCGGCTACGCGGATCTGCTCGAACCCTGCGGCATCGCACGCCGTGATGGGGCCGCGCTGGCGCATGTGCGGCTCGCGGTCCGGCTCGCCGCGGCGGAAGCCGGGATCGCCGCCTATGATGGCGCCTTCGCCGCCGTCAGCGATCGCGACGGCTACTGCGCCGAATGCATCGCCGCCAGGCACCACGGCTTTGCCGGCAAGAGCTGCATCCATCCCAGCCAGATCGCCACGGCCAACGAAATCTTCGCGCCGGACGCCGACGAGATCGCATGGGCGCGAAAGGTGGTTGCGGCCGCCTCCGATGCCGAGGCGCGCGGCATCGGCGCCTATCTGGTCGACGGTCACATGATCGACAAGCCGTTCGTCGAGCGCGCCCGCGCGGTCATGCGCCTGGCGGACCGGAATCCGCTCGAAAGGACCCTATGAGCACGCTTCGGACCCTCGACTATCAGCCAGAGGCACGCGGAACGCTGGACGGCATTCGTGTCCTCGACATGTCGCGCCTGTTTGCGGGAAACGTGCTGACGCAGATTCTCGGCGACTTCGGCGCGGAGGTGATCAAGATCGAGCCGCCCGAAGGCGACACGTTGCGCGCATGGAAGGCGGAAGGGATCGAGACGCACTGGAAGATTTACGGGCGCAACAAGAAGAGCCTGGCGCTTTCCCTGCGCGACCCGCGCGCCATCGAGATCATCCGCAAGCTGGTGCCGTCGGCGCAGATCTTCGTCGAGAGCTTTCGCCCCGGCGTGCTGGAGCAGATGGGACTGTCGCCGCGGGAACTGCAGGCGATCAATCCCGCGCTGGTCATCATCCGCATCTCGGGATGGGGACAGGACGGGCCGTATGCGCAGCGGCCGGGCTTCGGCACCGTTATCGAAGGCCTGTCGGGCTTTGCCGCCATCAACGGATTTGCCGATCGCGAGCCGGTCCTGCCGCCCATGTATCTCGCCGACGGCGTCGCCGGGATCTATGGCGCCTCCGCCGCAATGATCGCCCTGCGTGAGGTGGAGGTGAAGGCCGGCCGCGGCCAAGTGATCGACCTGCCGCTGTTGGACCCTTTGTTCGCCATCCTCGGCCCGCAGGCGGCAAACTACCGCCTGACCGGCAAGGTGAAGCCGCGCACCGGCAGCCGATCGACGAATTCCGCGCCCCGCAACGCGTATCGGTGCAGCGACGGGGGCTATGTCAGCCTGTCCGGCTCCACCCAGAAGATGACCGAGCGGCTGTTCCGGGCCATCGGGCGTCCTGAACTGGTCGGCGATCCCCGCTTTCGCACCAATGCGGACAGGCTGCAGCATGCCGCTGAGCTGGACAGCATCATCGGAGCCTTCATCGGGGCCCGCACGCAAGAGGAAAACGTCGCCTTCTTCGAGCAGGCCGAGGTCACCATCGGGCCGATCTACGACACGCCACAGATCATGACTGATCCCCACGTCACCGAACGCGAACTGCTTACCGACTATCCCGACGCCGAGATGGGCCTCCTGCCAATGCACCATGTGGTGCCACGGCTCGACCAGACGCCCGGGTCGATCCGGCTGGCGGCGCCCCGGCTGGGACAGCACAACCGCGAATTGCTTGATGAGATCGGGATGAGCCCCGAGGACTATCAGGACCTGCAAAAAGCAGGTGTCATATGCGGCGCGGAAGCGTGACCGCCGTCAGCGCCGAGGCCGTCTGGACCGCAGCCGCCGGCGGCGGCTGAGGGCACCGGCGCGACACGCGGACGGCGGGGCTGGCCTCTGCGTGCGCGAACCTCTAGCCTTGGAGGCAATAACAAGGTGAGAACGCGTTGGAAACGCCCGAACTGCCCGCTTTGCGGTCCTATCACTCCTGGATCGCCAACGAGACGCTGGAGGACTATTCGCTGCGCTACACGGCGCGGTCCTTCCGTCGCTGGTCGCCCTTCGTCATCGCCAACACCGCGCTCGGCGGCATCTCCTTTCTGGCGCTGGAGACGATCGGCGGCTCGATCACGCTGAACTACGGTTTCACCAATGCGAGCCTCGCCATCCTCGCGGTGTCCGTGTTCATCTTCATCACCAGCCTGCCCATCGCCTATTACTCCAGCAAATACGGCATCGACCTCGATCTGCTCACTCGCGGGGCGGGGTTCGGCTATATCGGCTCGACGGTCACGTCGCTGATCTATGCGAGCTTCACCTTCATCTTCTTCGCCCTGGAAGGCGCCATCATGGCGCAGGCCTTGAAGCTCTACTTCGACCTGCCGCTGGTGCTCGGTTATATCCTGTCGTCCGTCGTCATCATCCCCGTCACGCTCATGGGCATCACCATGATCTCGCGGCTGCAGATGGTGACGCAGCCGCTCTGGCTCGCGATGATGGTGCTGCCCTTCGTGATGATCTGGCTGAAGGCGCCGGACGAGGTCGCGGCGTGGACCCGCTTCGTCGGCCGCGACACCGGATCGTCCGGGTTCGATGCGCTGGCCTTCGGCGCGGCGGTGAGCGTCATGTGCTCGCTGGTGGTGCAGATCGGCGAGCAGGCGGACTATCTGCGTTTCCTGCCCGAGAAGAAGGCCACGAACCGGCTCGCCTGGTGGGGCGCGGTGGTGATGGCGGGGCCGGGCTGGATCGTCATTGGCGGGCTGAAGATCCTCGCCGGCGGCCTGCTCGCGGTGCTCGTCCTCGGCGCCGGCCTGCCGCATCAGACGGCGCTCGAGCCCATCTACATGTACCTCGTCGCCTACCAGCACGTCTTCGACAACCCGGCGCTGGCCCTGTTCTGCGCGACTTTGTTCGTGCTGGTGTCGCAGGTGAAGATCAACGTGACCAACGCCTATGCCGGCTCGCTGGCGTGGTCGAACTTCTTCTCCCGCGTCACCCACTACCATCCCGGGCGGGTGGTGTGGCTGGTGTTCAACATCCTGATCTCGCTGCTGCTGATGCTGCTCGGCATCTTCGATACGCTGGATGTGGTGCTGGCGGTCTATTCCAACATCGCCATGGCGTGGGTCGGCGCCATCATCGCCGACCTGCTGGTGCTGAAGCCGCTGAAGGTGAGCCCCGGCTTCATCGAGTTCAAGCGCGCCCACCTGCACGATTTCAACCCGGTGGGTTGCGGCGGCATGGCGGCGGGCTCGCTCGTCTCCCTCCTCGCCTTCACCGGGGTCTTCGGTCCGGCCGTCGAGGCCTATGCGGCGCCGCTCTCCTTCCTCGTCGCCTTCCTCACCGCCATCGCGATCGGCTTCGCCACGCGCGGGCGCTACTATCTGGCCCGGCCGCCGGTCGATGCCTCGCTTGCGCAGGGCACCGGACCCGTCCTGCGCTGCGAGATCTGCGATCACGGCTACGAGCGGGACGACATGGCCTATTGCAGCTTCTACGAGCGCCCCATCTGCTCGCTCTGCTGCAGCCTCGACGCGCACTGCCACGATGCCTGCAAGAAGTCGCATCAGGATCTCGAAAGCTCGCGCTCGCGCTATTTCGGCGAGGGGTTCCGGCGGCGCATCGCGCCGCACATGCCGCAGCGCCTCCTCAAGGTCGGCGGCGTGCTCGTCGCCCTCACGGTGGTCACCGCGGCGCTGTTCCTGCTCACCTACCGGCTGATCGATCCGGGGGCGGAGACGCCCCATCTGGACAATGGCGGGCTGCTGCTGCGCGTGTTCCTCGCCATGCTGCCGCTGCTCGCCATCAGCGCGTGGTGGATCGTGCTCGCCAACGAGAGCCGGGAACTCGCCGAGCGCAACCTCGTCGGCTCGCTGGAGAAGCTGAACGAGACGCGGGAGGAGCTGACGCGCAGCGAGCGCCTCGCCGCCATCGGCCAGTTGACCGCGACGGTGAGCCACGAGCTGCGCAACCCGCTGGGAACGCTCACGACCTCGGTGGCGGTGCTGCAGCGGGCGGGCACCCTCGCCGGCGAGCGCGAACGGGGGGAGCTGGACCGCATCCAGCGCAACGTGCGGCGCTGCGTGCGCATCATCGAGGATCTGCTGGAGTTTTCCCGCCGGCCAGACGTCAGCATGGTGCCGCTGGCGCTTGATGCCTGGATCACCGAGCAGGCTTCGGACCTGCGTGCCCTGTCCGGTGTCGAGCTGGCCTTGGACCTCGACTGTGACCGCATCATCGAGGCGGACGGCGAGCGGCTGCGGCAGGTGCTCGTCAATCTGGTGCAGAACGCCATGCAGGCGGTGCTGGAGCGGCCCGCCGGGGCGCCGCCGGGCCGGGTCGCCATCGCCACCGCGGCGGAGGGCGAGCGGGTGCGCATCACCGTCACCGACAATGGCGTGGGCATGGATGATGAGGTGCGCCGGCGCCTGTTCGAGCCGCTGTTCAGCACCAAGCCGTTCGGGCTTGGCCTCGGGCTCGCGCTGGTCAAGCGCATCACCGAGCGCCACGGCGGCAGCGTCTCCATCAGCTCCGAGCCGGGCCGGGGCACGCGCGTCGACATCACGCTGCCGTCTGCCGGGGAGCATGCCGATGCCGCGTAGGGCGGAACGACGCGTCCTGATCGTGGACGACGACCAGGACTTCGCCGGCAGCCTCGCCGCGCTGCTGGAGATGGAAGGCTATGTGATCGCCGTCGCCCATGACGGCGCCGGTGCCAGAGCGCGGGTGGAAGCCATGGCGGCGGAGGCGCCGGGCGTCGCGCTGGTGGATATCCGCCTCGGACGGGAGGACGGCGTGGCCCTCGCCACGGAACTCGGTCGCATCCGGCCGGACCTGCTGGTGGTGATGGTGACGGCCTATGCCTCCGTGCCCACCGCCATCCGGGCCTTGCAGGCCGGCGCCTATGACTATGTCTGCAAGCCGTTTGATCCCGACGATCTTCTTGCCACCCTCGGCCGCTGCTTCGATCGCCATGCGCTGGCCCACGAGCGGGCGCAAGCGGAGGAACTGCTGCGCCGCAGCCGGCGGCTGGAGGCCATCGGCCGGCTCTCGGCGGGCATCGCCCACGACTTCAACAATCTCCTCGCGGTGGTTGGCGGTAATCTCAAGCTGTTGCAGGAGGAGGTACTGCGCGATCCGCCGGGCGATCGCGCGGTGATGCGCGAGCTGGTGGCGGATGCGCTCAGCGCGGTGGAGGAAGGCATCGCCGCCAGCCGCCAATTGCTCGCCGTGGGCCGGGCGCAGCCGCTGCTGCCGCGCCTCGTGGACCTCGACCATGTGCTCGACCAGGTGATCCACCAGGCGAATGCCGCGCTGGGTGCCGGCATCGCACTGGATCGGCTGGTCGCGCGTGAGCCGTGTGCCGCCATTGTCGATGCGCGCCAGCTGGAGGCGAGCCTGCTCAACCTCATGCTTAACTCCCGCGATGCCCTCGACGGGCGCGGCACCATCCGCCTCGGCGCCGAACTGCGTGACCTTGCCCCCGGCGCGCCCGTGCTTCTGGACGACATGCCGCCCGGCGCCTACGTGGCGCTGGTGGTGGAGGATGACGGCTGCGGCATGGCGCCGGACGTGGTGGAGCGGGCGTTCCATCCCTTCTTCTCCACCAAGCCGGCGGAAAGCGGCAGCGGCCTCGGCCTCGCGACGGTCTACGGCTTCGCGCGGCAGTCCGGCGGCAACCTGATCATCGAGAGCGAGCCGGGCGCGGGCACCCGCGTCACGCTGCTGCTGCCAGCCGCCCCGCGCGACGCTTGAGACGACGCCTCAGTGGGGCGCGGGCGGGGTGAAGACATAGCCTTCCCCGCGCACGGTCTTGATGATCTCCCCGCCGCCACCATCCTCCAGCTTGCGCCGGAGCTTGCCGACCAGCACGTCGATGCTGCGGTCGAACGGCGCCCATTGCCGGTTGGCGACGAGATCCAGCATCTGGTCACGGGTGAGCACGCGGCCGGGCCGCTCGGCGAGGGCGGCGAGCAGGCGGAATTCGTGGCTGGTCAGCGTCACGCGGGTGCCATCCTGTCGGGTCAGCTCGCGGCGGTCGAGGTCGAGCCGAAAGACGCCGAACGCCAGATGATGGCCGGACGGCACGGCCGGGGCAGGGGAGGGGGGCGTGGTGCGGATGGCGCCATTGGCGCGCCGCAACAGCGCCCGCACCCGTGCAAGCAGCTCGCGCGGCTCGAACGGCTTGGTCACGTAGTCGTCCGCGCCGAGTTCCAGGCAGACGATCTTGTCCACCGTCTCGCACTTGGCCGAGAGAACGAGCAGCGGCATGTCCCAGCCGGCGCGCACCGCGCGGGCGAGGGAGAGCCCGTCTTCGCCGCGGGGAAAGGTGAGGTCGAGGATGATGAGGTCGAAGCGCGTCGCCGCCAGCGCGTCGCGCATGGCGCTGCCGTCCAGCGCGAAATCGGCGCAGAAACCTTCCCGCGCCAGGAATTTGGTGACGAAGCCGCACATCCGGCGGTCGTCGTCCACCATCAGGATTTTCGGACTGCGCGCAGCCTCGTTCATCATCCCGCCGTGCACCCTCGCGCTGAGCTTCTGCTTCGTCCCAAGATTGCTTCGCCTCGCGATCATAGCGCGACCGGCGGGCGATGCGCGCCCGAGCCGCTGCCGCTTACAAAATTTTACATGCGCGGCCCACGAAGCGCCTAAGCCGCTTACATGGGCTTCCTAGCTTTCCTGGGCAGGGTGCGGGCGTGGCGGCTTCAAGGCTGTCCGTAGAGCGGCGCGAAAGCCGCGGCACCCTCCAAGGAGGAAGCCCCATGGCAAAGACCGTCTTCAAGATCGACCTCAACAAGAAGCCCGAGCAGCAGACCATCAAGACGCACAATCGCTGGCATCCGGACCTGCCCATGGTCGAGATGTTCAAGCCGGGCGACGAGTTCCGGGTCGAATGCTACGACTGGACCGGCGGGCAAATCGGCAACAACGACAGCGCCAACGACGTGCGCGACGTGGACCTCACCAAGGTGCACTATCTGAGCGGTCCGTTCGGCGTGGAAGGCGCCGAGCCGGGTGACCTGATGGTGGTGGACATCCTCGACATCGGCCCCATCGAAGGTTCCGAATGGGGCTTCAACGGCCTGTTCGACAAGCAGAACGGCGGCGGCTTCCTCACCGAGCACTATCCCGAGGCGGTGAAGTCCTGCTGGGACTTCCACGGCATCTACACCACCTCCCGCCATGTGCCGCGGGTGCGCTATCCCGGCCTCATCCATCCCGGCCTGATCGGCTGCCTGCCCGACCACAAGCTGATGGCCGAGGCGAACCGCCGCGAGGCCGCCCTCGTCGCCACCGATCCGCAGCGCGTGCCGCCGCTTGCGGCGCTGCCCTATGCCGACACCGCCCTCATGGGCCAGATGACCGGTGCGATGCGCGACAAGGCGGCGGCGGAAGGCTGGCGCACAGTGCCGCCGCGCGAGCACGGCGGCAATTGCGACATCAAGAACCTGTCGCGCGGCTCACGCTGCTACTTCCCGGTCTATGTGAAGGGCGGCGGCCTCTCCATGGGCGACATCCACTTCTCCCAGGGCGACGGCGAGATCACCTTCTGCGGCGCCATCGAGATGGCCGGGTGGATCGACATCGGCGTGGGCCTCATCAAGGGCGGCATGGCCAAATACGGGGTCATCAACCCCATCTTCAAGCCGAGCCCCATCGACCCGCACTTCGACGACTACCTCATCTTCGAAGGCATCTCGGTGGATGAGCACACCGGCGAGCAATACTATCTCGATGCCCATGTCGCTTATCGCCGGGCCTGCCTCAACGCCATCGAATACCTGAAGAAATTCGGCTATTCCGGCGAGCAGGCCTATACCATCCTCGGCACCGCGCCGGTGGAGGGGCGCATCGCCGGCATCGTGGACATCCCGAACGTGTGCGCCACGGTGGCGATCCCCACCAAGATCTTCGACTTCGACATCAACCCGAACTCCACCGGCCCCACCCGGCAGGTCTCGGGCGTCGACGTCGCCCGCGCGAGCTGAAGTCCAGGCACCTTCGGAACAACCCCTGTCGCCCCGGCCGAGCCATTGGCCGGGGCTGAGGAGATCCATCATGCTGCTTGGACTTGGCCTGCTCTATGTGGGCGCGGTGCTCGTGCTCAACGGCCTCTGGTTGCTGGGCAAGATCGAGGACCGCGAGATCATCGTCGTGAACGTGGTGTCGGGCGTGGTGACGCTCGCCATCTCGCTGTTCTGGGCCTTCAACCCGGCAGCGGATGCGGCCTCCATCAAGGGCGCCGCGCTGACGCTCTTGTTCACCGCCACCTATTTCTGGGTGGCCTACAACCGCGTGACCAAGGTGGACGGGCGGGGGCTCGGCTGGTTCAGCCTGTTCGTGGCCATCACCGTGGCGCCGGTGGCGATCCAGTCGCTGCGCGGGGCGGATAGCCCCATCGGGCTCTGGATGGGGTGGAACTGGGTGGGCTGGGGCCTGCTCTGGTTCTGCTACTTCCTGCTGCTGACGATGAAGCAGCCGATTCTGAAGTTCACCGGCGCCTTCACCGTGCTCATCGGCATTCTCACCGGCTGGGTGCCCGGCCTCTCGCTGCTGCAGGGCTGGCTCAACCCCTGACACTCCATCCGGGCGGCCCGTGGGCCGCCCGTTTCCCCCCGGGAGACAGACGATGCCCCTCTATACCTATTCCTGCGAGGCCTGCGGCCCCTTCGACGACTGGGGCTCCATGAGCGCGGCCGAACAGCCTGCCTGCTGCCCCAATTGCAGCGGCGAGGCGCCGCGCGAGATGGCGATGCCCCGCCTCAGCACCATGAACGGCAAGCTGCGCCGGGCCATCGACCGCTCGGAGAAGACTTCTGCCGAGCCCAAGGTGGTCAAGCGCGAGCATCTGGCCGGCTGTGGCTGCTCGCTCTGCGCCACCCGCAAGAAGCAGCCCGCCCCCATCGAGCGGCGCTGGTCCCTCGGCCACTGAGCCGCTCCGCTCCGCCGGCCCGGTCGGCGGGGCATTTCGCCCGCCTTGCAAAGACGCCCGTGCCTGGAGGATGGTGGGCGCGGGAGAGCTGGCAGGGGGCTCCGGCGGAATGGCGCGGGTGACATTGGCGGATGTGGCGCGGGCGGCGGGCGTCGACATGTCGACGGCCTCACGCGTCCTCAGGGGCGAGGCGAGCCAGCGGGTGCGCGAGGAGACGCGCGTCCGCATCCTGAAGATCGCCGAGGAGATGCAATACCTCGCCAATCCGCTGGCGCGTGGGCTCAGGACCCAGCGCACGGATACGCTCGGCATCGTGGTGCCCCAGCTCGACAACCCGGTGTTCGCCTCAGCCATCCGCGGGGCGGAGCTGGAGGCGGCCGAGCGCGGCTATTCGCTGCTCATCTCCCATCGCGAGCCGGGGGAGACGGCCACCACGATCGCCAAGATTTCCCGCACCAACCGCGTGGACGGCCTTCTGGTCGCGAGCCTCGACGATGACGAGGTGCTGCGCACGGATCTCGCCGCCGCGCGGGTGCCCTTCGTGCTCATGAACCGCATCCTGCCCGGCGCGCCGCTCTCCGTGGTGCTGGACAGCCGCGCCGCCGCGCGCAAGGGCGTGGAGCATCTCACCGCGCTGGGCCACCGCCGCATTGCCCATCTCGCCGGTCGCGAGGGCGGCTTCAATGCCCGCGAGCGCCTGCAGGGCTATCGCGACGGGCTCGCGGCGGCGGGCATCGCCTTCGATGAAGCGCTGGTGGGGGTGGCGGGCTACACGGCCGAAGGCGGCACGCAGGCCATGCGGGAGCTGCTGCCGCAACACCCCACGGCGGTACTGGCCGCGACCCTCGTTTCCGCCGCCGGCGCCATGGCGACGCTGCACGAGGCGGGCCTGCGCATTCCCGAGGATATCTCCGTCATCGGCCTGCACGACGCGCCGGTGGCGCGAATGCTCTATCCCGCCCTCACCAGCGTCGCCATGCCCACCGAGGAGATGGGCCGCGTCGCCGCCGACCTGCTCATCCGGGCGCTCGGCGGGGAAGACCCGACGCCGGTCGCGCCGCTGCCGCCCGGCGCCCTCGTGGTGCGCGGCTCCACCGGTCCCGCCCCCCTCTGAATATCCCCGCTTGACGCCTCCGGCTTTCTCTGACAGCTTTGAACAAACGATTGTTCAAGATCGAAAACGACGATGGGAGGACGCCAGCATGGGAGCCCGCAAGGGATCGCATCGCCGTGCCTCTCGCGCAAAGAGGTGCCTATGACCGGTCCGGCCGCAGTCCAAACCAACATCAACGAAGCCGCGCGATCCGAAGCGTCCGCCGACGCGGCGCTGGTGGAGGCCTTCGCCGCGCTGGTCGGCCGCGACAACGTGCTGACCGGCGCCGAAGACCGGCGCGCCTATGCCCATGACCGCCTGCCCTTCGCCAATTTCCGCGCCCGCACCGGCAAGCTCGCTGGTGTCATGCCGCGCCTCGCGCTGCGGCCCGGCTCGGCGGACGAGGTGGCCGCGATCGTGCGCCATGCCCGGCAGAACGGCATCCAGCTCATCCCGTTCGGCAATGGCTCCGGCGTGCTGGGCGGCGCCATCCCGCTCGCCCGCGAGGTGATGGTGGACCTGCGTCGGCTGGACAAGATCGTCTCGGTCGATCCGCAAAACGCCATGGTCACCGTCGAGGCCGGCATGAACGGCGCGGAGTTCGAGGCGGCGCTGAATGCCGAGGGCTTCACCTGCGGCCATCTTCCCCAGTCCATCGAGATCTCGACGGTGGGAGGCTGGGTCGCGTGCCGGGGCGGCGGACAGGCCTCCAGCCGCTATGGCAAGATCGAGGACATCGTGCTCGGCCTCAAGGCCGTGCTGCCGGACGGCCGCCTGCTGGAGGTGCGCCCGCTCGCCCGCCGTTCGGTGGGGCCGTCCATCCGCGACCTGATGGTGGGCGGAGAGGGTGCCTTCGGCATCATCACCGAGGTCACGCTACGCATCTGGAAGAAGCCCGATGTGGAGCGCGGCATTGTGCTGGCCTTCCCCTCGCTGGAAGCCGCGTGGGAAACTGCCCGCCTCATCATGCAGGCCGAACTGCGCCCGACCATCGCCCGCCTCTATGACGCGGCGGAGAGCGCGGAGCGCACGCAGGGGCTTGAGGCATTCGCCACGCGGCCCATCCTCGGCATCTTCGCCTTCTCCGGTACCGAGCCCATGGTGAGCGCGGAACAGGAGATGAGCCTCGCCATCGCCAAGGCGCAGGGTGCGGTGATCGCGCCCGATGGGCCGTACCACCACTGGAAGGAAAACCGCTATGTCGCCTATTCGCAGAAGTGGCAGGCGGCGGGCTATTACAACGACACCATCGAGGTGACGGGCAACTGGTCCGCGCTTCCCGGCATGTATGCCGCCATGGAAGCGGCGGTGCGGGCCATCTACCCGAACATCCATTTCGGTGCGCACTGGTCGCACATCTATCCCGAGGGCGCCTGCCAGTACATGACCATCCGCCTGCCGCCCATGCCGGAAGCCGAAGCGCTGCCGCTCCATGCGCGGCTGTGGGAGACCATCCAGTCCCTGACGCTGGACCATGGCGGCTCCATCGCCCACCATCACGGCGTCGGCGTGTTCCGCAACCCGTGGCTGGCGCGGGAGCTGGGCGTCGGCCTCGACATCCTGCAGGCCATCAAGGACACGCTGGATCCGGGCAACCTCATGAACCCCGGCAAGCTGGGCCTGCGCCCGGCCGCCGGAGCGGTGGACGTGCGCCGTGGCGGCTGATCTCCTCATCGGTATCGATCTCGGCGCGGGGGCGCTGAAGACCAGCGTGATCCGCATCGACGGCACGCTGGCGGGCGAGGCGTCCGCGCCCATCGCCACCTCCGCGCCCTATTCCGGCTGGAGCGAGCAGGACCCGCACGACTGGTGGCGCGCGGTGTGCGAAACCGTGCCGCGCGCTCTCGCCGCCGCCGGCGCGTCGCCGCGCGACGTGCTCGCCGTCTCCTTCTCCGCCGGCGCCCACACGCAGGTGCTGGAGGATGCGGACGGCGCGGTGATCCGCCCCGCCATCCTGTGGAACGACCAGCGCTCCGGCCCCGAGACGGCGGACCTGCGCCGGCAATGGGATGCGCGCATCCTGGAGATCGGCGCCAACCGCGCCAATCCCACCTGGACCCTGCCGCAGATGCTGTGGCTGCGCCGGCACGAGCCGACCGCCTTCGCCCGCGTGCGCCGGCTCTACGTGGCCAAGGACTGGCTGCGCTCCCGCCTCACCGGCACCTGGGAGACGGACACCATCGACGCCGTCGGCACGCTGATGGCCGATGCCACAACCGGCGGCTGGTCGCCCGAATTGTGCGCCATGATCGGCTGGCCCTTGGAGACGCTGCCGCCCATCGTGGCGCCGAAGACCGTGGTGGGCACCGTGACGGCGGAAGCCGCGCGGCAAACGGGCCTTGCCGAGGGCACGCCCGTGGTGTGCGGCACCTCCGACACCGCCGCCGAGACCTATGGCGCGGGCATGACGGGCGAGGGGCTCGGGGTGGTGAAGCTCGCCACCGCCGCGACGGTCAGCGTGCTCTCGCGCGATCCCCGGCCGGACTTCACCGTCATCAACTACCCCCACATCATGCCAGACTACTGGTATGTGATCGCGGCCACCAATTCCTGCGCCTCGGCCCACAAATGGCTGCGCGACACCTTCTTCAAGCGCGGGGGCGAGGATGGGGGCGCGGTGTTCACCGAAATGGACCGCCTTGCCGCCGCTGTGCGGCCGGGGGCGGAGGGCCTGTTCTTCCATCCCTATCTCAACGGCGAGCGCAGCCCCCATTGGGATCCGCTGCTGCGCGCGGATTTCGTGGGCATCGGCTTCAACCACGGGCCGGGCCACTTCGTGCGGGCGCTGTATGAAGGTATCGCCTATTCGCTGAAGGACTGCCTCGTCGCCCTGCGCGCCAAGGGGCTCGACTTCTCCACCGCGCGCCTCACCGGCGGCGGGGCGAAGAGCGCCTTGTGGCGGCAGATCGTGGCCGATGTGCTGGATGTGAAGGTGGAGCTGCCGGCGGTGGCGGAAGCCTCCTTCGGTGCGGCGCTGCTGGCTGGCGTGGGCGTCGGCGCGTATGCCGACGAAGCGGATGCGGCGCGTCGCGTCGCCATCGTCTCCACTGCCACGCCCGATCCCGAGCGCGCGGCGCTCTATGCGCGGGGACACGGGCTCTATTGCGAGATCCAGGCGGCGCTCGCCCCGATCAACCATCGCATTCACGCCTTCGTCGAGGACGAGCGGGCCAACGCCACGGCCCGCCGGGATGAGGTCACCCATGGCTGAAGTCAGGCTCAACACCGTCCGCAAGGCCTATGGTGGCCAGGTGGCCGTGCATGGGGTGGACCTCCACATCCGCGACGGCGAGTTCGTGGTGTTCCTCGGCCCTTCCGGCTGCGGCAAGTCCACGACGTTGCGGATGATCGCGGGGCTGGAGGAGATCACCACCGGCACCATCGAGATCGGCGGGCGCGACGTGACCCGCCTTGAGCCCAAGGACCGGAACATCGCCATGGTGTTCCAGAACTATGCGCTCTACCCGCACAAGACCATCTACGAGAACCTCGCCTTCGGCTTGCGGATGCGCAAGATGGACAAGGCGGAGATCGACCGGCGGGTGAAGTCCGCCTCCGCCATGCTGGGACTCGATCCCTATCTGGAGCGCAAGCCCAAGCAGCTGTCCGGCGGGCAGATGCAGCGCGTGGCGCTGGGCCGGGCGCTGGTGCGCGACCCCGACGTGTTCCTGCTCGCCGAGCCGCTCTCCAACCTTGACGCGAAGCTGCGGGTGCGCATGCGCGAGGAGATCGCCCGCCTGCATCAGGAGGTGGGCACCTCCATGGTCTACGTCACCCACGACCAGGTGGAGGCGATGACGCTCGCCAACCGCATCCTCATCATGCGCGACGGCCACGTGCAGCAGGTGGGGGCGCCGCTGGAAGTCTATGACCGGCCGGCCAATTTGTTCGTCGCGGGGTTCATCGGCTCGCCCGAAATGAACCTCATCGAGGGGCATCTGGAGCGCGGCGCGCTCAAGGCCGGCGGCCTCTCCATCGAGCTGCCCCCGGGCATCGCCGCCCCAGAGGGGACGCCGCTGGTTCTGGGCGTCCGCCCCGAGCACATCGGCGTCGGCGAGGCGCCGGGCGCGCATGCTTTCCAGGTGGCGGTGATCGAGCAGCTCGGCGCGCAGACGCTCTGCATCGGCGAGGTCGCGGGCGTGCGCCTTCGCGTGCTCATGGACCGCACCGACGCCGTGCGCAACGGCACGACCCTGCCCATCCAGTTCCGGCCCGGCCGGCTGCATGTCTTCTCCAAGGAAACCGGAGCGCGGATCAACCGCGCCGATGCGGACGTGGGGCGGCGCCCCGCCGCCTGAATTTGCCGAGTGAAAACAAGAACGCAGAACAAGACGATCGGGAGAACGCCATGGACGAGATCAAGAAGGACGGGCTGTCACGCCGGACCCTATTGAAGGGCGCCGGAGCACTGAGCGTTGGAGCCCTCGGTGCCGGCATCGCCGCGGGTGGGCTCGCGGCCCCCGCCGTGGTGCGCGCGCAGGGCACCAAGACCATTCGCTTCCTCAATGCCGAGACCTCCATCGACAGCATCCGCGCGCTGAAGGTGGCGGCGGCCGAATACGAGAAGCAGTTCGGCACCAAGGTGGTGGTGGATTCCGTTCCGCTGGACGGCATCTTCACCAAGGTGACCACATCGCTGCGCGGCGGCACGCCCTACGACATCGCCACCTTCGCCTTCATCGGCCACGTGCTGATCCTCGCCTCCGAGGGGCAGCTGATGCCGCTCAACGAGCTGACGGACAAATACAAGTGGGGGCCGAACATCCTGTTCCCGGTGGACGGGAAGGTCTATTGGTATCCCTACGACTACAACCTTGCCTGGATCTATTATCGCAAGGATCTCTACGAAAAGAACAAGCTCGACGTGCCGAAGACCTGGGACGGCTTCCTGAAAAACAGCCAGGCGCTCAACGGCGACGGCACGTCCGGCTCCCTGTTCCCCATCGGCTCGAACGGCGCCACCAACTGGCTCTCCCCCGGCTTCATGTGGGCCGAGGGCGTGCAGCTGTTCGACGACAAGTGGAACATCATCTTCGACAATGCGGACATGGCGCCGCGCGCGAGCCGCTATCTCGATTTCTTCGGCGATCTCTACAAGACCATGCCGTCCGGTACCAGCCAGGCGAGCTTCGGCGAGGTGCTGTCCAACTTCACCTCGGGCAAGGTGGCGCACACCGCCTATGCGGGCCGTATCATCGAGGTGCTGGAGCGCAACAATCCCGCCCTCGCCGACAAGTACGGCATCATGCCCTACATGGATTCCGCCGGTAAGCACCAGGCGGTGAACCACGGCTATGACGGCTGGGTGGTGCTGAAGACGCCCCAGTCCGACGAGGCCATGAAGTTCATGAAGTGGTTCACGGAGAACCAGTACATCAACTTCCTGCACACCGCCCCGCTGCACTTCCAGCCGCCGCGCCTCGATGTCTATGACGATGCGCGCTGGCGGGCCCATCCGCTCATCGAGAAGCACAATGCGGCGGTGGAGATGATGAAGTCGTTCCTCACCGACAAGAACATGATCCTCACCTCCATCGACACGCAGGGCCCCTCGCCGAGCCTGAAGCCCGGCAAGATCTTCGAGGCCTTCGTGTTCCCGGAGATGCTCCAGAACAAGGTGCTGAAGGGCATGTCCTCCGCCGAGTGCGTGAAGACCGCGGCCGACCGCATGCGGCAGGTCATCGCTTCGTGAGCGGTCACCGCCACATGATTGCGTCCTGAGGGTTTCGTCCGAAGACGCAAGGCCGGCAGGCTCTGCCCTGATCGTGGCCTGCCGGCCATTCCTTCCACATCGCTCCGGCCCTCAGGCCGGGCGTTTCCGTGCTGGCCCTGACGGGTCACAAGCCGCTCCAGCGAGGCGCCGCAGGTGAGCTCCAAAGCGACGATTTATTCCTTCCTCATCCTGGGCCTCGCCGTGACCGCGCTGCTCATCGTGGCGCCGGTGGTCTATGCGGTGTCGCTGAGCTTCTACCAGATGGATTCCTTCGTCGGCGCCCCCAAATGGGCTGGGCTCGACAATTACACGCGCATGCTGTCGCAGTGGGTGTTCTGGCGCGCGCTCATCAACGGTTTTATCTATTCGTTTGGCACTATCATCTTCCAGGTGGTGCTGGGCATCGGCTTCGCGCTGGTGCTCAACCAGGTCTTCCCCGGCCGCAATATCGTGCGCGGCCTCTCAATCCTGCCCTATCTGCTGCCGACCGTGGTGGTGGTACTGACCTTCAAATGGATGGTCGACGGCTCCATCGGCGTCCTCACCACCATGATGTCCGCCGTCGGCCTGCCACAGGTGCAGTGGTTCGAGAGCCCGGGCGCGGCCATGGCGTCGGTAATCCTGGTGAGCGTGTGGATGTGGACGCCCTTCGTCACCACCACCTTCCTCGCCGCGCTGCAGACGGTGCCGTCCTCGCTCTACGAGGCGGCGAAGGTGGACGGCACGAATGCCGTGCAGCGCTTCTTCCACATCACCCTGCCCATGCTGAAGCCGATCCTGACCGTGATCGTGCTGCTGCGCGCGGTGTGGATGTTCAACAAGTTCGACGTCATCTGGCTGCTCACACAGGGCGGCCCTGTGGGCGCTACGGAGCACCTCGCCATCCTCTCCTATCGCCAGGCCTTCGGGCAGTTCGACATCGGCGGCGGCGCGGCGGTGGCGACCATCTCCTTCGCCATCCTGTCGCTGGTGGTGTTCATCTATTTCCGCCTGTTCCCGCTCGACACGGAGTGATGCCGGAATGTCTCGCTCCCCCCGCTCGCTCGCTGGCCGCGTGGCGCTCTATGGCGCCGCCCTGCTCATCGCTGTCTATTCGGCCTTTCCCATCTACTGGATGGTGGTGTCCTCCACCCGCGCGCCGCAGGCGCTCATCAATTCCACGTCGCTGCTGCCGGGCCCGTTCACCTGGGAATACTATACCAACCTTCTGGAGCTGACGGATTATCCCACCCAGTTCCTGAACTCGCTGATCGTCGCGGCGGTGACGGTGGCGGTGACCATGGTGTTCTCGATCATGATCGCCTATGCGGTCACGCGCCACCGCATTCGGGGCAAGGGGATCATCGTGGGGGCGATGCTCTACGCCTACATGTTCCCGCCGCTGCTCATCGCTATTCCCATGTTCTCCATCTTCGCCAAGCTCGGACTCGGCGACACGCTGGCGAGCGTCATCGTCTCCCACCTCACCCTCACGCTGCCGCTTGGCGTGTGGTTCCTGTGGGGCTTTTTCAAGAGCATGCCGTTCGAGCTGGAGGAGGCCGCCATGGTGGATGGCTGCACGCGGCTCGGCGCCTTCCTGCGGGTGGTGCTGCCGCTGTCGCTGCCGGGGCTCATCACGGTGGCCATCTTCTCCTTCCTCCTGTCGTGGACGGACTACACCTATGCGCTGATCATGATCGGCTCCGATGCCAACAAGACCGTGCCGGTGGGCCTCGCCTCCATGGTCGGTTCGTTCGATCTGCGCTGGGGTGAGATCATGGCCGGCTCCACCCTCATCGCCTTGCCGCTGTTCGGCGCCTTCGCCTTGCTGAGCCAATACTTCATTCAGGGGCTTGGCGCGGGCGCGGTGAAGGGCTGATCGGAGACCAAGATGGATCTGGGATTGAAAGGGCGGGTCGCCCTTGTCACCGGCGCGGCGCGCGGCATCGGCCGGGCGGAGGCGTTGGGGCTCGCCGCCGAGGGCGCGCGCATCGTCATCAACGACATCGACGCGGAGGGTGCCGCCCACTGCGCCGAGGAACTGCGGCAGGCTGGGTACGAGGCGGCGGCAGCGCCGGGCGACGTGGCCGATGAGGCGGGCGCGGCCGGCGTTGTGGCTGCTGCGGCGGTCGCCTTCGGGCGGCTCGACATTCTCGTGAACAATGCCGGGGCGGGCGGGCGCCATCTCGGGCGGCGTGTGGCGGAGATGGAGATCGACGATTTCGACATCATCGTTTCCACCCACCTGCGCAGCACCTTCCTGTGCAGCAAACACGCCATTCCGCTGATGCGCGCGAACGGTTTCGGCCGCATCGTCAACACCTCGTCCATGAACGTGACCGGCGGCGGGCGGCCGGGGGTTGCCAATTATTCGGCGGCCAAGGCTGGCGTGCTCGGCTTCACCCGCACGGTAGCGAAGGAGGTGGGGGCGGACGGCATCACCGTGAACGCCATCGCCCCCGGCTATGTGGCCACCGATTTCATAGCTACCTTCTCGCCGGAGAAGCGGGCGGTGATCACCGGACAGAATCCCATCGGCCGCTTCTGCCAGCCGGAGGAGGTGGGCGCGCTCGTCGCCTTCCTGTGCTCCACGCAGGCGGCCTTCATCAACGGCGCCTTGATCTGCATGGATGGCGGCAAGCGCGATTTCCACTGGGGTGACGCATGAGCGTGCGCGCGTTCGGGTCTCCGGCCCGCTACATCCAGGGGCCTGAGGCACTTGGTGAGCTGGGCGCGCTCGTGCGCCTGCACGGCCGCCGGCCCTTCGTGGTGGCCGATGCCATCGTGATGGATCTGCTCGGGGCGCGCCTGAAGGCCGCGATGACGGAGGCCGAAGCGGTCACCTTCGCCACCTTCGGCGGGGAATGTACGGCGGCGGAGATCGACAAGCTGGCAGCCGCCGCGCGAGCGGCGGGCGCGGACGTGGTGATCGGTGTCGGCGGCGGCAAGGCCATCGACACCGCCAAGGGCGTGCGCATCGCGCTGCGCACGCCGCTCGTGATCGTGCCGACCATCGCCTCCAACGACAGCCCCACCTCCCGCCTCGTGGTGGTCTACACCGCCGAGCACGTGCTGAGCGAAGTGCGGCTGATGGATGCCAATCCCGATGCGGTGCTGGTGGATACGTCCGTCATCGTCCAGGCGCCGGCGCGCTTCTTCGTGGCGGGCATCGGCGATGCCCTGTCCAAGAAGTTTGAAGTAGAGCAGTGCGCCGCCGCCGGCGGGCTGAATTTCTTCAAGGGTCGCCCCACCACGCTCGCCGTCACTATCGCCGATGCCTGCTACCGTGCCATCCGCGCGGATGGCGAGGCGGCGGTGGCCGCCGTCGCCCGCAAGACGGCGGACGAGGCGGTGGAGCGCGTGGTGGAGGCGACCATCCTCCTCTCCGGCCTCGCCTTCGAGAGCGGGGGCCTGTCCATCGCCCATTCGCTGACCCGTGGCTTCTCCACGGTGCCGGAGGTGGCGCGGGCGCTGCATGGCGAACAGGTGGCCCTCGGGCTTCTGGTGCAATTGCTGGCGGAGGGGCGCGACGCCGATTTCATGGCGGACATGCTGGCCTTCTACGCCCGCCTCGGCTTGCCGCGCGCGCTGGAGGATTTCGGCGTCGCGACCGAGGCCGCGGTGGACGGCATCGTTTCCGTGTCCTGGGACACCGCGCCCTATATTCGCAACTTCGTGCAGCCTTTGTCCAAGGAGCGGCTCGCAGATGCTTTCCGCACGCTCGCGGGCTTGAGGCGCGCCGAGTGAACTGATGGGATAGCATCGCCGTTATGGTGGGGGCACCACCACCGACGGAGGCATGATGAGCGACGCTAGCCAAGATGCTCGCCAAGAGATTCAGCGCGAGGAGGGGCCGGGCGGAGGCCGTTATGTCATTCGCCTCGGCGGGGGTGCGGAAGCGGAACTGAGCTACCAGCGCCGCGGCGATGGCCCGTTCGTCGTCACCCATACGGGCGTGCCGCCGGCCTTCGAGGGGCGCGGCATCGCCGCGCGTCTGGTGGATGCCCTCATCGCCGATGCCCGAGCGGAGGGCTTCAAGATTACCCCGCTGTGTTCATACGTCGCCACGCAGTTCCGCCGCCATCCCGAGTGGCAGGATCTGCGGGCGTAGGTGGCTCGGCCGGAGGCTGCCGGCGATCACGTGACCGCCGGAGCCATTGCCAGGTGTGCGTGGCTCAGGCCGCGCCGAGAAGCGTCTTGTCGACGGAAGCGCCGAGCGTGTACTTCGGGTCCACCATGTTACCGACCCTGAGGTGCCCGGCCTGCGTCAGCAGCATGTAGGCTTCCAGCTCGTCATACCCGTAGTCGGCGGCCATCCAGCGCACCAGCTCGCGATAGGCGATGCGGGCGGCGTCCTCCATGGGGCGGCCGGAGCCGATGGTCATGATGCGGTCGTGGGTCTCCAGCCGCGGCCAGCGGAAGTTCCACCCCTTGATGAGGTCGATCTGCACCGTGGTCACGGTGGGATGCTCAATGGCGAATCCGCACAGCTCCCCATCGCCCTGCGCGGCGTGGCAGTCGCCGAGATAGAGCAGGGCGCCGGGCGCATGCACCGGCAGGTAGATGACGGCGCCGGGTGCCACGTCCGGCAGGTCCATGTTGCCGCCGTAATAGTCCGGGACGAGGGACGAAATGGCCTCGATCTCCGGCGCGGTGCCGATGGTGCCGATGAAGGGCTGATAGGGCAGGCTGATTCGCTCGTTCCAGCGCACGCCTGTCGCCGGGTCCACATGCAGCTTCTTCACGATCTCCGGCAGAGGCGCGTTGAGGATCGCGGTGTCCCCCGTGCCGACGAGGCCGCCGAACTCCGGCATGATGCAGGTGGTGCCGATGGGCTGCGGCCCGCGCGGCACGATGTCGTGGATGTAGACGGCGAGGCAGTCGCCCTTCTCCGCGCCGTTGACGAAGATCGGCCCGTTCTGTGGGTTGAGGAAGGGGAAGTTGAGGATTTCCGACGGCTTGTCGCTCTCGTTTTTGATCTGCCCTTCCATGGCGTCGTGGGTCTCGGCGCTCACCACCGCGCCCGGATCCACGCGCAGCACGGGCGTGGCATAGGGGCCGTAGACGTAGTGATACTTGCCCTGGCTCGCCTCGGTGATCTCGTAGCGGTCGCCGGCGCGCCCTTTGGCTTCGCCGCGGGCTGCCATGATGGAGCCTTCGAGCCAGGCCGGATCGGGAGGGGAATAGGGGGGCGGCGTCAGAGGCCGTGATGCGTGCTGCCGGGACATGGGATGCCGGGACATGGGCCTTCTCCTTGCGGGCGGGCTGGCGTCGCTGGCAGCTGCCACGTGCGCGGAGCCGTGCGGCTCCGTCGTGATGTGGGTCGGTAAGGTCAGCGCCGGGCCGCGGTGCGCGGCTCGGCTTCGGGCGAGGACGCGGTCAGCTTCGACCGGCCGGAGATGTAGTCCTCGCAATAATCCTCGAGGCTCTGGCGCCGGCGCATGCTGTCGCGGCGGAGCATGACATAGGCCTCGTCGTCATCCACCTGGTGCTCTTCCATCAGCAGCAGGATGGTCTTGATGACCGCCTTGCGGCGGCGGCGGCGATCCTGCTGGGCGTTCAGCTCGCTCGCCATCTCCTTGCGCAGCAGATACTGGTTCACGCCGAGGAACAGCGTGGTGTAGACGGCGCCGGCATAGACCGGCTTGCGCAGGAAGGCCGTAGCGCCCTGGTTCATCAGCGCCTTCAGCCGGCCCGGCGCCTCGATGCCGACCAGCCCGATCACCGGCACCGGCGGCGTGCGGGCCGCGCCGAGGTCGCAGGGCAGCACGCTGTCGAGGTCGCCGTCGATGAAGAGCAAATCCGCGCGCTCCTCCACCAAGGCGAGATCGAGATGGCGCCCGGCCTCCGGGACGTCCGCGCGGGCCACCACGAGACCGAGCTTGCCGAGCACGCTCTCCAGCGTATCGATGCCGCCCTCGCCGGAGGCGACGATGAGCGCCCGGGCGCCGCGGAAGTTCTGGAGCAGGTTGCGCGACATGGCTGGCCCGGCCCTCTTCACTTGGCGACCCGCAGCCGCGGCGCGGATGCGAACCAGCTGTCGGTGGGCGAGGAGCGCACCAGATAGGGATCCGGCCGGATGGGCGCCGGTTCCTCGCGGATGATATCGAATTCCGTCCCGCGCGAGCGGCCGATGCGCGGCGTGAGATGGAGATGCATAGTCTCCGCATCCACCCACACATCGCCCTGGGGCGCGGCGAGACGCTGGCGCGCCACCGCCGCCTTCACCGCGAGGATTTCATCGGTGCCGGCTTCAGCCAGCGCGCCGGCCAGCAGCTTCACCGCGATGTAAGAAGCTTCCGCATCCGCCGAGGTCAAAGGCGCTGAGGGATAGGCTGCGGCGTGGCGGGAGACGAAGGCATCGTTCACCGGGTTGCGCAGGGCCGAGAAATAGACGCTGGAGGAGATGTGGCCGTCGCGGGCCTCCGGCTCCAGCTCGTCCAGATCGGGCTCGGACAGGTTGCAGCTCGCCACCGGCATCGTCCCCGGCTGGTCGATGCCGCGCGCAAGGCAGGCATGGCGCAGCGCGCTGAGGAAGGCGAGGCCGCTGACCCCGATAAGCGAGGAAAAGACGAAGCTCGGCCGCGCCTCGATCACCGCATCCACGAGCTTGCGCAGGTCCGTCTCGCCGACGGGGAGATAGCGCTCCGCCACCACCGTGCCGCCGCGCGCCGTCACCGTCTCGCGCAGGATGCGGCTGTTCTCCCACGCCCAGATATAGTTCGAGCCGACGCAGAAGGCGCGGTCGCCGAAGGTAGACATGAGGTAGTCGATGAGCGGCAGGATGTGCTGGTTCGGCGCCGCGCCTGTGTAGACGACATTGTCGGCGCTCTCGAAGCCCTCGTAGTGGGACGGATACCAGAGCATCCCGTCATGCTTCTCGAAGCACGGGATGACCTCCTTGCGGCTCGACGAGGTGTAGCACCCCACCACATGGCGCACCCCTTCGGCGAGAAGCTGGCCGCTCAGAGCCGTATAGCGCGAGAGGTCGCCACACGGATCGACGACCACGGGCACCAGCTCGACCGGTCCCGCCTCACGGATCTCCGACACGGCGAGCAGCGCGCCGTTGAGCATGGCGCCGGCAACCGTGCTGTAGGGCCCCGTGGTGGAGAACATCAGGCCGATCCGATAGCTGGGTCTCGCCATTTCCCTCACCGCAGGTGTCCGTTCCCGGGTGCCCCGGTCGATGCCCGCCCGCCGCAAGTGGCCTTGTTTGAACTGGCCTTGCCGCAAACAAAAACGCCCTCGGGCCGTTCGGCCTGAGGGCTGCATCGCCACGGGGTCTGTCCCGAATGTCAGTTCGCAAATGGCGACTTAATAGGCATCCTTGCCTATCGCCTACGAATTAGCCTGACTGTGCGCCGGCGATGTGTCAAGCGCAAATGTGGCTGGCCCGCATTCAAGCGGGGAATAAATGGCGGGAGCAGCGGGGCGCGGTGCGTCAGTGCCTGTATCTCCGATTGAAATCGTGGCTTCCGCGCTAAAGCCGGCACCTGAAAATTCGCGCTTGACAGTTCTTTTGTTGCGTCGCACTGTTTTCACGGTCGTCGAGCAAGGACGCTCATCAAGACGCCGCCAGCATGATTTATGGATCAGTGGCAAAGCCGCCCGCAGCGAGGTGCTGACGGGCTTTTTTGCGTTGGCGATCATCTTCGTCGGCCTTGAAAGCCTGGCTCCTCGTGTTCCGCCGCTCCGCGGGCCGCTCGTCGCGGCGGCAGGGGCGGATCAACCGAGGCTGGCGATCCGCCTGGGATCGCAGGCATGGCAGAGAGAGGCGTCGGCATGAAAGTTCAGCATTTCCTCGGGGGCATCGAGAATCTCGGCCCCGTGGCCGTCGAGAAGCGCGTGTTCGTGGAGCCGTGGGAGGCCCAGCTCTTCGCGGTCCACACCACCATGATGGGCACCGGCATCTGGGCCTGGCCGGATCTTCGGGTGCTCGCGGAAGGCATGAGCCCGCTCGATTACTTCAAGTATCGCTACTACATCAAATGGCTCGGCGGCATGTGCCATTTCCTTGTGGCGAAAAACTATATTTCCGAAAAAGAGCTTGAGGAACGCACCAAGCACTTCCTGGAACACCCCGACGCGCCGCTCCCCAATTCCGGGGACAATGCCGTCACCGAGCGGGTGATCGAGTATTTCTACACCGGTGCCAACCCCTATCGGGACGTGGCGGTCGATCCCCTGTTCAAGGTCGGCGACAAGGTGCGCGTGAAGGACATGCCGCCCGCGGTCCACACCCGGTTGCCTGGCTATCTGCGCAACAAGGTCGGCGTGATCGATACCGTCTACAAGGGCGCCTATCTCTACGCCGACAACGTGCCCACCGACGGCATCTCCACCACCCAGCCGGTCTATCTGGTCAAGTTCAAGACGCGGGACTTGTGGTCCGACATCCCGGACAAGGGCGACGTTCTCTACAACGACTGCTTCGAAGTCTATCTCGAAGCCGCCTGATCTCATTCTTCATCACAACAACCGGCCTCGCGCCCAATCGCCAGAGCGGAAAATCATGAGCGACGATCACGACCACGACCACGAACATCATCACCACCTGCGGGAGAGCGAGAGCTATTACGCCGCCCGCACCAAGGCCCTCGAATCCCTGTTCCGCGAGAAGGGCATGATCGGCATCGACACGGTCGATCGCGTCATCCGCTTCTTCGAGCACGAGATGGGGCCGTTCAACGGCGCCAAGGTGGTGGCCAAGGCCTGGACCGATCCGGCCTTCAAGGCGCGCCTGCTCGCCGACGCCAACAAGGCCATCGCCGAACTCGGCCTCAAGGACGGTATCGAGGGCGAGAACCTGCGCGTGGTGGAGAACACCTCGGCCGCGCACAACGTGGTCTGCTGCACCCTGTGCTCTTGCTGGCCCTGGCCGCTGCTCGGCCTGCCGCCCTACTGGTTCAAGGATCCGGTCTTCCGCGCCCGCATCGTGCGCGAGCCGCGCGGCGTGCTCGCCGATTTCGGTGTGAGCCTGCCCGAGGACAAGCGGATCGACATCTGGGATTCGAGCGCGCAGGTGCGCTACTTCGTGATCCCCGAGCGGCCCGCCGGCACCGAGGGCTGGCCCGAGGAAAAGCTCGCCGCCCTCGTTTCCACCGAGGCCATGCAGGGCCTCGGCCTCGTCTCCGCCTGAAGGGATCGTCGCCATGGACATCTATGTGGAATCGCTCGACGGGCGCGGCGCCATCCCGCGCAATTGCGAGAGCCTCCAGTTCGAGGAGCCCTGGCAGGGCCGCGCCTTCGGCATGGCCCTCGCCCTCGCCGAGGCCAAGGCCTACCAGTGGGAGGACTTCCGCCAGAGCCTGATCGGCACCATCGGCACCTGGGACAAGTCCCACGCGCCCGATGACGAGACCTGGAACTACTACCAGCAGTGGCTGGCGGCGTTCGAAAAGCTCGCTCTGGAGCGCGGCCTCGTCAGCGCCGAGGAGCTGGATCGCAGGACGGAGGAATTCCTCCACCGAACCCGCGAAGAGGTGATCTGAGCCGGGCGGCGGGCCGCATCGGGTCCGCCGCCACGCCAGCCATCAATCGCCGTCAACCTACCGTCGTCTCTCGCCCCCGGCGCGCCACCCGCGCGCCGGAACGGGAGAGGCTTGTCTCACCGCCTCAGCGGAGGCTTCGACATGATCATTTCCCTGGCCCTGAGCGTCGGCGTGCTGGGAGGCCTGTGCACCTGGCTGTTCCTGACCACGCAGGCGTTCCTCATCTGGGCGGCGTTCATCGCCTGGGCGTGCTTCTTCCACTCGGGCGGCGACGCCGCGGCGTTCCGGACCACCATCGTCTCGAACGTGTTCGGTGTCGCGGTGGCTTGGGCGACAGGGCTCGTCCTCGCCACCCTCGCGCCGGGGCCGACGGTGGGCGCCGTCATCGTCGGGCTGTCCATCGCCCTCTACATCCTCGCCGCCTACATCCCGGCCTTCTCCTCTATCCCGGCCGTGACCTACGGCTACGCAGCGACCTTCGCGTTCCTCACCCAGAACGCGGACGCCTTCACGCCGGCCGCGATGCTGTCCCTCACGGGCCGCAACGCGCTCCTGCTGGTGCCTTTCTCCATGATCCTCGGCGCCTGCTTCGCCTACGCCTCCGCCTTGTGCGCGGCGCGCATCCGGCGGGCGCTGCTCCAGCCGGAGCGCAGCCCCGTCTGAGACCCGTATCCCTCGTTTCCAACCCATCCAGAGCAAGGAAGAACATCATGTCCCGTCTCGTCAGCAGGATCACGCTCCTGTCCCTCGTTCCCCTCTTCGCCGCCACCTCCGCCGAGGCGCACCACGCCATGGGCGGACGGCTCCCGGCGACCTTCGGCGAAGGCTTCATCTCCGGCCTTGCCCATCCGGTGATCGGGCTCGACCATCTGGGCTTCATCGTTGCCGCCGGCCTGATCGCCGGAGTGATGGGGCTCGGCGCCTTCGTGCCGGTGGCCTTCGTGGTGGCCTCCATTGCCGGCGTCATGCTGCATGTGCAGCTCGTGAATCTGCCGTTCGCCGAGACGGTGATCGCGCTGAGCGTGGTGGCCATCGGCGGCATGCTCGCCGCCGGCCGGGAAAAGCCGGTGCGCGGGGTTTGGATCGGCCTGTTCGCCATCGCCGGCCTGTTCCATGGCTACGCCTATGGCGAGTCCATCGTCGGTGCCGAGCCGACCCAGCTCGTCGCCTATCTCGCCGGCCTCGCGGTGGTGCAGTCGGTGATCGGCGCGGGTGTCGCCCTCGTCGCGTCGGGCCGCGCCTGGACCCCCACGTCTCTAGCCCCGCGGCTGGCCGGCGCCGCCGCCTTCGGCATCGGCCTGTCGGCGGTGGTGACCCAGCTGATCCCGGGCTGAACGGTCGGGAGCCGGCGCCCGCCTACGGGCGCCGGCTTTAAACCTTTGTCTATAGCCTAGGTCAGCGCCACTTCATTTTACCCGTCCCGCTTCTGGTGTAGGTTCGCGCACCAGCAAGCCAGCCCCGAGGCTTCAGATGGCCCGTTTAGACACGGCGGCACCCGGCGGAATCACGCGACGCGACAGCCTCGGCTGTTCCGTCGCCGCGCTGGAGGACGAGAGGGAGCTGGTCGGCACCGGCTTCGTCGTCTACCGCAAGCAGCATGATGGCGCGGCCACGAGCCGGGTCGAAACCCCACCGAGCGGACGTGGCCTGCTGATGGGTGTTGCCCTCTCCAGCGGGCACCGCCGCCGCATCTTCGGCGACGGCGCGGCGACCGCCTACGATTTCGAGCCGGACAGCTGCTACGTCCGCTCCTTCTCCGACACCTATCGCGCCGACATCGAGACGGGGTTCGACTTCTTCCTGCTGGAGATCTCCCACGCGGCGCTGCACCAGACCTTCAGCGAGATGGGACTGCCGCTGGCGGAGTGCGTCTCCTGCACGCCTGGCACGCAAGACCCTGTGCTGGCGCACCTCTCGCGGGCGCTTCTGCCCATGCTCGATGCGCCGGAGCGGCAGGTGCCTCTGTTCCTGGATCAGGTGGTCTCGGCCATCCAGACCCATCTCGCCACGCGCTATCACGGCGCTGCGGTGCGCATTCCCGGCGGTCTCTCGCCACGCCAGTTCGCCATCGCCAAGGAGCGGCTCGCCGCGGGGCTCGATGGCAACGTGCTGATCTCCGACATCGCTGCCGCCTGCGGCGTCTCGCGCGGCCATTTCATCAAGTGCTTCAGGGATGAAACGGGGCTCACGCCCTACCAGTGGATGCTTCACCTGCGGGTGGAGCGGGCGCGGGACCTCATCGTCGGCTCGCGCCTGCCGCTGGCGGATATCGCCATCATCTGCGGATTTTCCGACCAGAGCCACATGACGCGCACCTTCACGCGCCTTACCGGATCAGCGCCGGGGTTGTGGCGGCGCGGCCATTGAGCGAGCGGGGGCGCCTTCGGGAAATCCCATCGTTCAAGGATGCGGGCTTTTCGGCAAGACGGGCTCCAGCTGCAACGCCATAGTCCGCCCCATCAGCCCCGCTTCGGGCCTTCGGCAAGGGATCGAACCGATGAGCACTGTCCCGCTCAAGTTCTCCACATGCTGCGATCCACCAGCGAAGGTGGGTGCGGTCAGCGCTCGTTAGTCAGCGCGCCCACCGTGCCTTCCAGGTACAGCGCAGATTCCGCCTGCACCAGAAGAAGGTCGATGGCGCGACCCGAATCCGTCAGCCTGTATTCCACCTGACGGACCCGCCCCTCGATCTCCCGCCGCGTCACATATCCCCCGGCCTCAAGCGCCTTGAGCCGGGCAGAGAGAACGCGCGCCGAAATCGGCCCCGGCAAGCTTCGCCGGAGCTGTCCGAACCGCAACGTGCCGTGGCGCGACAGTGCCGCGACCACATGAGCCATCCACTCCTGAGCGAAGAACTTCAGGAGGGGCTCGGCCATGCACGCCTTTTCTGCCTGAGGATCGATCTTGTCTTGGAAATTCATGGATGTGCCCGGTATCCCGCCAGTAACTAATGGTCTCAGCCCGTAACGGGCGCTAGCTTCGCCCCGGCTTTCACACAGGAGATGCAACCGTGCCCCACGCTGTCGCCGCCCCCGGCAGTATGCTTCTTTCGCCGAAGGATCATACGCTCATCATGATCGACTTTCAGTCGCAAATGTCCTTCGCGACCAAGTCCATCGACGCCGTGAACCTGCGCAACAACGCGGCTCTGGTCGCCCGCGCCGCCGCCGGCTTCGGGGTGTCCACTATCCTGACCACTGTGGCCGAGAAGAGCTTCTCCGGCCCCATGTTCTCCGAGATCACCGAGGCGTTTCCGGGCGAGAAGCTGCTCGACCGCACCTCCATGAACACCTGGGAGGATGAAGCCGTCATCGCCCGTGTCAACGAGATCGGCAAGGGCCGCATCGTGCTCTCTGGCCTGTGGACCGGCGTGTGCATCGTCGGCCCGGCCCTGTCGGCCCTCGAGCAGGGCTTTGAAGTCTACGTGATCGCCGACGCCTGCGGCGATGTCTCCGACGAGGCGCACGAGCGCGCCATGCAGCGGATGATCCAGGCCGGCGCGCGTCCCATGACCTCGCTGCAATATCTGCTGGAGCTGCAGCGCGACTGGGCCCGCACCGCCACCTACGACATGACCACCGGCATCGCCAAGACCTACGGCGGCGCCTACGGCCTCGGCATCATCTACGCCAAGACCATGTTCGGCGCCTCCGAAGGGCACTGAAGGACCAAATCCCATGACTGACAATGACGCACCGGGCGGCGAGCGCCTCCCGGAACAGTTCCCCCTTGTCTCGCGCCGGACCGTGCTTGGTGCCGGCGCCACCGCGGCGCTCGCCGCCGCACTCGGCCTCGACATTCCCGCCGCTGCCTTCGCAGCCTCCCACCCCGCAGCCTCCCACCCCCACGGAGTTCAACCCATGCCCAGCGTGACCACCAAGGACGGCGTCGAGATCTTCTACAAGGACTGGGGCCCGAAGACCGCCCAGCCCATCGTCTTCCACCATGGCTGGCCCCTGTCCTCGGACGACTGGGACGCGCAGCTCCTGTTCTTCGTGAACAACGGCTATCGCGTGGTCGCCCACGACCGCCGCGGCCACGGCCGCTCCACCCAGGTGAGCGACGGCCATGACATGGACCATTACGCCGCCGACGCCGCGGCCGTGATGGACCATCTCGACCTTAAGAACGCCGTGCACATCGGCCATTCCACCGGCGGCGGCGAGGCGCTGCACTACACCGTGAAGCACGGCAAGGCACGCGTCGCGAAGCTGGTGCTGATCGGCGCCGTGCCGCCCATCATGCTGAAGACCGAGTCGAACCCCGGCGGCCTGCCCATGGAGGTCTTCGATGGCTTCCGCAAGGCGCTCGCCGCCAACCGCGCCCAGTTCTTCCTCGATGTGCCCACCGGCCCGTTCTACGGCTTCAACCGTCCCGGCGCGCAGGTCTCCCAGGGCGCCATCTGGAACTGGTGGCGGCAGGGCATGACCGGTGGCGCCAAGGCCCATTACGACGGCATCAAGGCCTTCTCCGAGACCGACTTCACCGCCGACCTTAAGGCGTGCGAGGTGCCCACCCTCGTGATGCATGGCGATGACGACCAGATCGTCCCCATCGCCGACAGCGCGCTGCTCTCCGCCAAGCTGCTGAAGCACGGCACGCTGAAGGTCTATCCCGGCTATCCCCACGGCATGTGCACCACCCATGCGGACGTGATCAACGCCGACCTCCTCGCCTTCATCAAGGCGTGATCTCCTTCCGGCGCCGGCCTCCCCCCGGCCGGCGCCGGATGTTCGAACCTCCGGAGGGCCCATGAAGCTCTATCTCGCCTCGCTGGGCGCCGGCCTGCTGGTCGGTGTCGTCTACAGCCTCATCAACGTGCGCTCCCCGGCCCCGCCGGTGGTGGCGCTGCTGGGGCTGCTCGGCATTCTGGTCGGCGAGCAGATCCTGCCCGTCGCGCGTCATTTGATGAACGGCGACGGCCTCGCTCGCGCCATCGGCCTCGCCGATTGCAAGGACCACGTGCTGGGCCAGCTTCCGGGCCGGCGCGATGCGGCGGATGCGCCTGCCTCGGGCGACACGACCCCTCCCAAATCCTGAGCTTTCATTCTCGTCGCCCCCAGCATAAGGCGCGCACCATGAGCGAGATCGCCGACCTCATCCTGTTCAACGGCAAGATGACCACCCTCGACCGCACCAATCCCACGGCGGAGGCGGTGGCGGTGCGCGACGGCGTGATCGTGTTCGTCGGCCCAACCAACGATGCCATGCGCCTCGCCGGCACGACGACGAAGATCATCGACGTGGGCGGCCGGCGGGTCATCCCCGGCCTCATCGACAGCCACATGCACATCATCCGCGGCGGCCTGAACTACAATATGGAGCTGCGCTGGGACGGAGTGCGTTCGCTTAGCCAGGCCATGGACATGCTGAAGCGGCAGGTGGCCGTGACGCCCGCCCCGCAATGGGTGCGCGTGGTGGGCGGATTCACCGAGCACCAGTTCGCCGAGAAGCGCCTGCCGACGCTGGAGGAGATCAACGCCGTCTCCCCGGATACGCCGGTCTTTATCCTGCACCTCTACGACCGCGCCTTGCTCAATGCCGCCGCCTTGCGCGTGGTGGGCTACACCAAGGACACTCCCGATCCGCCCGCCGGCGAGATCATCCGCGATGCCAACGGCAATCCCACCGGCCTGCTGGTGGCCAAGCCCAACGCCACCATCCTCTATGCGACGCTGGCCAAGGGGCCGAAGCTGCCGCCCGAGTACCAGAAGAACTCCACCCGCCACTTCATGCGCGAGGTGAACCGCCTCGGTGTCACCTCGGTGATCGATGCGGGCGGCGGCTTCCAGAACTATCCGGAAGACTATTCGGTCATCGAGAATCTGCACCGGGAGGGAAACCTCACCGTGCGCATCGCCTACAACCTCTTCACCCAGAAGCCGAAGGCGGAGCTGGCCGATTTCGCCGGCTGGTCCAAGTCCGTCACGCCGGGGCAGGGCGACGACCTCTATCGTCATAACGGCGCCGGCGAGATGCTGGTCTATTCCGCCGCCGACTTCGAGGACTTCCAGGTGGCGCGGCCGGACCTGCCCGGCGCCATGGAAGGCGACCTAGAGCCGGTGGTGCGGCTGCTCGCCGAAAACCGCTGGCCGTTCCGCCTGCACGCCACCTATGACGAGACCATTTCGCGCGCCCTGGACGTGTTCGAGAAGGTCGATTCCGACGTGCCGCTCAAGGGCCTCAACTGGTTCTTCGACCATGCGGAGACCATCACCGACCGCAACATCGACCGCATCGCGGCGCTGGGTGGCGGCATCGCCGTGCAGCACCGCATGGCCTATCAGGGTGAATATTTCGTCGATCGCTACGGCGCCAAGGCGGCCGAGCGCACCCCGCCCATCCGCCGCATGCTGGAGGCCGGCATTCCGGTGGGCGCGGGGACGGACGCCACCCGCGTCGCCTCGTACAATCCCTGGGTCTCGCTGTCCTGGCTGGTGACGGGCCGCACGCTGGGCGGGCTCTCCCTCTATCCGCCGGCGAACCGGCTGGACCGGGAAGATGCGCTGAGATTGTGGACCGAGGCGAACACCTGGTTCTCCAGCGAGCCGGGCAAGAAGGGGCAGATCAAGGACGGCCAGCTTGCCGATCTGGTGGTGCTTTCGGACGACTATTTCTCGGTGTCCGAGGACCGTATCCAGGACATCACCTCCGTCCTCACCTTGCTCGGCGGCGTGCCGGTACATGGGGATGGCGCCTTCCGCGATCTCGCACCGCCGCTGCCGCCGGCCATGCCGGACTGGTCGCCGGTGCGCACCTTCGGTGGCTACCAGCCCCGCAAGGCGGACAGTGCGCAGAAATACGCCTTCGCCGCCGCCTGCGGCTGCGCCAAGGCCTGCGGCGTCCACGGTCATGCCCATGCCGGGGCGTGGGGCGCGAGCGTGCCTGTGGGAGACCAGCAGGGCTTCTTCGGCGCGCTGGGTTGCGCCTGCTGGGCCTTCTGAGGGATGGGACCGGACCTTCCCGACCGCCTCGCAGCGTCCATGAGGCCGTTTCTATCGCCGCGCCCGGTGCGGGCGTTCGCGCTGCTCGCGCTCACCTCTGCCTATCTGCAGGGCGGCCTCACGAAGGTGCTGGATTTTCCGAGCGCCGTCGCTGAGATGACCCATTTCGGCCTCGCCCCGGCGGCCCCGCTCGCCGCCGCCGTCATCGCGCTGGAGATCATCGCGCCGATCATGGTGCTCTCCGGCCTGCTGCGCTGGGCTGGCGCGCTGGCGCTCGCCGTCTTTACAGTCGCGGCGAGCCTGCTCGCCAACCGTTTCTGGGGCATGGCGGGAGCCGAGCGCTTCGCCGCCGCCAACGCCTTCTTCGAGCATCTCGGCCTCGCCGGGGCCTTCGTGCTGGTGGCGTGGTACGATCTTGCGGGCAAAACGGAGGGACAGCGAGCATGAGCGAAAATCCCCCATCCCCGCCATCCGCGCCCGCCGCCACCCCCGGTGCCTTCGCGCCCCTGAAGCGGCCGGTCTTCGCCGTGCTGTGGGTGGCGACCGTGCTCGGCAATACCGGCAGCTTCATGCGCGACGTGGCGAGCGCGTGGATCGTCACGGACCTGTCCGCCTCGCCCGCCGCCGTGGCGACCATCCAGGCGGCGGCCATGCTGCCCGTGTTCCTCCTCGCCATGCCGGCGGGCGTGCTCTCCGACATCCTCGACCGGCGGCGCTTTCTCATCGCCATCCAGATCGGGCTGGCGTGCGTCAGCGGCGCCCTGATGCTCCTGTCGCTGACCGGGCTGATGACGGTCTCCTCGCTGATCGCGCTCACCTTTCTCGGCGGCATCGGCGCGGCGCTGATGGCGCCCACCTGGCAGTCCATCGTGCCGGAGCTGGTGCCGCGCTCGGACCTGAAAAGCGCGGTGGCGCTTAATTCCCTCGGCATCAACATCTCCCGCTCCATCGGCCCGGCGCTGGGCGGCGTGCTGCTCGCCGCCTTCGGCGCCGCGGTGACTTACGGGGCGGACGTGGCGAGCTATGTCTTCGTCATCGCCGCCCTCGTCTGGTGGCGTCGGCCCGCCACCCCGCAGGACGAACTGGGCGAGCGCTTTCCCGGCGCCTTCCGGGCCGGGCTGCGCTATGCGCGGTCCAGCAAGGAGATGCATGTCGTCCTGCTGCGCTCGGCCTTTTTCTTCGCCTTCGCCAGCGCGGTCTGGGCCCTGTTGCCGCTGGTCGCGCGCGGGCTGCTCAAGGGGGATGCGGCTTATTACGGCCTGCTGCTCGGGTCGGTGGGTGTCGGCGCCATCGGCGGGGCGCTCCTGATGCCGCGTCTGCGCGGCCGTCTCTCGGCGGACGGGCTCATCCTCGCCGCCTCTCTCGTCACCGCCGTCGCGACGGTGGCCCTCGCGCTCGCCCCGCCGCGCTGGCTGGCGGTGCCGATCCTGCTCGCCATGGGCGCGGCGTGGATCACCGCGCTGACGACGCTGAACGCAACGGCCCAGTCCATCCTGCCCAACTGGGTGCGGGGGCGGGCGCTCGCCGTCTATCTCACGGTCTTCAATGGCGCGATGGCGGGCGGCAGCATCGCCTGGGGCCTCGTGGCGCAGGCGGTGGGGCTGCAGGCGGCGCTGGTCATCGCGGCCGGCGGTCTCGCGGTGGTGGGCCTCATCATGCACCGGGTGCCGCTGCCCGCGGGCGAGGCCGATCTGACGCCCTCCATGCACTGGCCCGAGCCGGCGATGGCCGAGCCCATCCCCAACGATCGGGGGCCGGTGCTCATCCTCATCGAGTACCGGGTGGCGCGGGCAGACCGGGAGGCGTTCCTGAAGGCGCTGGAGCGCCTTTCGGCCGCCCGGCGTCGCGATGGGGCCTACGCCTGGGGCGTCAGCGAGGATTCCGCCGATCCCGAGCAAATGCTGGAGTGGTTTATGGTGGAATCCTGGGCCGAGCACCGGCGCCAGCATCGCCGGGTCTCCCGTGCCGATGCCGACGTGCAATCGGAGGTGCTCTCGTTCCACCAGGGCGATACGCCGCCGGTGGTGCGCCACTGGATCGGGGTCGATCCGCCGCGATAGCGCGGGATCACGCGGCCCTGGCTAAGAGGCTTGAGCCTCCACCGGGCGGCTGCCCCCCGTGCTCTCGCGCAGCACGATCCGGTAGCCCATCTCGCAGGTGCCGCCCTGCGCGGCGGTGCCGGCGATGCGGCCGATCAGCATCTCAGCGGCCCTCTGGCCCATCTCGTAGCGCGGGATGTCCACGGTGGAGAGCGACGGGTTGAGGTGGCTGGAGAAATCCAGTCCGCCGAAGCCGGCGACCGCGATGTCGCCGGGCACGGCGAGGCCCATGCGCTGGAACGCCAGCAGCGCGCCGGCCGCGAGCACGTCGTTGAGGCACAGCAGGGCGTCGGGGCGGGGATGCAGCGCTGCGACCCGCTCGGCGACGATGCGGCCGGACTCCATGCTGGTGAGATCGTCCGCGTTGAGGATGAGCGGCGCGCCGAGCCCGGCCTCGGCGATGCCGGCCTCGTAGCCCTTGGCGCGCATCTGGGCGCGGCGGTCACGGGTGGCGGTGCCGACGAAGGCGATGCGGCGGAAGCCCTGCGCCACCAGCGCCTCGGTCATGGCCTTCATGGCATCGAAATTAGAGAGGCCCACGAGGCTGTCGATGGGCGTGGGCGTGCTGTCCCACGTTTCCACCACGGGCACGCCGGATTTTTCCAGCAGAGCCCGCGTGGCGCGGGTGTGGGAAACGCCGACGATGACGAAGCCGTCCGGCCGGCGCCGCAGCAGCGCCTCGATGACCTTTTCCTCCTCCGCCGGGGAATAGTTGGTCTCCGCCATGATCATCTGCACCGCGTGGGTGCGGGCGACGTCTGAGACCCCCTTCACGCTGTCGGTGAAGATGGAGGACGCCACCGTCGGCAGGATCAGCGCGATGATGCCGCTGCGCTGGGAGGCGAGGGAGGAGGCGACCAGATTGTAGATGTAGCCGGTCTCGCGGATCGCCGCTTCCACCTTGGCCTTGAGGTCGGCGTTCACCAGCGTCGGCTGGCGCAGCACGCGCGAGACCGTCATGGCGGAGACGCCCGCCACCCGCGCCACATCCTCCATGGTGACGCCTGCCGCCCGTCCCCCCCTTTTCTGCCGCATCGCCGATTCCGTCACCACTGGCCCCGGCTCACCATATGGCCTGCCGGCCGCTTGACAATAGAGGCTGGTTAGCGCTAACAAATGATAGCGCTAACAATTAATAACAAGGATGGGTGGAAATGCCCGACGTCAGGCCCGCGGAGGTTCTGGAAACGGACGTGCTGGTGGTCGGCGGCGGCGCGGCGGGCCTTGCCTGCGCGGTCGCTGCAGCGCGGCAGGGGCGGCGTGTCATCCTGCTGGAGCGCTACGGCTTCAGCGGCGGCGCCGCGGTGGCTGGCCTCTCCGGCACCATCTGCGGCCTCTATGCCGCCTCCGACCGCCGCAACGCCGAGCCGGAGCAGGTGGTGCACGGCTTCGTGGACGAGTTCATCGCCGCCATGGAAGCGCGCGGCGGGCTCACCGGCCCGGTCCAGTACGGCAAGACCTACGTGCGGGTCCACGATCCGCTGGTCTGGCGCGAGGCGAGCGACGCGCTGCTCGGCGCCGAGGGCAAGATCCGCGTGCTCTACCACGTCACCGTCACCGGCGTTCTCGCCGAGGGCGACCATGTGCGGGGCGTCAGCGCCTTCACCAAGCAGGGGCCGCTGGAGGTCCGCGCGAAGATCACCGTGGACGCCTCGGGCGATGCGGACGTGGCGGCCATGGCGGGCCGCGCCCTCACCAAGGGCCGCGACGGCGCCATCCAGAACCCCACCATGATCTTCCGCATCCTCGGCGTGGACATGGCGCGCTTCCTCGCCGCGCACGGGCCGGATTCCATCCTCGACGAGCGGGTGATGACGCTCATCCAGGAGCTGAACGCCTCCGGCGCCTACCGCCTGCCGCGCGCCAAGATCTTCCTCTTCCCCACGCCCCGCCCCGGCGAGCTGATCTGCAACGCCACCCGCATCGTGGGTGCCGATGGGCGCGAGCTGGACGCCACCCGCATGGCCGACCTCAGCGAGGCGGAGATCGAGGGGCGCAAGCAGGTGCGCGAATACGCCCGCTTCATCCGCGACCATATCACTGGCTGCGAGGCCTCCTTCGTCAACGACACCGGCGTGCAGGTGGGCATCCGCCAGACCTGGCAGATCGTCGGCCGCGACCTGCTGAAGAACGAGGATGTCACCTACGCCCGCAAGCGCGCGGACGGCATCTGCCGCTCGCCCTGGCCCATTGAGCTGCATTCCGGCGAGAAGCCGAAGCTGCACTGGATTCTCGACGACTACTACGAGATCCCCCTCGGCTGCTTCCTGCCCGCCACCGGCTCGGGACTCGTGATGGCCGGGCGCTGCCTCTCGGCCGAGCACGAGGCCATGGCCTCGGCCCGCGTCACCGCCCAGTGCTTCGGCTACGGGCAGGCCATGGGCCTCGTCGCCGACCAGCTCTGCGACGATCCGGCGGCGCTGCCGTCCGGCTCCGACATCCGCGCCGCGCTGAACGCGCTCGGCGCCCAGCTCAACTGACGAGACAGGGACGTTTCATGTCCGACGCCGAACAGAAGAAGCCCGCGCTGCGCAGCAATTTCGAGCCCGGCACCACCCGCTGGGCGGTGCGCCGCGCCCAGTGGCTCGCCATGGGCTACAGCGAGGAAGACCTGCTGAAGCCGAAAATCGCCATCGTCAACAGCTCCAGCAAGCTGTCGGTCTGCTACGCCCATCTCGACGATGTGTGCCGCGTGGTGGAGCAGGCGATCCGCGACGCCGGCGGTCTGCCGTTCGAGATCCGCACCGTGGCGCCGTCCGATTTCGTCACCAGCGCGGGCCGTCAGGCGCGCTACCTGATGCCGAGCCGCGACCTCCTTGTGAACGACATCGAGGTACAGGTGGAAGGGGCGGAGCTGGACGGCATGGTGCTGCTCGCCTCCTGCGACAAGACCACCCCCGGCCAGCTCATGGCCGCGGCGCGGCTGAATGTGCCCTCCGTGGTGCTGCCCTGCGGCTACCAGCTCGGCGGCCATTGCGCCGGCAAGGAAGTTGACATCGAGGAGGTCTACAAGAGCGTCGGCTCGCTGAAGGCGGGGTCCATCTCGCTGGCCGATCTCAAGGCGATGACCTGCACCGCCATCACCGGTCCCGGCGTGTGCGCGGGCCTCGCCACCGCCAACACCATGCATGTGCTCTCCGAGGCCCTCGGCATGGCCCTGCCGCGCAGCGCGCCCATCCGCGCTGGCTCGCAGGCGCTGATGGAGAACGCCGCCCGCGCGGGTGCAGCCATCGTGGACCTCATCCTCAAGGACATCCGGCCCCGTCAGATCCTCACCCCCGCCGCCTTCCGCAATGCCCTGCGCGTGGCGGTGGCGACGGGATGCTCGGTGAACTGCGTGCGCCACCTCGCGGCCACCGCCTCCGAAGCCGAGATGGACATCGACATCGTGGCCGAACTGGAGGCGCTGAACGACACGCCCCAGATCACCACCGTGCGGCCCAACGGCCCCCATCGCATCGAAGATCTCGACAAGGCCGGTGGCTGCCGGGGGGTGATGCGCGAACTTGCTGGCGTGCTCGACCTCTCGGTGATGACCGTCACCGGCAAGACGCTGGGCGAGAACCTCACGGACGTGCCGGTGCCCGACCGCACCTTCATCCGCCCGCTGGCGGATCCGTTCCGTCACGAGCCGGGCCTGACCATCCTGCGCGGCAGCCTCGCGCCGGACGGGGCGGTGGTGAAGGTTTCCGCCGTGCCCGCCGAAGTGCGCACCTTCTCCGGCAAGGCGCGGGTGTTCGAGGACGAGGCGGTCGCCATCAAGGCGCTGGAGACCCACTCCATCAAGCCCGGCGACGTGGTGGTGCTGCGCGGCCTCGGGCCGAAGGGCGGACCGGGCACCGTGTTCGCCGCGAGCTTCATGGCCGCTCTCATCGGGGCCGGCTTGGGAGCCGGCGTTGCGGTGGTGACGGATGGCGAGCTCTCCGGCCTCAACAGCGGCATCACCATCGGCCAGGTGATGCCCGAGGCGGCGGAAGGCGGGCCTTTGGGCCTTGTCGCCGAGGGCGACGTCATCTCCATCGACATCGGCGCCCGCCGGGTCGATCTCGAAGTCTCCGAGAGCGAGCTGGCCGCCCGCCGCGCCGTGTGGCGCGCGCCGGACCACAGCCACATCCGCGGCTGGCTCGGCCAGTATGCGGCCATGGTGCAGCCGCTCTCCAAGGGGGCCGTGCTGAAGCCCATGCGGCCCTGAGGGCCGACGACAAACAAGGCGGCCCTGAACGAAGACGACAACAAGAACGAACAGACAGGATCGGGAGGTTTGAAATGCCCAAGAAGACTGAAAGGTCCGGGAAGACTGCAAGGTCCGGGACGTTGAGGGCCGCTCTGGCCTCCACCGCGCTCGCAGCCCTCGTCTGCGCCACCTTTGCCGGCGGCGCGAGCGCCGAGAGCGTGAAGGTGGGCGTGCTCAACGACCAGGCCGGCGTGCAGGCGGACTTCGCCGGAGCCGGATCTGTGGTGGCGGCGAAGATGGCCATCGCAGATTTCGGCGGCAAGGTCGCCGGAATGCCCATCGAGCTGGTCGCCGCCGACCACCAGAACAAGGCCGATATCGGCGTGAACGTCACGCGCCAGTGGTTCGACACGGACGGCGTGGACGCGGTGCTGGATGTGCCGAATTCCGCCGTGGCGCTGGGCGTCAGCGGCATCGCCAGGCAGAAGAACAAGGTGGCGATCATCTCCGGCGGCGGCACCTCCGACCTCACCGGCAAGGACTGCTCGCCCAACACCGTCCACTGGACCTACGACACCTGGGCCCAGGCCAACACGGTCGGCACCGCCGTCACCAAGTCCGGCGGCAACACCTGGTACTTCATCTCGGTGGACTATGCCTTCGGCCATGCGCTGGAGCGCGACGCAGGCGAGGCCATCAAGGCGGCCGGCGGCAAGATTCTCGGCACCGTGCGGCACCCGCTCGGCACCTCCGACCTCTCCTCCTTCCTGCTCCAGGGCCAGGCCTCCGGCGCCAAGGTGATCGGCCTCGGCAGCGCCGGGGCGGACACCATCAATGCGGTGAAGCAGGCGTCCGAGTTCGGCATCGTGAAGGCCGGACAGAAGCTCGTCGCCATGCTCATGGTGCTCAACGACATCAGCGCGCTGGGGCTGGAGACGGCGCAGGGCCTGTTCCTCTCCGAAGCCTTCTACTGGGACCTGAACGACCAGACCCGCGCCTTCGCCAAGCGCTTCGCAGAGGCCAATGGCGGGCGCTATCCCAACATGGTCCATGCCGGCGTCTATGCCGGGCTGCTGCACTATCTGAAGGCGGTGGAGAAGGTGGGCAGTGCCAAGGATGGCGCCAAGGTGGTGGAGGCCATGAAGGCGATTCCCACCGACGACCCCCTGTTCGGCAAGGGCGCGGTGCGTCCGGACGGCCGCGCGATCCACGACATGTATTTGTTCGAGGTGAAGAGCCCGGCGGAATCCAAGGGGCCCTACGACTTCTACAAGCTCATCGCCACCGTCCCCGCCGACAAGGCCTTCCGCCCCCTCGCCGCCGGCAACTGCCCGCTGGTGAAGTAGGACCAAGCCCGCGCGGCATAGCACGCGTCAGCGCGCCTCCTCCTGCTCCGGCAGGAGGAGAATGACGAGCACGGCGGAGATCCAGCCGATGAAAGCGAAGGCGGTGGATTGCCCGTTCCATGTCTTCGACTGCCACATGGCGAACCATTCGCCGCCGATGACGACGAACCCCAACCCATAGAGCACCATGCCAAGCGTGAGCCCGGCCACGGCCGTCGCGCGGGCCTGTAGAAAGCCCGGCGTGCGGAGCCGGGCCAGCATCCGCGCGACGCCGGCCCACAGCACAAGCGCGACAAGGCCTTCCGTCGTGATGATCAGCACATATGCGGCGGTCTGGAGCCGCTCGTCGGTGATCGCCCGCCAACGCAGGGTGGAGTTCGGGAAGATGGTGTCCATGGCCATCACGTGCTGAACGAAGGCCCAGTTCGTCCCGTAGTCCGTGACGTTTCCGACGGCGACGAGCGTGAAGAAGACGGCGATGGTTGCCACAAGGGCGATCTTGCACAGCCGGATCAAAACCATGCCTCGCTCCCGCCCAAAGGTTGCCCGCTGAATGGTGCTCCGGGCGGATACTAGAGCACGCGCCCATCTGATTGCATCGCAATCAGGTCGGATCACGCGTTCTCTTCCTTAGGGTTAGAGGGCGTTTCACCGAACGGATTGATTCAATCCGCTCGGATCGCGCTCTAGGCCGAGGCTCGCCGCGCGCAAGGCGCCGCCCGTCGGTGGGACTTGGAGACGGGAAGTTCCGGAGTTTTGCGCGGCGTCGGCCCTGTGGCATCGTCGGGCGAAGGCGCCGGGCGGACCGGCCGACGGAGACAAACGCGTGGCAGCGGACGGCGCGTCCCCTCAAACTCCCGCCCGCACCCTGCTGGCGAGCTTCTCCGGCTATCGTCCGGCCTGGCTGAAGAGCGATGTGGCCGCCGGCCTTGCCATCGCCGCCGTAGGGCTGCCGAGCGCCATCGCCTATCCCGCCATCGCCGGCCTGCCGCCGCAGACCGGGCTTTATGCCTCCATCGCCCCGCTCATCGCCTATGCGATCTTCGGCCCCTCCCGCCAATTGGTGGTGGGGCCGGATGCGGCGACCATCACCGTGCTTGCCGCCGTGCTCGCCGGCATGCCGGGCCTCGCGGCCGTGGACAAGCCGGGGGTGGCGGCGCTCATCGCTCTCGTGGTGGGGGGCTATTATTTCGCCGCGCGCCTCGTGGGGCTGGGGGTACTTTCCACCTTTCTGTCGCGGCCCATTCTGGTGGGGTTCTTCGCCGGCATCTCGCTCTCCATCCTGGTGGGTCAGCTGAAGCGCGTCACCGGCATTCCCATCGTGGGCGACGGGCTGATCGCGCCGGTGGTCGAACTGGTGCGCAAGGCGCATGAGGTGCATTGGCCCTCGCTGCTGCTGGCGCTCGGCATGTTCGCCGTGCTCCATCTCGTGCGCCGCACGCGTCTGCCGGTGCCGGGGCAGGTGGTGGTGGTGGGGCTCTCGGTGGTGCTGTCCGCGCTGTTCGATTTCGAGGGGCGCGGCATCGCCGTGGTGGGGGCGATCCCCTCCGGCCTTCCGGCGCTGGCCCTGCCGGGCTGGGGTGGGGCGGCAATCGACCAGTTGCTCATCGGCGCGGCGGCGATCTTCCTCGTCAGCTTCGCGGCGGGCATCGTGACGGCGCGCAGTTTCGGCGAGCGGGGCGGCTATCCGGTGGATGCCAATCGCGAGATGGTGGGCTTCGGCGCCGCCAACGTCGCCGCCGGCCTGTTCGCGGCCTTCCCCATCACCGCCTCGGATTCGCGCACGGCGGTGAACGCCAGCGTCGGCGGCCGCTCGCAGCTGGCGAGCGTGGTGGCGGCGCTGGCGCTGCTCGCCATCGTGCTGTTCTTCCAGCCGGCGCTCGCCATCCTGCCCATACCGGCGCTGGGTGCGATCCTGATCTCGGCGGCCCTCAGCCTCGTGGATATCCCGGCGCTGCGCGAGCTCTGGCGCATCAGCCGCATGGAATTCGCCTTCGCCATGATCGCGCTGTTCGCGCCCATCAGCCTCGGCGTGCTCAACGGCGTGCTGATCGCCATCGGCGCCACCTTCGCCTATCTGCTGCACAAGATGATGTATCCGCGCGACGCCCTGCTCGGCCGCGTGCCGGGTCATGATGGCTTCTACAAGCTGCACCGGCGGGCCGATGCGCGGCAGGTGCCGGGCCTTGCCATCGTGCTCATCCAGGGCGATCTGCTGTTTTTCAACGCGGACCGGATGCAGGGCCGCATCGACGCCATCGCCGACACGCTGGTTGCGGGCACGCGCTGGCTGGTGCTGGACGCCAGCGCCATCACCCAGGTGGATTCCACCGCCGCCGCCGCGCTGGAGGAGGTGCGGGCGGAGCTGGCGCGGCGCGGCCTCAAGTTCGGCATCGCCGAGATGCACGACGAGGTGCGCGGCCTGCTCGACCGCGCCGGGCTGCTGGATGCCATCGGGCCGGAGATGATCTTCGATGATCTCGACGACGCCTATCGCGCCTTCAGGGCGAGCGGGGAGGGGACGGACGCCCCAAGCCCGCGCGGCGCCTGAGCGAAGGCAGCGCAAGCAGCCCGCGCGGCGCCTGAGCGAAGCAACGTACCATACCCGCGCGGCGCCTGAGCGAAGGCGGCGCTCAGCCCGCGGCCGTCTCCGCCGCGCGCATGCCGAGATAGGCGGCGATCACGCGCGGATCGCGGGCGAGCGCTGCGGCGGTGTCGGCGAAGAGGATGCGCCCGTGCTCCATCACATAGCCGTAGCTCGCCACCGAGAGCGCCTTGCGGGCGTTCTGCTCCACGAGGAGCACGGTGGTGCCCTTGGCATTGATGTCGGCGACGGTGGCGAAGATGTCGTTCACCACATGGGGCGCGAGGCCCATGGAGGGCTCGTCCAGCAGCAGCAATTTCGGCCGCGCCATCAGCGCCCGGCCCATGGCCAGCATCTGCTGCTCGCCGCCGGAGAGGGAGCCGGCATACTGGAAGCGGCGCTCCTTCAGGCGCGGGAAGCGGGTGTAGATCAGCTCCATGTCGTCGGCGATGGCTGAGTCGCTTCCGCGCACATAGGCGCCGACCTTCAGATTGTCCTCCACCGACATGGAGGCCACCACCCGCCGGCCCTCCGGCACGAGCGAGACGCCGGCGCGGACGATCTTGTCTGCGGGGCGGGCGGTCATGTCCCGGCCCTCGATGCGCACGGTGCCGGAGAAGGCGCGCACGAGGCCGCAGATGGTGAGCAGCGTCGTCGTCTTGCCCGCGCCGTTGGCGCCGATGAGGCAGACGCAGGCTCCGGCCGGGACGGTGATGTCGATGTCCTCGACCGCCGCAACCGAGCCGTAGCCGGAGGTGACCTTGGTAAGCTCAAGCATCCTCGGTCCCCAGATAGGCTTCGATCACGCTCGGCATGCGGCGCACCTCCTCCGGCGTGCCGGCGGCGATCTCGCGGCCGAAATTGAGCACCACGATATGGTCGCTCACCCGCGCCACGAACTCGATGTCATGCTCGATGAGGAGCACGGTGATGCCCATGTCGCGGATGGCGAGCACGAGGTCGGCCAGCGCCCGCTTCTCGGCGAAGTTCATGCCCGCCGCTGGCTCGTCCAGCAGAAGGAGGCGGGGCTGGGTGGCGAGGGCGCGCGCGATCTCCACGCGTCGGCGGTCGCCGTAGGAGAGGCCGCCCACGGCCACGTCCTTGAGGTGGGTGATGCCCACGAGATCCAGTAGCGCCTCGCAGCGCGCCTTCTCCCGCGCCTCGCTGCGCTTCACCGCCGGCAGGCCGAGGAGCACGTCGAGGAGGCTCGCCGACTGGTGGCGGTGGGCGCCGAGCAGCACGTTGGCGAGCGTGGTCTCGGTGGCGAGCAGGCGAATGTTCTGGAAGGTGCGGGCGACGCCCAGCGCCGTCACCCTGTGCGGGGCGAGGCGGGCGATGTCCACCCCGTCGAGGCGGATGTGGCCGGCGTCCGTGGGATAGAGGCCGGTGATCATGTTCATGGTGGTGGTCTTGCCGGAACCGTTGGGGCCGATGAGGCCCGTCACCTGTCCGGCGGTGGCGGTCAGCGACACGCTGTCCACCGCCACCACGCCCTGGAAGCGCTTGGCCACCTGCCAGAGTTCGAGCTGGGCTGCCGCCATCATTCGGCTCCCTGGGTGGAGGGCCGGCGGGCCGCTGCCTTGCGCGGCCGCCAGCGCAGCAGCGACATGGCCCCGCCCGGCAGGAACAGCACCACCGCGAGAATGAGCAGGCCCATCAGGATCTCGCGCCACTGGCTGGAGAAGCGCAGCAGTTCCGGCAGGAGGGTGGTGAAGATGGCGCCCACCAGCGGCCCCAGCAACGCATTCACGCCGCCGAGGATGGGATAGGCGAGGGCATCCACGCTCCTGAGCAGGCCGAAGTCCGAGGGGCCCACGAAGAAGTTGAGATGGGCCGCAAGGCCCCCCACGCCGCCGCTGACGAAGCCGGAGGCGACGAACAGCGAGAGGCGCTGGCCGAACACGTTCACGCCCATGGCCTCGCTCATCACGTCATCCTGCCGGATGGCGAGAATGGAGCGGCCGAAATAGGAGCGGCGCAAGGCGAAGACGAAGTAGAGCGCGATGAGAACCAGCAGCACCAGCTGCCACGTCTCGGTGTAGCGCGGGATGCCGTAGATGCCGATCGCGCCGCCGGTGACGGCATCCCAGTTCAGCGCGATCACCCGCACCACCTCGGTGAAGGCGAAGGTGGCGAGCATGAAATAGTCGCCCCTGAGCCGCAGCACCGGTGCCCCGATGACGAGCGCCACCGCCGCCGCCAAGAGCCCGCCCGCCACCACCGCCACGGCGAAGGGCGCGCCGAGCTGCATGGTGAGATAGACGCTGCAATAGGCGCCCACCGCCATGAAGCCGCCGGTGCCCAAGGTGAACATGTTGGCCGCCAGCGCCAGCCACACCCCGTAGGCGAGCAGGGTGTTCAGCAGGCACAGATTCACGAGGTTGCCGTAGCTGGCGAGAAAGGCATCGAGGGCGGCCATCATGCGCGGCGCTCCTCGAAGCCGGAGAACAGGCCCGTGGGCTTCACCAGGAGGATCAGGAAGATGAGCCCGAAGCCGATGGCGTCCCGAAAGGCAGAGGAAACATAGGCGACGGAGAACACCTCCACGAGGCCCAGGAGAAAGCCCCCCGCCACTGCGCCGGGAATGTTGCCGAGGCCGCCGAGGATCATCACTGTGAGGCCCTTCACCAGCATGTGCTCGCCCATGAAGGGGGAGACCACGTTGAAGAGGAGGCCCAGCAGCACGCCGGCCGCCCCCGCCAGCGCGCCGGCGATGAAGAAGGTGATGAGGATGGTGCGCCCCACCTCCACGCCGACGATGCGCGCCACATCCTCCGAGAAGGCGACCGTGCGGATGGCGCGGCCCACGGAGGTCTTCTGCAGGGTGAAGCCGAGGATGCCCATCAGGATCACCGCGGTGATCACCACGATGACCTGCAGCAGCTGCACGCGCACGCCGCCGATCTCCCACACGATGGCGGTGAAGGGATTGGGCGGATAGCCGTGCACGGCGGTGCCGAACACCTCCTGCGCGATGCCCACCAGCAGGCGGGCGAGGGCGAGGCTCGCGACAAGGCCCATCCATTTGTGCCCGCCGCGCAGCCGGAGCACGCGGAACACCAGAAGCTCGGACGCCATGCCGAGCACGCCGCCGCCCACCAGCGCCACGACGAGCGCCAGCGGCAACGGCAGGCCGAGGAGCGCGATCTCCAGCCCGAGATAGGCGCCCACCATGAAGAAGGCGCCCTGCGCCAGATTCACGATGTTCAGCACACCGAAGATCAGCGTGCAGCCGATGGCGAAGACGGCATAGATCGAGCCGAGCGAAAGCCCGTTCACGACCTGCTGCAAAAACGTGGTCATGCACTGATCCCCCGGACGTGCCCGCGGATCATGCCAGAGGCCCGTGAGTTTGGCTCATGGGCTTTCGTCTGGCCCGCGCGGCGCCCGGTTCAGGCTTGTGCCGGAACCGGTCCATGCGCCGTGCCGCGGCGGATATCCGCGCGGCACGGCGCGCCAATCCATCCGGCTCCGGTCAGGGCCGGAGCCGGTGGAGGATCACTGGGCGAGCTGGAACTTGCCGTCCTTCAGCTCCAGCACCTTGGCGACCAGCACCGGCTCGCGGTCCTTGTCGAAGGAGAAGGGGCCGAGCACGGTCTCAAGGTCCTTGGTGTCGGCGATGGCCGCGCGCAGCTTCGCCGGATCGGACACGCCGCCCGCGCGCTTCACCGCGTCTGCGAAAATGGTGACGGCGGCATGGGCCTGGGCGGCGAAGGTGTCGGGGGCGTTGCCGTACTTGGCCTTGTAGGCTTCGACGAACGCCTTGTTGGCGGGTGTGTCGAAATCGATGAACCAGCCCGAGCCCACGAGGAAGCCCTGCGCGGCGGGGCCGGCGAGGTCGTTGAGCTTGGTGGAGATGGCCGCGTTGGCGCCGAGGAAGACGGTGGACTGCGGAATGCCGAGCTGGCGCGCCTGCCGCACGATGTTGGCGGTTTCTTCCGCGAGGCCGCCGACCACGATGATGTCGGGGTTCGCCGCCTTGATCTTGGTGAGCTGGGCGGAATAGTCCACGTCGCCCTTTTGGAAGGTCTCGGTGGCCACCACCTTGATGCCGGCCTTGTCGAGGGCCGCCTTGTGCACGCCGTAGGCGGCCTTCATCAGCACGTCGTCGATGCCGTAAATCTGCGCCGCCGTCTTCGGCTGGTAGCGCTTGACCGCATAGGCGAGCACGCCGGGGAACACCGCCGCCTCGGGGGCGCTGGTGCGGAAGATGTATTCGCCGATGGCCGGCACGCCGGGGGCGGTGTTGGACGAGGCGATCACCGGCACCTTGGCGGCGTTGGCGATGGGGTCGGCGGCGAAGGCCGAGGTGGTCAGCGTCGGTCCGAAGATGACCGTCACCTTGTCCTGGTTGATGAGCCGCTGGAAGATGTTGACGGTCTGGCCACGATCGCCGGCGTCGTCCTGATGGACGGGCACGAGCTTGAGGTCGCCGAGCTTGCCGGAGGCGTTGATCTCGGCGGCAGCCAGCTCCGCGCCGTTCTTCTGCATGGTGCCGTAGAGCGCGGCCGAGCCGCCCGAGGTGGACTGCACGATGCCGAGCTTCACATCCGCCGCGAGGGCAGGCACGGCGGCGAGCGAGACGGCGGTGGCGGCGATGAGTAGGCGCGTGAGACGGGCGTGCATCATCATGGCTCCTGAGGAAGGTCGGTCGTTGATGAGCCCTTATTTTGCGGGCCCTTATGGAGGCTTTGTGCGGCCTTTGGCGTTGGTCTCGGGGGCGTGCGCGGCTCGATCTGGGCGAGCACGGGCGCGAGCGCCAGGGAATGGAAATGGACGTGCGCGGCGTCCGGCGTCTCGGGGAGGCCGTGGTCGCCGATCAGCACTGTCTGCATGCCGAGCGCGTGGGGCACGGCCAGGTTCACCGCGCGGTCGTCGAACATGATGGCCCGCTCGGGCGCGACGCCGTGGCGGGCGAGCATGGTGTCATAGGCGGTGCGCTCGGGCTTGCCGATGTAATCGCAGGCGGCGATGTCGCACACGCCCTCGAACAGGTCGGCGATGCCGAGCCGCTCCAGCACCCGTTCGGCATGGGCGCGCGAGCCGTTGGTGAAGACGAGGCGGCGGCCGGGCAGGGAGGCGAGCGCCGCGCGCAATTCGCTGCTTTCGTCCAGCACCGAGAGGTCGATCTCGTGGACGAAGGCGAGGAAATCCTGCGGCTTCACCGCATGGTGGCGCTGGAGGCCGACGAGGGACGTGCCGTAGGTTTCATAGTAATGCGCGTGCAGCGCCGCCGCCTCTTCCGGCGTGGAACCGGTGAGCTGCTGGATGAACAGCCAGACGCGGGCGAGCATCTGGCCGTGCAGGCCGGCGGAGCGCGGGTACAAGGTATCGTCGAGGTCGAAGACGAAGGTCTCCGTTCCCGGCCTCAGACGAAAGGGCAAATCCCCTTGCAAGTCCCCGCGCATCGTCCGCCTGTGCTCAGTTCGAGAGCTGCTTGAGGCGGTCGATGGTCCGCTGAGCGCTCGGCTTGATGTCCCGCACATCGAGGCTGATGTCGAGGGCCTTTACCGTGTGGGTGAGGTCGCCGATGGAGATCACGTCCACCCCCAGCTCCGCGATGGGTACGATGGTGGTCTCGTTGATGCCGCCGGACGCCTCGGTCATGGCACGGCCCTTGGTCAGCTTCAGACCCTCGCGCATTTCGTCGAGGTCCATGTTGTCGAACATGATGATCTCGACGCCGGCGTCCAGCGCCTCCTGCACCATCTCCAGGCTCTCGCACTCCACCTCGAACTTGAAGGTGTGCTGCGCGCTCGCCCTGAGGATCTTCACCGCCTCGGTGATGGAGCCGGCGATCTTGATGTGATTGTCCTTCACCAGCACGCAGTTGGCGAGGTTGAAGATGTGGTTGTGGGCGCCGCCCACGCGCACGGCATATTTCTGCACCATGCGCAGGCCCGGCCAGCCCTTGCGGGTGTCGGTGATGCGCACGCCGGTGTGCTTCACCAGCTCGGCGTAGCGGCGCGTCTTGGTGGCGATGCCGCTCATCTGCTGGAGCCAGTCGAGGGCCGAACGCTCGATGACGAAGAAGGTGGAGGCGCGGGCCTGCACCCGCATCAGCACGGTGCCGGGCTCTACCGCGGCGCCGTCCTCCACCAGCCATTCGATGCGCGCATCGGGCTCGATGGAGCGGATGGTCTCGTCGGCGAACAGCATGCCGCAGACGATCCCGTTCGCCTTAGCGTAGATATTGGCCGTCTGCACCGGATCGTCGCCGACGAGAAAGCCTCCGGTTGTATCGCCGGAGCTTAACTCCTCGCGCAGGCCCAGCTCCACGAGAGGCCGGATCATAAAGCGGTTCAACTTCATTACGCGGCTCCTGGGGCGTTCCCCGCCCGGCTCTGTGATGCTGCCTAGCAGCTGTTCTCTACTATATCAATTGACAAAATCATTTATCGACAACGGTCAGCCGTCCAGGCGATTGGTGAAGGCCTTTCCGCCCTTCATCACCAAATGCAGGCGGTCGCGCTGCTCAAGGATGCGGATGTCGGCGAGCGGGTCGCCGTCCAGCACCAGCACGTCGGCCATGCAGCCGGCCCGGAGCGCACCGAGGTTCGGCTGTTCGATGCATTCCGCCGCCTTGGTGGTGGAGGCGACGATCACCTCCATAGGCGACATGCCGAGCCAGTCCACCATGAAGGCGAGCTCGGCCATGTTCTCGCCCACCAGCAGGCGGTGCGACTGGTCGGTGCCCATGGCCACCTTCACGCCGCGCTTCACCGCCTCCTTCCAGAGGGGGATCTGCGTCTGCATGAGGGAATAGATCTGCGCGTCCTTCACGTCCTCCTGGCCCAATTGGTGGCTGGCCCAGGCGGTGTTTTTGCGGCGATGCTCGATGGAGAGCGGCACCAGCGCCAGCGTCGGCACCCACCAGATGCCGCCCGCGATCATGCGGTCCACGCTCTCCTCGTCCATGAACCAGCCGTGTTCCAGCGAGTGGATGCCGGCCTTCACCGCGTTCTTGATGCCGGCGAGGCCCTCGGCGTGGACGGCCACGCGCTTGCCCTTGGCGGCGGCCTCGGAGACGGCGGTGGAGATTTCCTCGATGGTGAATTGCGGCTCGTCCCAGCTGTCGGTTACCGAGGTGATGCCGCCGGTGGCGCAGATCTTGATGAAGTCGGCGCCGCGCATGAGCAGCTCGCGCACCAGCCGGCGGATCTCCTCCACCCCGTCCGCCACCGTGTGGGGCAGCCAGGCGCGCTTCTGGATGCGCATGCCGGCCGGCAGCCAGTAGTCGCCATGGCCGCCGGTCTGCGAGACCATGCCCAGCGAGATCAGCAGGCGCGGCCCGTCGATGATGCCTTCCTCGATGGCCTGCCGGAAGCCGGCGTCGGCGCCGCCCATGTCGCGGGCGGTGGTGATGCCGCAGGCGATGGTCTCGCGGAACACCTCGATGGACTTCAGCACGTTGTAGGTGGGCGTGTTGAGCAGATGCTGGCGCATGTCGCGGGCGCGGTAGGTGCCGTGGACATGGGTATCGATGAAGCCGGGCAGCACGGTGCGCCCCGCCGCGTCGAGCTTCTGGGCGCCCGCCGGCACGCTCACCCGGCTCTCGGGACCGGCGGCGACGATGCGCCCTTCCTCGATCACCACGACCGCGTTCGGCACCGGGTCCGCCCCCGTGCCGTCGATCATGGTTCCGCCGACGATTGCGATGGCCATACGCGCCTTGCCTTTCGCTCTGTTCAAAAAGTTAGCAACGCCATTTGTTGAGCCTTGAGAGCCAGCCGCCGACACAACGATGGGTCCAGACGGCCAGTGGTGGCTCCTTGCTTGTCCCGTTACGTGAGGTCCACCGTCACGTTCTTGATCTCGCAATAGAAATCGAGCGCCTGCAGGCCAAGCTCGCGGCCGATGCCGGAGCGCTTGTAGCCGCCGAACGGCGCGAACACGCTGGTCTTGGAGGCGCTGGGCAGGCCGTTTACCGCCACCATGCCGGTGCGCATGGCCCGCGCCACCCGGAGCGCGCGGCCGATGTCGCGGCACCAGACCGAGCCATTGAGACCATACTCGCTGTCATTGGCCAGCGCGATGGCCCCGGCCTCGCTGTCGAACGGCGTGAGGGAGCAGACCGGGCCGAAGATCTCCCGGCTGAAGGCCGGATTGTCCGGCCCGACGCCGGAGAGGATGGTGGGGGGATAGAAGAAGCCGTCGCCCTCGGGCATCGCGCCGCCGACCACCAGCGTCGCGCCCGCCTCCCGCGCCTGCGCCACGGTGCGGTCCACCGCATCCCGGTGCGACGCGGAGATGAGCGGGCCGAGACTGGTCGCCGGGTCCAGCGCCATGCCGGTTTTCAGCCGGGCCGCCGCGGCAGCGAAGGCACGGGCGAAGGGCTCCAGCGCGCTGCGCTCCACCAGAAGGCGCGAGCGGGCGGAGCAGGACTGGCCGGCATTGCCGAAGCCGGAGCCGACCGCGCTCGCCGCCGCTTTCTCCATGTCCGCGTCGGCGAAGATCAGGGAGGCATTCTTGCCGCCCAGTTCCAGCGCCACGCGCTTGATGGAGGCCGAGGCCAGCCGCATCACTTCCGACCCAACAATGGTGGAGCCGGTGAAGGAGATGCCGTCGATGCGCGGATCTTCCGCCAGCCGCCGCCCCACGTCGGCGCCGCCGGGCAGCACGGAGAGGAAGCCGTCGGGCACGCCCGCCTCGCGGCACACCTCGGCGAGCAGCAGGGCGCTGAGCGGCGTCAGCGGCGCGGGCTTGAGAATTGCGGCGCAGCCGGCAGCGAGCGCGGGGGCGAGCTTCCAGGAGGCGCCGAGCAGCGGGAAGTTCCACGGCACGATCTGCGCCACCACCCCGAGCGGTTCGCGCAGGGTGAAATCGAGCAGATCCTTGCCGAGGGGGATGGTGTCGCCGAACACCTTGTCCATGGCGCCGGCATAATAAGTGAAGACGCGGATCGCTCCTTCCACCTCGCGCAGGGCGCCGGAGATGGGCTTGCCGGCGTTCACCGCCTCAATCTGTGCGAACTGGTCCTGCCGGGCCTTGATCCCGGCGGCGATGCGGTGGAGCACCGCGCCGCGGTCCACCGGCGGCAGATGGGGCCAGTCGCAGGCATCGAAGGCACGGCGCGCCGTGCGGATCGCCGCCTCCACCTCCACCGGCCCGGCCAGCGCGACCTCGGCGAGGGGCGTACCCGTCCAGGGATCGACCAGCGCCTCGACGCCGCCGCCCATGGCAGGCACGAAGCGCCCGCCGACGAAGGGCTCGCGGTGGAGGGCCGGCAGCAGGGCGTTCATGGTGCCGTCGCCTCCAGCGCCTGCATCTTCTCATAGAGGGCGGTGGCGGCGGCGGCCGGGTCCTTCGCATCGGTGATGAGGCGGCCGACGATGGCGAAGCGGCGCGGGCAGGCCTCGGCGGCGGCGAACGCCCCTTCGATGGTGCCGCCCAGCGAGCCGAAGCCGGTGAGGAACACCAGCGGGTTCTTCACGTTCGCCGCAATCCAGCGCGACCAGCGCGTGACCTTCGCGGCATCGTGCGCCGGCAGCACGAAATGATCGGCGCCGCCCTGCACGGAGCGGGCGAGGATGAGGTCCAGCGCATTGTCGAGGAGGTAGCCGCCACCGGAGACGCCGTAATCGGCGACCGGGATCTCACCGCCCACCACCGGTGCGATGCCGGCCTTCAGCGCTTCGCCGACGAAGCCGTCCACTGCGGTGGGGCCGGCGACGGGGAAGAGGATGAGCCCATCCACCTCGGCCTCGGCGCACAAAGCGGTGAACTTCTTCGCCATGTCCGGCATGTCCGGGCCGGCCTTCTGGTGGTCGTAGAGAATGGGCAGATCGGTGAGGTCACGCACGCGCCGCATGGATTCTTTCAGGCCATGGCGCAGCACGCTGGTGAGGCCGAGCTTGTAGCCGGCGACGCCGGGGACGCCGCTCGTCGCCTTCACCACCGCATCGAACTTCTCCTGCGTCTCGATGTCGAGGGCGGGGACGATGCCCACGGTGCCGGAAAAGGTCTTCGCCGAAAAAGTGCTGGCCATCACGGTCTCGCTCGTTTCCATCTGTCGCTGAACGCTAGGGCCGGGGAGGGGGCCACGGTAGCGCCGGCTCGTGGCGGGCTCATGGGGCCAGTCTGGAGCATGGAGCCAGTGGCGGCGGTCCGCGCGGTCGCCCGCGTTCCGCCGGCGTCGCGCCCGCCTTCGGCCACGCTTGGTTCAGCTTGCATTCATTCGATATTTCATACACATGGCCCTGCTGGAGCTTGACCGGGGGGCAAGCCGGCAGGGCGCGACGCCCACATGCACCCCTCATCTTCGACCCAAGAGGGCCGCCCATGAAGACGGGTATTCTCGCCGCGCTCGCCGTCGCCGCCACGCTCGCCTCCTCCGTGGGGGCGCAGGCTCAGGTCAAGCCCTATGGAGCGGGCTTCGATGGCTGGACCTTCACCGCCACCACGGAGAAATCCGGCATCATCAATTGCCGCGCCGTCCGAAAAGTCGGCAACCGCGACGACCTCATCGCCCGGCGCACCGATGGCCACGTCTACATGAGCGTCAAGGCCGAGGGTCGCAAGGGCGACTTCAAGGGCACCATCATCAACGTTCCCGGAAAGCCGCGCGGCATGCTGGAATGGACGGTGCCGGGCGGCGCGGATGGCAACCGCATGTGGTTCATCATGCCCTTCGTCGCCATCGACCATATCGTGGCCGCCGGCGCCTACCAGTTCTCGCTGCCGGATTCCGAGGATATGGGCACGGTCAATCTTGGCAAGAGCGCCCAGCAGGCATGGGCGCGCGTGAACCAGTGCGTCCAGGCCAACGGCGGGTGAGCGATGCCATCGGCCTCGGTCTTCGATCGAGGCCGATCGGGCCAGTCCCAGGCGCCTCGGGTATCAGTCCGGGCGTGCCATTCCGGCGAGCAGGGTCAGCGCGTCGGCGAGGTCCTGCTCCTCGATGCCGCGGGCGATGAGCACCATGCGGTTCTCGCCGCCCGCCGCGTTGGCGAGCAGGCCGGGGGAGTAGACCAGTCCCTGCACCCCATGCAGGACCACCGGCTGCGGCACCTCTTCCAGATGCAGGATGCCCTTGAGGCGCAGCAAGGCGGCGCCGAACAGGTCGCTCACCCGGTCGAGCCAGGCATCCACCTGGTCCTGGGTGAGACGTCCGGGAAAGGCGAGGGAGGCGGTGGTCACGGCATGGCCGACGCCGGTGGCCGAGAAGCGCCGGCTAAGGGGGCGCGGCGTCTCGCGCGGGTCGATCCACAGCAGCGTGCCGTCGCGCGCCGATGCCGGCAGCACATGGCATTCCGCCAGCGGATTGAGCATCGCCACCTCGCGCTCGGCGGCGGCGAGCTGGTCCGCGGTCGCAAGGTCCGCCTTGCTGATGAGGATGCGGTCGGCGAGGGCCACCTGCGTCATCCCCTCGGGATGGTGGGCGAGGGTGGTGGCGAAGTTTGCGGCATCCACGACAGTGGTCACGCCGGCGATGGAGAAATGCCGGTTAAACAAAGGATCGGCGATCAGCGCATGGAGCACCGGCGCGGGATCGGCGAGGCCGCTCGTCTCCACCACCACCCGGCGGAAGGCGAAGTCGTCCATGGCGCGGCGGCGCAGCAGGCCGTTGAGCGTGGCGTTCAGCGAGCCCTTCATGCGGCAGCAGATGCAGCCGCCTTCCAGCAGCATCACCTCGTCGCTGCCCGTCTCGATGAGCGCATGATCGATGCCCGCGTCCCCCGCCTCGTTGATGATGACGGCGGTGTCGCGGAAGGCCGGGCGCTTCAGCAGATCGTTGAGCAGGGTCGTCTTGCCCGCGCCGAGAAAGCCGGTGACGAGGACGACCGGAATGTCGCTCATGCGCGGGGCGTCAGCCGAGCTGGGATTTGAGCAGCGCGAGGGCGGCCTGCACGGCGCACAGGCGCACATTGTCCCGGCTGCCGGGGAAGACGTGGCGCTCTTCCGCGAGGCCGCCGTCGCGGGTGGCGACTGCGATGAAGATGGTGCCCACGGGGTTCACCGCATTGCCCCCGCCCGGCCCGGCATAGCCGGTGATGGCGACGGTGGCGCCGGCCTCGGAATGGTCGAGCAGGCCCTGGGCGAGGCCGCGCGTGACCTCGGCGCTCACGGCACCATGGGCGGCCGAGACGGCGGCCGGCACGTCGAGACCGGTGGCCTTGGCGGAGGAGTGATACAGCACATAGCCCCGCTCGAAGATCTCCGAAGCGCCGGACACCGAAGTGAGGCAGGCGGCAACTAGGCCGGACGTGACCGTCTCGGCGGCGGCGAGCCGGATGTTCCGCGCCCGCGCGGCCGCCAGCACGTCGGTGGCAAGGGTGAGGAGGGGCGCGGGAAACAGGGTTTCGTCCGCCTGGAGCAAAGCGGTGTCGGGCATAAGTGTCGCCTCAGATGCGGGCGCGGCCGCAATTCATCAAAGCACGCGCGTCGACGGTGAAAATGGTTGTCCCCCCTCGGTCAAGTCAAGCAAGCGGCCGGGGTGGCCCCAAAACGCCGACAGCGACTGGCCCTCTCGCCACTGGCCCCAACAGGTGCCAACATGGGGCGCTGCCCGGACCAATGGGATGCGACGCCGTGCTGATCTCCCTCGACCGCGCCTCCGCCTTGAGTCTCCAGGAACAGCTTTTCGAACAGATCCGTCAGCAGATCCTCGACGGGCGTTTGAAGGCAGAGTCGGCGGTGCCGTCCTCCCGCCATCTCGCCCAGCAACTGGGCGTCTCGCGCAACTCGGTGACGTTCGCCTATGAACGGCTCATCAACGAGGGCTACCTCGTCACCCGCCCCATGGTCGGCACCTATGTGGCTGCGGTGGTGCCGGAAGCCGCCATGAGCGCGGTGAGCGCGTCCGCCTCGGCCGCCTCGGTGCGCGCGGAGGCGCCGGCCCCGGCGGAGCGGCGCTCGCCGGAGAAGCTCGCCCCCGCCGCCTTCACCGGCCGGCCTCATTCCATCCTCAACACCAGCCGCATCCCCATCGATTTCTGGCCCCAGCGCACCGATCCGCGCGCCTTCCCGCTGAAGACATGGCGCCGCCTCGTGCTGCACGCCCTTGCCGTGGCCGGGCACAATCTCACCGAATATGGCGAGCCCTGCGGCCTCATGGCGTTGCGCACCGCCATCGCCGACCATGTGGCGGTGATGCGCGACATCCATGTGCGCCCCGAGCAGGTGGTGATTGTCGCCGGCGCGCAGCTCGCGCTCAACCTCGCGCTGCGGGTTCTGGCGCGGGAGGGCGACGCGGTGGTGGTGGAAAATCCGTGCAGCCAGGGCGCGGCCTATCTGTTCGAAAGCGTCAACATGCGCCCCCACCCTTTGCCCGTGGACGAGCACGGCATCGACACGTCGCGCCTGGCGGGAGTGGCGGCGCAACTCGCCTATGTGATGCCCTCCCACCAGTATCCCATGGGCGGCGTGCTCTCGCTGGAGCGGCGCCAGCACTTGCTCGCCTGGGCCGATCGTACCGGCGCCTATCTGATCGAGGACGATTACGACAGCGAGTTCCACTATGGCGGCATGCTGCTGCCGGCGCTCAAGGCCATGAGCCCGGAGAACGTGATCTATCTCGGCACCTTCTCCAAATCGCTGGGCGCGGGGCTGCGCACGGGCTTCGCCATCTTCCCCGATCACCTCGCCCCGGCGGCGGGGGCGGCGAAGGCGCTGCTCGACAACGGCCATGTCTGGCTGGAGCAAGCGGCGCTCGCGGAATTCCTCCACACCGGCGGTTTCGTGCGTCACCTGCGGCGGGTGCGGCTGCGCTACCAGCAGCGCCGCAACGTGTTGGTCTCCGCCCTGCGCGACGCCTTCGGGCGGGTGGAGCTGCGCGGCACGGAGGCCGGCACCCATCTCGCCTGGAAGCTGCCGCCCGGCATGCCTCGCGCGCACCAGATGGCGGCGCTGGCGAAGAGCCGCAATGTCGGCCTCTACACCATCCAGAACGGCGGCGGGCATGAATACGGCAGCGCCGATGTGAGCAACGACTGGCTCCTCCTCGGCTATGCCTCCCTCGCCGAGGAGCAGATCGAGGCCGGCATCCACCGCATGCGCGGCGCGCTGTAGGCGGCAGGGAGAAAGCGGAATGAGCGGGCAGCAGGCAGAGGCGGCGGGGCGGCCGCAGGGCACGGCGCTGGCGGTGATCGAGGACTGGCTGGGGCCGCTGGCCGGTCGGTCCATCCTCGACATCGGTTGCGGCCATGGCGCACTGGCGCGGGCGCTGACAGCGCAGGGTGCCCGCGTCCACGGCATCGATCCCGGGCCGGAGGCTATCGCGTCGGCCCGTGCGGCGGTGCCGGAGGCGACGTTCACCGAGGCGGGGGCCGAGGCGCTGCCCTTCGCGGACGGGAGTTTCGATGTCGCGATCTTCCTCAACAGCCTGCATCATGTGCCGGCGGGCCTGATGGCGGCGGCGCTCGGCGAGGCGCTCCGGGTCAGCCGTGGGCCGGTGCTGGTGGTGGAGCCGCTGGCGGAGGGCAGCTACTTCGAAGCGCTGCGGCCGGTGGAGGACGAAACCGCCATCCGCGCCCTCGCCCAGAAGGCCCTCTCGGCCTGCCTCGCAAGCGGCGCGGCACAGGCGGTGCGTCGGCTCGATTACGACGACGTGCGTCGTGTCGCCGGGGTGGACGGCTTTCTCGCGCGTGCGGTTGCGGTCGATCCCGCGCGGGCCGCAGCGGCGGAGCAGCATCGCGGCACAGTGGAGGCGCTGCTGGCCCGATGGGGTGTCGCGGAGGTCGGCGGCATCCGGCTGGAGCAGCCCCACCGGGCACTTCTGCTGGCGCGGGCGTGAGATCGCTCTGAGAGGGTGAAGGACCTTGCTCGTTGCCGTGACAGCCATGGTGCCGTTCTCGGTGGTGCTGCTCCGGCGGGCGGATGGAACGACGCGGCGGACGTCCGGCCCCACGCGTCCGGTTGGTGGCCCAGCTGAACCTCTGCAATCGCGCTGGCGCGGGCGGGGCGCGCCAGCCATGATCGCACCATGACCGAGACCGTGAATCAGGCTGCCCCGCATCCCTTCAACCTCGCCCGCTTCTGCCTCACCGGGGCGGGCGCGGCGGCGGACAAGCCGGCCTTGCTGGTGGCCGAGGGACCGAAGGGACGCATCATCGAGCGATGGAGCTACGGTGAACTCAGGGACGCCGTGCTGCGCGTGGCCGGCGGCTTCGCCGGATACGGTTTGCCGCGCGGGTCGCGGGTGCTGCTGCGGGTGGGCAACACCTCGCAATTCCCGCTGATGTTCTTCGGTGCCATCGCCGCCGGGCTCGCGCCCATCCCCACCTCCACCATGCTCACGGCGCATGAGGTGGAGATGATCCTTGACGATTCCGGCGCGGCGCTGGTGGTGGGTGACGGTTCGGGCGTGATGCCCATGCCGCGCGCGGGCGTTTCCATCATCGATGCCGTCGGCATGTCGCGGCTCGGCGCTGCCTCCGCCATCGATTTCGCCGATACGGCCGCGGACGACCTCGCCTTCCTGGTCTTCACCTCCGGCACCAGCGGGCGGCCCAAGGGCGTCGCCCATGCCCAGAGGGTGGGGCTCGGGCGCATTCCCATGCGCGCCGGCTGGCATGATTTGAAGGGCGACGATCTGCTGTTCCACGCCGGGGCCTTCAACTGGACCTATACGCTCGGCGTCGGCCTCATGGACCCGTGGGCGGTGGGGGCGACCAGCATCGTCCATCTGGGCGATCGCCCGCCCGGCGCGTGGCCCGACCTTCTGGAAGAGACCGGCGCCACCCAGTTCGCCGCCGTGCCCGGCCTCTACCGGCGCATCCTGAAATACGCCCGCATCACGCCCGACCGCTTCCCCGCCCTGCGCCACGGCCTCACCGCCGGTGAGGCGCTCAAAGCGGCGTTGCACGGCGAATGGGTGGAGGCAACCGGGCGCCCGCTCTACGAGGCGCTGGGGATGAGCGAGATTTCCACCTACGTCTCCTCCGGCCCTCTCGTGCCGACACGGCCGGGCAGTCCCGGCAAGCCGCAGGCGGGGCGGCGCGTGGTCGTGCTGCCGCCGGAGGGCGAGGCGCCGGACGCGCTCCACCCGCTTCCGGTGGGCGATACCGGCGTGCTCGCCGTGCATCGCTCCGATCCCGGCCTGATGCTGGGCTATTGGGGCCTGGCCGAAGAGACGGCGGCGGCGATGCGCGGCGCGTGGTTCCTCACCGGCGACCTCGCCCGCTTCGATGCGGATGGCTACCTCTGGTACGAGGGCCGCGCGGACGACCAGATGAACGCCTTCGGCTATCGCGTGGCGCCGGAAGAGGTGGAGCGGGCGTTGGCCGCCCATCCGGACGTGGCGGAAGTGGCGGTGGCGGAGACGCTATCGGGCGACGTCTCCCTCGTTACCGCGTTCGTGGTGCTGCAGGCGGGGGGCGAGGCCGATGCGGCGGCGCTCGAAGCCTGGGCCGCGGAGCACCTCGCCGAATACAAGCGCCCCCGCGCCTATGTCTTCATCGAGGAACTGCCCCGCACCGGCTCCGGCAAGGTGATGCGCCGCGCGCTGAGGGGGTAGGGCGGCGCTGCCGCCCCGCCCTCACGCTGCCGCCGAAGAGGCCCCGGCCCGCGCATCCTCCAGCGCCAGCCGCGCGCCCTTTTCGGCGATCATGGCGGTCGGCGTGTTGGTGTTGCCCGAGGTGATGGTGGGCATGATGGAGGCGTCGATCACGCGCAGCCCGCCGAGGCCGATGAAGCGCAGGCGTTCGTCCACCACCGCCATGGGATCGTCCACCCGGCCCATCTTCGCCGTGCCCACGGGATGGAAGATGGTGGTGCCGATGTCGCCGGCCGCCTTGGCGAGGGACGCATCATCGTCGCCCACCGACGGACCGGGCAGGTATTCCTCCGGCCGGTAGGGCGCGAGGGCCTGCTGGCGCATGAGGCGGCGGGTGACGCGGATGGCGTCGGCGGCCACCTGCCGGTCCTCCTCCGTGGAGAGATAGTGCGGCGCGATCTGCGGCTTTGCCTCGGGATCGGCCCCCGTGATGCGCACGATGCCACGCGAGGTGGGGCGCAGGTTGCAGGCCGCTACGGTGATGGCCGGGAAGCGGTGCAGCGGCTCGCCGAACTTGTCCAGCGACAGCGGCTGCACGTGGAACTGGATGTTGGCCCGCTCCTGATGGGGATCGGACCTGGTGAAGATGCCCAGCTGGGAGGGCGCCATGGTGAGCGGCCCGCGCCGGCGCAGGGCATAGTCCACGCCCATCAGGGCGCGGCGGGGCAGGGAATAATAGGTCTCGTTCAGGGTGCGGATGCCGGAGACCTTGTAGATGGCGCGCTGCTGGAGATGATCCTGCAGATTGCGCCCCACCCCCTGCCGGTCGAGCACCGTCTCCACCCCGCGCTCGGCGAGCCAGTCGCCCGGCCCGACGCCGGATCGCTGGAGGATCTGCACCGAGCCGATGGAGCCGGCGGTGAGGATGACCTCGCCGCGCGTGTGCGCCTCGATCCAGCGCCCGTTCTGTCGATAGTGTACGCCCACGGCGCGGCCGTTCTCGATGATGAGGCGGTCGGCGAGAACGTCCGTCTCCAGTCGCAGGTTGGGGCGGCCGAGGGCGGGTTTCAGGAAGCCGCGTGCGGAGGACCAGCGTCGGCCGAACTTCTGGTTCACATGGAAATAGCCGACGCCCTCGTTGTCGCCGGTGTTGAAGTCCGGCACCTTGCGGATGCCGAGTTCCGTAGCAGCGTTGGCCACCGCGTTCAGCACCGGCCATTCGATGCGGGGCGGCTCGATGCGCCAGCCGCCGCCGGCCCCGTGGATGTCGCTGGCGCCGAGGAAATGGTCCTCCAGCGACTTGAAGGCCGTCAGCACGTCCGACCAGCCCCAGCCGGAGAGGCCGAGCTGGCGCCAGTGGTCATAGTCCGCTGCCTGCCCGCGCATGGAGATCATGGCATTGATGGCCGAGCAGCCGCCGATGACCTTGCCGCGGGGATAGTTCAGCGCGCGGCCGTTCAGCCCCGGCTCGGCATCGGTCTTGAACATCCAGTCGGCGCGCGGATTGCCGATGGCGAAGAGATAGCCGACGGGGATGTGAAACCAGATCCAGTTGTCCCGCCCGCCGGCTTCCAGCAGCAGCACGCGGGTGCGCGGATCGGCCGAGAGGCGGTTGGCGACGATGCAGCCGGCCGTGCCGGCGCCCACGACGATATAGTCGTAATCTCCTTCGAGCCGTTCCACCGGCGCCTCCCGCTTGTTTGTCTCCGCTGGTGATCCCAGCTTGGATTTCTGCACGCAAGAACGATAGGTTCCGATCCATCCTGCAATTTTGCAGGAATGGCCTCAACACGCGCACGGACTTCACCGCACCATGGATTGGGACGACCTGCGCATCTTCCTCCAGCTCGTCCGCACCGGGCGCATGGCCGGCGCCGGGCGGGCGCTGGGGCTGGACGATACCACGGTGGGCCGGCGCGTCGCGCGGCTGGAAAAGCAGGTTGGCGCCCCCCTCGTCACCCGCGCCGGGCGGCGCACCCTCATCACCGAGGAGGGGCAGAAGCTGGCGCAGGCGGCGGAGGAGATGGAATCCCTCGTGCTGCGCAAGATCACCGGCCTCGGCGAGGGCGAGCGCCAGCCCACCGGGCGGGTGCGGATCGGCGCGCCGGAGGGACTGGGCGTGGGCTATCTCGCGGCGCGGCTCGCCGCCCTCTCCGCCGACAATCCGAGGCTGGAGACGGAGCTGGTGGCCCTGCCGCGGTCCTATTCGCTGGCGAGCCGCGAGGTGGACATCGCCATCACGCTGGACCGGCCCATCGCCGGGCAGGTAAAGGTGCGCAAGCTCACGGACTACACGCTCGGGCTCTATGGCACGTCGGCCTATCTCGACCGGCGCGGGCGGCCGGCGACGGCGGATGACCTGAAAGACCATGTGCTCGCCGGCTATATCCCCGAACTCCTCTTCACCCGCGCCCTCGACTTCTCGCAATTGGGCCCGGGGGTGGAACTGAAGCCGGTCATCCGTTCCACCAGCGTCATCGCGCAGGTAAATGCGGTGCTCTCCGGCGCGGCCATCGGCGTGCTGCCGGCCTTCCTCGCGGCGGCCCAAATGGCGCTCCATGACGCGCTCGTGCCGCTGCTGGAGGACGAGGTGCGCCTCACCCGCAGCTATTGGCTGTCCGTCCACGATGATCTCGCCCACCTCGCCCGCGTGCGGGCGGTGCTGGACACCATCACGGCGGTGGTGCGGGCGGACCGGGCCGCGTTCATTCGCAGATGAAGCGGGCGCGTTCCTCGCGGAAACGGCGGGCGAGGAAGGCGCGCACGGTGGCGATGCGGCGCACCTCCACCGTGTCGGGATGGGCGAGCAGGAAATAGCTGCGGCGGAAGGCGATGCGCGGCAGGATGCGCACCAGCGCGTCGCCATAATAAGCGGCGGCGAAGTCGTGCAGCACGCCGATGCCGGCACCCGAGCGCACCGCCTCCATCTGGCCGGTGACGCTGGCGCAGCGGAAGGGCTGGCCGCCATGCTTCTCCAGCACGCCGGAATAATCCAGCGCCGAGGCATAGGCGAGGTCTTCCACCCCCGTCACCACCCGCCGGCCGGCAAGATCCGCCTCGCTCTCCGGTGCGCCGAAAGCCGCGATGTAGCTGGCGGCGGCATAGGCGCCCAGCGTGTAGTCGGTGAGGCGCGAAACCGTCAGGCGGCCCTCGGTGGGCCGGTCCAGCACGATGGCAAGGTCCGCCTCGCGCCGGGAGAGGGAGAAGGTGCGCGGCAGCGGCACCAGTTCCACCACCAGATGGGGATGGAGCAGCGCGAGCCGCCCCAGCTCCGCCGCGAGGAAATAATTGCCCAGCCCGTCCGGCGCGCCGATGCGCACGGTGCCGGAGACCTCCGCCTCTTCCTTGCGGAACCGCTCGGCGATGCCCAGCATTTCCGCCTCCACCCGCTCCGCCGCCGGCAAAAGCCGCTCGCCTGCCTGGGTGAGGACGCAGCCGGTGGGGCGGCGGTCGAACAGGGGGCTGCCCAACGCCGCCTCCAGCGCATCGAGCCGGCGGGCGATGGTGGCGTGGTTCAACGCCAGCTGCCGCGCGGCGGCGAGCAATTGCCCGCGCCGGGCGACGGCGAGGAAGACGCGCAGGTGATCCCAATCGAGGGCGATGTCCATGGGCTATAATATTCGCACAACAGATGCTCGGACAATGGCATTGCTGCGCGTCGTTTGAAGCGCCATCACGGAGGCAATTCAAACGGGAGGCGCATCATGCCCACGCAGATTTCCCACTTCATCGGCGGCAAGCTCGTCGCCGGCACCAGCGGCCGCACGGCGCCGGTCTACAATCCCGCCACCGGTGCGCAGACCGGCGAGGTTCCGCTCGCGTCCGCCGCCGAAGTCCGCGCGGCGGTGGAGATCGCCAACAAGGCCGCCCCCGGCTGGGCCGCCACCACGCCGCTGCGCCGCGCGCGCATCCTCAACGCCTTCCTGCGCATCCTGGAAGAGCGCGTGGACCAGATCGCCGAGGTGGTGAGCGCCGAGCACGGCAAGGTGTTCTCCGACGCCAAGGGCGAAGTGCAGCGCGGCATGGAGGTGGTGGAGTTCGCCACCGCCGCCCCGCAGCTTCTGAAGGGCGAGATCACCGAGGACGTGGGCACCCGCATCGACAGCCACGCGGTGCGCCAGCCCCTCGGCGTGGTCGCCGGCATCACGCCGTTCAACTTCCCGGCCATGGTGCCCATGTGGATGTTCCCGGTGGCGCTGGCCTGCGGCAACTGCTTCGTCCTGAAGCCCTCCGAGCGCGATCCCTCCGCCTCCCTGCTGCTGGCCCAGTGGCTGAAGGAAGCCGGCCTGCCGGACGGCGTGTTCACCGTCATCCACGGCGACAAGACCGCCGTTGACGCGCTGCTCGACGATCCGGACATCCAGGCGGTGAGCTTCGTGGGCTCTACCCCCATCGCCCGCTACATCTACGAGACCGCCGCGCGCACCGGAAAGCGCTGCCAGGCGCTGGGCGGCGCCAAGAACCACATGATCGTCATGCCCGACGCGGACATGGACCAGGCCGTCGACGCCCTGATGGGCGCTGCCTACGGTTCGGCCGGCGAGCGCTGCATGGCCATCTCGGTGGCCGTGCCGGTGGGCGAGGCCACCGCCGAGGCGCTGATGGCCAAGCTGGAGCCGCGGGTGCGCGCGCTCAAGGTCGGCCCCGGCACGGACCCCGAGTCCGAGATGGGGCCGCTGGTGACGAAGCAGCACCTCGACAAGGTGTCCGGCTATGTGGACCAGGGCGTCGCGGAAGGCGCCAAGCTGGTGGTGGACGGCCGTGGCCTCAAGCTCCAGGGCTATGAGGATGGCTATTACATCGGCGGCACCCTGTTCGACCACGTGACGCCGGACATGCGCATCTACAAGGAGGAGATCTTCGGACCCGTCCTCTCCGTGGTGCGCGCCGACAGCTACGACACCGCCGCCGAGCTGATCAACACCCACGAATTCGGCAACGGCACAGCGATCTTCACCCGCGACGGCGATGCCGCCCGCGAGTTCGCGCACCGCATCAAGGTGGGCATGATCGGCATCAACGTGCCGATCCCGGTGCCCATGGCGTTCCACTCCTTCGGCGGCTGGAAGGCCTCGCTGTTCGGCGACCACCACATGCACGGGCCGGAGGGCGTGCGCTTCTACACGCGCCTCAAGACCATCACCACCCGCTGGCCCACCGGCATCCGCGCCGGCGCCGAATTCGTGATGCCCACCATGAAGTGACGCCAAAGGGAGGGGCCGCGCGCCCCTCCCGTCCTTGCATGACGTGAGGCGAGGGGAGGGGTCTCAGGCCCCTCCCTTTCTTTTTTGGCTCAGGCCGGCACCGCTTCCCAGTTGGGGAAGGGGTCCGGCAAATTCTTGAAGGCGCTGGCGTCGAACCTCTTGGGGTCCGCCGGGCCGACGAGGCAGGCGTCGAGGGCCGCGCGCATGGCGCCCTCGTCCAACCCCATGCCGATGAACACCAGTTCCTGCCGCCGGTCGCCATAGCCGGGCACCCAGTGGGAGCGCAGCCACGAGCGCCAGTCCGGCTGGGTCGGCCAGTGCTCCTTCGGCACGCTCGCCCACCAGCGCCCGGCGGTGCCGGTCTGGCAGATGGAGCCGGCAAGGCTCATCTCGCCCACGCGCTTCGGCCGCGTCGCCAGCCAGAACAACCCCTTCGCCCGCACCAGCCCCGGCCAGGTCTGCGCCAGGAAGGCCTGGAAGCGCTCGGGATGGAACGGCCGCCGCGCGCGATAGACGAAGCTCGACACGCCGTATTCCTGCGTCTCCGGCACATGGTCCTTGAAGCCGTTCAGCTCCTTGAACCAGACGGGATGCGTGCTCGCCTTCTCGAAATCGAAGCGCCCGGTGCCCAGCACCTCGGCGAGTGGCACGCGGGACTGGTCGGTCTCGATCAGGCGCGCATCGGGATTGAGCGACTTCACCACCCCTCGTACGATCTTCAGCCGCTCTTCGTCGATGCTCGACACCTTGTTGAGGATGATGACATCGGCGAATTCGATCTGGTCGGTGAGAAGGTCCACCAGCGTGCGCTGATCCTCCTCGCCGGCCACCTCGCCCCGGTCGCGCAGGAAGTCGCGGGAGCCGAAGTCCTTCAGCAGGTTCGCCGCGTCCACCACCGTCACCATGGTGTCGAGCCGCGCCACGTCGGAGAGGGACTGGCCGTTCTCGTCGCGGAAATCGAAGGTGGCGGCCACCGGCAAGGGCTCGGCGATGCCGGTGGATTCGATGAGGAGATAGTCGAAGCGCCCATCCTGCGCGAGGCGGCGCACCTCGGTGAGGAGATCGTCGCGCAGCGTGCAGCAGATGCAGCCGTTGGTCATCTCCACCAGCTTCTCCTCGGTGTGGGAGAGGTTGGCGCCTCCGGAGCGCACCAGTTCGGCGTCGATGTTCACCTCGCTCATGTCGTTGACGATGACGGCAACGCGCAGCCCCTCGCGATTGGCGAGGATGTGGTTGAGCAGCGTCGTCTTGCCGGCGCCGAGGAAACCGGAAAGCACGGTGGTGGGCAGTCGGGCATCGGTGCGGGCGTCGGTGACGTCGCGGCGGATTGGGATCATGGGCAGGCTCCGGACGAGCGCGCGCAGGTGCGGCGCATGAACTGATATAATGTATCAATAGAATGATTGGGGCGTGCGTCAAGGCGCGCAGCAAGATGCCGTAACGACGGCGCTTTTCGTCGGCCCCAGGCGGTGGCAAGCTCGACAGGCGCGCGAGTTCCCCGCGCGCGATCAGCGCCGCCTGAGGCCTCCATCATGGCTGCCCCGCGTCCCGCCGCGCGCGATACGATTGCGATCCTGAGCGCCTATGTGCTGGTCCTTCAGCTTCTGCTGGCGGGGCTGGCGGGCGGCGCGTTCGCCGGCACGGGGGATGGCGCGCTGTGCGCTGTCTCGGCCGCCGGCCCGGGCAGCGGCGCGGCGTCTGGCCACGCGGTTTCCGGCGACGATTGCTGCATCGGCGCTTGCCTTATCCTCGATGTGCTGGAAGGCCCGCTGCCGCCTGTGCCGCACCTGCCTGAAGGGCAGGCTGCGCCGGTCCGCCGGAGCGCCGATGGCGTCGCCGTTCGTCTGGCTCCGGGGCGACCGCTCCCGCCCGCGCGTGCGCCCCCGGTGTGATGCGTCCACCGCTCGGTCGCTGACCAGACGCAAACGTCCGCCCAGGCGGATCGCATCTCCGGAGGAAACATGACCCAACGTCCGCACCTGCGGCGCAGCCGCCTTGCTGGCCGCTTCTATGGCGAGGAAATCCTTGCCGCGACGCTCTTCGCGCTCTGCCTGCTGCTCGTCTCGGCGCAGCAGCTTCTGGCCCATGAATACAAGGTCGGCGACTTGCTCATCGACCACCCCTGGGCGCGGGCGACCCCGCTCGGATCGGACATGGGCGCCGGCTATGTCGCCATCCACAATTCAGGCATGACGCCCGACCGCCTGGTCTCCGCCTTCGCGCCCTTCGCCCGGCGCGTCGAACTGCAGGAGATGACCATGAAGGATGGCCTGATGCGCATGATGCCCATCAAGGGCGGGCTTGAAATCCCGGCCGGCGGCACCCTCGTGCTCGAGCCGAGCAGCCATCACCTCGTCTTCGTCGACCTGAAGGAGCAGCTCAAGGAGGGCGAGATGATGGACGCCACGCTCACCTTCGAGAAGGCCGGCAAGGTCAAGATCCAGTACAAGATCGAGGCCATCGGCGCGACCGCCATCGACAAGATGCACCACCCGCTGGGGCAGTGAGGCGCTCGCCCGCTCTCAGTGGCGGGCGAGCCACGCCGAAAGGCGCGGCAGCACGATATAGCGGGCGGCGGAGACCCCGATCAGCGCCCCGAGCGTGCTCGCGAACCAGTTGTCGAACCCGGCGGAGCGGCCGGGAATCCAGATCTGGCAGATCTCGAAGAAAGCGGAGGCCGCCGAGAAGGCGATCACCAGCACCGCCACGGGCCGCCGCAGCAGCGCCAGCGCGACGAAGCAGGCTGTTCCGGCATAGGCGACCACATGCTCGATATTGCCAGAGAAGCCGGTGTGCGGCCGCTCGTTCCCCGGCAGCAGTGACAGCACGGTGATGACGAGGCAGCAGGCGGCGGCGAGCGCTTTCAGCAGCGGGCCTTCCGGCCGGAGCCGGTCGAGGACCGCGCGGGGAGGAACGAAGGACATGGGGCAACCCTGCGGCGCGGCAATGGGCCTGTTTGGCCGATCGCCGCGGCGAAGGAAAGGCAGTCGTCTGCCTGCCGTTCAGAAATTGGGATTGGCCGGCCGCTCCAGCCCCAGAAGGTGCCGCAGGGTCGGCCCCTCATAGGCGGTGCGGAACAGGCCGCGCTCCTGCAGGATCGGGATGACCAGATCGACGAAATCGTCGAACGCGCCGGGGAAATAGGGCGGCATCACGTTGAAGCCGTCCGCCGCGCCGCTCTCGAACCAGAGCTGGAGTGTGTCGGCGACTTCCTCCGCCGAGCCCACCAGCACCCAGTGGCCACGGGCGGCTGCGACCATGTTGTAGACGTCGCGCAGGGTGCCGCCCTCGCGCTTGGCCTTGGCCAGCATCACGCCGGTGAACGATTTGTAGGTGTCCGCCTCGGGCAGGTCGGGGATGGGGCCGTCGAGGTCGTAGGCGCTCATGTCCGTGCCGAAACGCTCGGAGAGCATACCCAGCGCGTTCTTCGCATCCACGAAGCGCATCAGCTCGGCGAGCTTTTCCCGCGCCTCCTGCGCCGTGCGGCCCACCACCGGCATCACGCCCGGCAGCACGCAGACGTCCTCGGACTTGCGGCCGAGGGCGGGCAGGCGATCCTTCAGCGACTTGTAGCCGGCCTGCGCCTCCGCCATGTCCTGCACCACGGCGAACACGATGTCCGCGGTGCGCGCGGCGAGCTGCTGGCCCGGCTCGGAGCCGCCGGCCTGGGAGATGATGGGATGGCCCTGCGGGGACCGGGAGATGTTGAGCGGCCCCTTCACCTTGAAGAACTCGCCCTCATGGTCCAGCGCCTTCACCTTGGCGGGGTCGATGTAGAGGCCGGTCTCCCGGTTGGCGACGATGGCGTCGTCCGCCCAGCAGTCCCACAGGCCCTTCACCACGTCGAGGAACTCGCCGGCGATCTCGTAGCGCTTGGAATGGTCGGGGTGCTGGGTGCCGAAGTTCGCGGCGGCGGCCGGGGCGGCGGTGGTCACCGCATTCCACACGGCGCGGCCGCCGGAGATGTGGTCCAGCGAGGCGAAGGCGCGGGCGACCGTGTAGGGGTCGGAATAGGTGGTGGAGACGGTGCCGCCGAGGCCGATGTGCTTCGTCGCGCCCGCAACGGCGGAGAGCAGTGTCAGCGGCTCGAGCCGCGCCGTGTAGGAGGGGTGCGCGGACGGGTCGGCGTTGAGGTTGTCGCCCATGAAGATGAGGTCGAACAGCCCGCGCTCGGCGGTGGCCGCGATCTGCCGCACCGCCTCGATGTCCTCGAAGGTGTCGACGGCCCCCGGCACGCGCCAGCCGGCGATGTGGCTCCCCGTTCCGAGTAGGAACAGTCCGAAATGCATCTTGCGGGTCATGGGCGGTCCGTTGTGAAAGGTCGTGGAAGCGCTCGGGGCAGACATCTGGGGCTGTCATGGCCGGGCTCGTCCCGGCCATCCATGTGGCGCGGCCGGGCGCTCCATCCGCCGACGGTGGCGCGATCGGCACGACGTGGATGCCCGGGACAAGCCTGGGCATGACGGTTAGGGCGGTGAAGTGGAGGCGGTCACCGCGACCGCTCTACTTCCAGAACACCAGCCGTCGCTCGGCGAGGCCGACGAGGCCGAAGAAGGCGAGGCTTGCAGCCGAGGCGATGAAGATGGCCGACCACACCTTCACGAAATCCACCTGCAGCACCGCCTGATAGATCACCCAGCCGAGGCCGTCATAGGCGCCGAGCATCTCGGTGACGATGGCGACGATGACCGCGCGCACGGTGGAGACGCGCAGGCCCGCGGCGATCAACGGCAGCGCGGTGGGAAGGCGCAGGCGGAACAGGATGGCGAGCCGCCCCGCCCCGAAGGAGCGCATGAGGTCCACCGAGCGGCGGTCCACCCGGTCGAGGCCGGCGAGGGCCGAGAGAAAGACGGTGAAGGAGACGGCAAGCGCCACCATCACCACCTTCGACGGCATGCCGATGCCGAACCACAGGAGGATCAGCGGCGACCACGCCACCACCGGCACCGAATTGATGGAGGTGGCCACCGGCACGATGGCGTTGCGCGTCATGGGAATGAGGGTGATGACCACCGCCAGCGCGATGCCGATGACGGCGCCGATGACATAGCCGGAGAACGCTTCCGCGAAGGTGTAGGCCCCGGCGAGGAACAGCGTCGTGCGGTGGTCGAAGATGCTGCCGAGGATGGCGCTGACCGAGGGCAGCGTATAGGCCGGCAGATTGAAGCCGCGGGCGACGCCTTCCCAGGCGAGGACCAGCAGCACCATGCCGAGGGCGCCGCGCTGGAGCGCGCGGGAGGATTGAGGCGCGCTCATTGCTCGGCCCCCCAGAACACGAGGGCGCGCTCGGCGGCGGCCACCACGGCATAGAAGCCGGTGCCGAGCAGCGCGCACATGGCGATGGCGGCCCAGATGGCGGTGACGTTCTCGTTGTACATGCCTTGCAGCAGCAGCACGCCGAGGCCCACCGTGTCGCCGAACCATTCGCCGACGATGGCGCCCACCAGCGACAGCGCCGAGGCGAGGCGCAGCGCCACGAAGATCTGCGGCAGGGCCGCCGGAAGCTGGAGCCGGGTGAGGATCTGGAAGCGGCTGGCGCCGAAGGAGCGCATCAGCGCCTCCTGGCGCGGGTCCACGCTTTCAAGGCCCAGCAAAGCGTTCACCGTCACCGGGAAGAAGGTGAGGTAGAAGGAGATGGCGGCCTTGGCGATGAGCGTGTTGCCGAACCACAGCACCACCAGCGCGCCGAAGGCGATGACCGGGATGGTCTGCGAGACCACGAACACCGGGAAGATCAGCTCGCGCAAGACCCGTGCGCGGAAGAAGACGATGGCGATGCCCACGCCGAAGATCGCACCCGAGGTGAAGCCCATCAGCGTCTCGGTGAGGGTGCGCAGGAAGCCCTGCACATAGGGCTCGGGCGTGGCGAGGATGGCGTTCAGCACCAGGGTCGGCCGCGGCACGTACCAGGGCTTCACATTGAGGACGATGACGAGTCCCTCCACCGCCGCCAGCACGGCGAGGAGGATGGCGAGCCCGCGCACGGCGCGGAAGAGCGCCGTGACGAGCGGGGAAGTCCCCGGCCGTGTGGCCGGGGACTGGAGGGTTGCCGCGCTCACGGACGGCGGTCCGCCACCGGGATGGCTTCAAGGAAGGAGCGGTTGAAGGTGGCGGCGAGGTCGACGGGCTTGGAAATGACCTTGGCGTCGAGGAAGAGCTGCTGGGTGATCTTCACCGCGTCCATGTCGATCCAGAACAGGCCGTCCTCCTTCACCTTGCCGGCCGTCATCAGCTTCTGCACCTCGGCGAGCTGGAATTCCTGATGGGCGCGGTCCAGCGTGGGGGCGGCCTTCATGATGGTGTCCACCGCGCCCTTGGGATCGGAGAAGGCATCCTTCCAGCCCTTGATGGAGGCGCGCAGGAAGGCCTTCACCAGCTCCGGCTTCTCCTTGGCGGTCGTCTCCGAGACGATCAGCGTGTCACGCGGGAAGGTGATGCCGGAATCCTCCGCCACGAAGGTGCGGAGCTTCTCTTCGCCCATGCGGGTCTTGATGGTGTAGTATTCGTTGTAGCGGGTGGCGGTGATGACATCGACCTGCCCGTCCACGAACGGCGTCACGCTCACCTGCTGGGGCTGGATGTCCACCAGCGCGGGATCGATGCCGTTCTTGGTCAGCATGGCCTTGAGCACGTGGTTCGCGCCGGTGAACCAGGTGGTGACCTTCTTGCCCTTGAAGTCCTGGATGGTCTTGATGGGACCGTCGGCGCGCACCACGAAGACGAAGGGCGTCAGCTGGTGGGAGATGCCGACGCACACCACCGGCAGGCCCTTGTCGCGGGCGGCGAACACGCTGTCGAGGCCGCCGGAGAGGCCGAACGTGTCGGCGCCGGTGGCGACGAGGTTTTCCGCGAGGATGTTCGGGCCGCCCGGATTGATGGTGAGGTCGATGCCCTCGGCCTTGTAGTAGCCCTTGGCCACCGCGACGTAGAAGCCGGCGAACTGCGCCTGGGGCAGCCACTTGAGCCGCAGCGTGGCGGGGACCGGGTCAGCCGCGAGGGCCGGCAGGGCGCCGACGGCGGTGGAGAGAAGCGCGGCGCCGGCCGCGAGGGTGGAGAGGAAGGTTCGGCGAGGGATCATCAGGTGGTCTCCGCTGGAAGGGTGCGTTCTTGGTGTTTTTGTAAGGGTCGTCTGGCTCTATCCGCTCGTCATCCCCCGGCTTGTCCGGGGCATGACAGCGCGGCGGGAACCGGCCATGCCGCTCAGCTCCGGTAGCTCGGGTCGGCGCGGTCGAGCTGGCGCATGAGGGCCGGCCATTCGCGCTCGCCGGGGACAAGGATGTCGCCCTGCATCTCCCAGAACTGGCGGGCGGCCTTCTCGCACACCTCGGGGGGCGGCATCACCAGCTTCACGCCGGAGGCGCAGGCCGCCTGCATGGCGAGCTGGATGCGCGCGGCGCGCTCGAAATAATAGAGCAGCATGAAGGCTTCGCCCGGCGTGCGGCCCACGGTGAGGATGCCGTGGTTGCGCATCAGCATCACCTTGTTCGTGCCGAGGTCCGCCACGAGGCGGGCCTGCTCGTCCATGTCGATGGCGACGCCCTCGTAATCGTGGAACGCCTGCCGGTTGTAGAAGCGCATGGCGAACTGGGAGAGCGGCAGCAGCCCCTCTTCCTGCCCCGAGACGGCGACGCTCGCGTCCGAATGGGTGTGCAGCACGCAGGCGGCATCCGAGCCGGTCTTGTGGATCGCCGCATGGATGACGAAGGCGGCGAGATTGATCTCGTAGGGCGTGTTGTCGATCTTGCGCCCGTCGATGTCGATCTTCACCAGGCTCGATGCGGTGATCTCGTCGAAGAGAAGGCCGTAGGGGTTGAGCAGGAACTGCTCTTCATGCCCCGGCACCCGCATGGAGATATGGTTGTAGATCAGGTCGTCCATGCCGAGCTTCGCCACCATGCGGTAGCAGGCGGCGAGGGCGACGCGGGCCTCCCACTCGGAGGCCTCCATGGAGCCGGGCTTTTCAACAAGAGCAGCCATCACTTGAGTGGTCATCATTTGCCCTCCGCGGTGAAGGACTTCATGGCTTCCTCCTCGATGGCCTCCAGAAGCGTGCGCTTGAGGCGGATGAATTCGGGGGAGATGACGATCTCCGCCGGGCGCGGGCGGGGCAGGTCCACCTTCTGCTCCAGCTTCACCTTGCCCGGACGAGCGCTCATCACCAGCACGCGGTCGCCGAGGAACAGGGCCTCGTCCACGTCGTGGGTGATGAACAGGATGGTGCGCTGGTGCTTCTGCCACACGTCCAGCAGCCAGCGCTGCATCATGGTGCGGGTGAGGGCGTCCAGCGCGCCGAACGGCTCGTCCAGCAGCATCAGGTCGCGCTTGAACAGGAAGGTGCGCATCAGCGCCACGCGCTGGCGCATGCCGCCGGAGAGCTGGTGCGGATACTGCTGGCCGAAGCCGGTGAGGCCGAACTCCGGCAACATCTTTTCCGCGAGGGCGCGGGCCTCCTTGCGGGGGGCGCCTTCCACCTCCAGCGCCAGGATGGCGTTGTCGATCACCGTGCGCCACGGCAGCAGCAGGTCGCGCTGGGGCATGAAGGAGACGCGGCCGAGCAGGTCGGCGGCGATCACACTGTTGCCCTCGAAGCGCATGGCGCAGCCGGGGTCCGGCTCCTCGAGGCCGGCGACGATGTTGAAGAGCGTGCTCTTTCCGCAGCCGGAGGGGCCGACCACGGTGACGAACTCGCCCTTGTCGATGGTCGCCGTGAAGCCGTCGAGGGCGCGGGTGGCCCCGAACGTCTTGGTGACGCCGGTGAGGGAGAGAATCTGCGCGGCGTCGGACGCGCCCGCCGCCTTGGCGGCGAGGGCGGCCTCGCCGGAACCTTGGATGGAAACCGGCAAGCCTGCCTCTTTCTTCTTTGTATAATGAGCGCCCATCGGCGCATGCGAAAGAACGGTGGTCATGCCTTCCCTGCTAGCAATCGACATGCCACACTTCTTGCAAGGACACTCTATGGACCGCACGCCGGGCGTCAACCACTGAAGGTAACGGGACATTGCGCGTTCCGGAGGCCCTTGGATGGATGCCGCGGTTGCGTTGATGTATACTGAACTGCAATTTCGAGAATGCAAATGGCTATCATGAGTGCACAAGAAGGCAGCACCTGCCTGCCGCTTGATCAGAATGGTCGCTCCGGCCTGCCCGGCGAGACCCTGGCTGATCGCATCCGCCGCACGCTGGAGGCGGATATTTCCTCCGGCCGGCTGGAACCGGGCTCGAAGCTGGACGAACAAGAGCTTGCCGAGCAGTTCGGCGTGTCCCGCACCCCCGTGCGCGAGGCCTTTCGGCTGCTTGCCGCCAGCCATCTGGTGGAATTGCGCGGCCGGCAGGGCGCCGTCGTGCGCACCATTTCCGCGCAGATCCTGATCGAGATGTTCCAGGTGATGGCCGAGCTGGAAGGCCTGTGCGCGCGCCTGGCGGCGCGGCGGGCGAGCCCCGCGCAGCTCGGCCGAATCGAAGCAATTCACAAGCGCTTGGAGGAGGTTAGTGCGTCAGGCGACGTGGATCTCTTCTATGATGTGAATCAGGAGTTCCACGAGGCGGTCTACGAGGCCTCTTGCAACGGCTTCCTCGCCGACCAGACGCGCCGCCTGCGCAACCAGGTGGCCGCCTATCGCCGCCGCGTGACCCACCGCCCGAGCCGGATTCCCAAGACATTGAAAGAACATGGCGAGGTCATCGCGGCCATTCGCGTGCACGATGACGAGGCCGCCCAGCGCGCCATGCGGGACCATGTGAACCTGCTGGGGGACGATCTTCTGGACTTCCTCGCCGCCTATGGGTGAGCCGCTTCTGAGCGTTTTTTGAATTTCTTGGTATGCATATTGCTAGAGTTTGTATATCCAATTTGGCGACCCCTTCGGCGCCACCTGCCCATCGGAGATGCAAACTTGAAGCTCGACCTCACCGACAAGACCGCCCTCATCACCGGCGCGTCCAAGGGCATCGGCCTTGCGACGGCCCGCGTGTTCGCGGCTGAAGGCTGCCATCTCCATCTCGCCGCCCGCAACGGCGAGGCCCTCGCCGAGGCCAAGGCCGAGATCGAGGCCGCCCACGGCGTGAAGGTGTGGATCTATCCGGTGGACCTCGGCTCCACGGAAGCCATGGAGAAGCTGGCGGCGGACGTGGGTGACGTGGACATCCTCGTCAACAATGCCGGCGACATCCCGGCCGGCTCGCTGGACGTGGTGGACGATGCGTCCTGGCGGCGCGGCTTCGACCTCAAGGTATTCGGCTACATCACCCTCTCGCGCGCCTACTACGCCCGCATGCGCGGCAAGGACGGTGTGATCGTCAACGTCATCGGCAATTCCGGCGAGAACTGGGATGCGAGCTACATCGCCGGCTCCACCGGCAATGCCGCGCTCATGAGCTTCACCAAGGCGCTCGGCGGCGCGAGCCTGAATGACGGCGTGCGGGTGGTGGGCGTGAACCCCGGCCCGGTCGCCACCGACCGCATGCTCAAGATCATGAAGCGCAAGGCCATCGACATGCTCGGCGCCGAGGAGCGCTGGGAGGAGCTGTTCGACAAGTATCCCGGCAAGCGCCCCGCGACCGCCGAGGAAGTGGCCGATCTCGTCGCCTTCCTCGCCTCCCCGCGCGCCGGCTACATCACCGGCACCAACGTGACCATCGACGGCGGCATCTCCGCCCGCGGCTCGGTCATCTGACGCACCCGTTTGCCGGCGCCGCCGCAAGGGCGCGCCGGCCTCCCCTTCGAGGAAACTGCCTTCATGTCCTCCGCCCGGCTGCGCAACCGCTATTTCGATACCCTGTTCTCCACTCCCGGCCTCATCTGGATGGGCCAGAACACCAACCACATCGCCGCCCATCCCGCCGTGGAAGAGGCCATGATCGCCTCCATCCGCGCGCAGGAATACAATGCCTACGCGCCCCCGCTGGGCTTCGAGGCGCTGCGCGCCGCCATCGTGGACGACCTCGGCACGCCGGGCGCCGAAGCCCTCATCACCGAGGGCGGCGTGAATGCGCTGGCCCTCGTGTGCCGCGCCCACTGCCGGCCGGGCACCACCTTCGTCACCACCGATCCCACCTGGAAGTGGCCCTGCCTGTTCGCCAGCCAGATGGGCGCCGAGGTGATCGAGATCCCGATCTACGATCCGGCGGTGGACTACAAGCTCACCCCCGAGGCGCTGCGCGCCAACGTGGATGAGCGCACCGCCATCATCTACCTCGTGGACCCCAACAATCCGCTGGGCATCCGCTACACCCGCGAGGAGATTGAGGCGTTCTGCGAGATCGCCAAGGACTGCGGCGCGCTGCTGGTGCACGACTGCACCTATCGCGACTTCGCCGATGGCCATTATCCCGCGCTGCTGGCAGCGCCGGATCGCGCGCTGGTCTCGCTCTCCTTCTCCAAGTGGCTGGGTCTAGCCGGCATGCGCATCGGCGCGCTGGTGGGCGCGCCGGAGCTGCTCGACGCCTGCTCGGCCCGCACCACGTCCGTGCTCGGCGCGAGCGTCCTCGCCCAGCGCGCGGCGGAGGCGGGGCTGAAGGTGAAGGGCGAGTGGATGCAGACCGTGCGCCGCATCGACCGCGCCAACAAGGCGAAGATCCACGACGCCGCCCTCGCCATCGAGGGCCTGAGCGTGCCGGTCTATCCCTCCCACGGCAACTTCCTCGTCATCGAGACCGAGGCGGCGGGCATCCGCCCCGAGGCCCTGGTGGAGGCCGCCCGCCGCAAGGATCTGATGATCCGCCAGGGCACCTACCACACCGCCCGCTTCGGCGACCGCTTCATCAAGGTGTCCACCTCGGTGCCGGAAGAATGGGCCGACCGCTTCGTGGAGCTGCTGCCGTCGCTGGTGGCCGAGGCCCGCACGTTGAATGACGTGCCGGCGCAGTTCTGAGGACGGGTTTCCTGTCACGCCGTCATGCCCGGCCTCGTGCCGGGCATCCACGTCGGGCCGACGGGACACATGCCAGGTAGGTGTTCCCCGCGCTACGACGTGGATGGCCGGGACAAGCCCGGCCATGACTGTGCGCTAGAATTGAATATTCCCCCTCAAGGGACCATTGCCATGACCTACGCAGACCTCACCGCGACCCACAAAATCCCCGCCAAGGACGGCGTGAAGCTCCATGTGGAGGAGGCGGGGCAGGGCACGCCCATCCTCTTCATCCACGAATTCGGCGGCAATCACATGAGCTGGGAGCCGCAGATGCGGTTCTTCGCCCGCCGCCACCGCTGCATCACCTACGCCGCGCGCGGCTATGCCCCCTCCGACATCCCGACCGACGTGGAGGCCTATTCGCAGGCCATCGCGGCGGATGACGCCGTGGCGGTGCTGGACGGCCTCGGCATCGAGAAGGCGCATATCGTCGGCCTCTCCATGGGCGGCTTCTGCACCGTGCATTTCGGTCTGCGCACGCCCGAGCGCGCGCTCTCCCTCACCGTCGCCGGCGCGGGATATGGCTGCGAGAAGGCGCATGAGGAATATTTCCGCGGCGTCTCCCTCGCGGTCGCGGAAAACTTCGAGAAGCTGGGCGCCAAGGAATTCTCCAAGATCTACGCGCTGGGCGCGAGCCGCGTGCAGTTCGAAGTGAAGGACCCGCGCGGCTGGCGCGAGTTCGCCGACCGCCTCGCCACCCATTCGGACATCGGCGCGGCGATGACCATGCGCGGCGTGCAGGCGCGCCGACCCTCCTTCTGGGACCTGGAAGAGGGGCTGAAGAAGATGATGGTGCCCACCCTCGTCATGGTGGGCGACGAGGACGACCACTGCCTCCAGCCGGGCATCTACCTCAAGAAGATGATCCCCGCCTGCGGTCTCAGCGTTTTCCCCAAGGCCGGGCACACGCTGAATCTCGAGGAACCGGCGCTGTTCAACGCCCAGCTCGCCGAGTTCATCGCGCAGGTGGAAGCCGGCAAGTGGCTGCCGCGCGACCCGCGCGCCATCCCCGGCCAGATCATGCGCACCGCGTGAGGGGATGATGGACGTTGCGCGCACACGCCTCCCGGACCAGCGACGGCATAGCCGGAGCGCCGAGCCGGGACCCAGGAGAGACGTCCGCGCAGCGGTCAAGACCCCTGCGGCGGCAGGGGTCTCGCGCCTTCGGCACGTTCTTGCGCTGGGTCCCGGCTCTCCTTGCGCTCCGCTCCAGTCGGCCGGGACACGAGGCATGGCATGACGACACCATCCATCTCCTCCGACCGCCTCATGTCTCGCCTGATGGGGCTCGCCGAGATCGGCGCGCTGCCCAAGGGCGGGGTGGACCGGCAGGCGCTCACCGAAGGTGAGATCGAAGCGTGGCGGCTCATCCTGACATGGGCCGGGGAGGAAGGGCTGGAGGCGGCGTGCGACGCTGCCGGCAGCCTCTTCCTCACCTGGCCGGGCACTGACCGGACGCTCGCGCCCATCCTCGCCGGCAGCCACATCGACACCCAGCCCACCGGCGGCAAATATGACGGCGCGGCCGGCGTGATGGCGGCGCTGGAAGCGGTGGTGACGCTGAAGCATGCGGGCGTAAAGCCCCGCCGCGACCTCACAGTCGTCGCCTGGATGAATGAGGAAGGCTCCCGCTTCGCCCCCGGCATGATGGGCTCCGAAGCCTTCGCCGGCGTGCGCAGCCTCGCCGACATCCGCGCCGTGACGGATGCGGAGGGCGTGAGCGTCGCGACCGCGCTCGATGCGCTCCACGCCGCCTTCCCCGATCTGCCGCGCCGGCCGCTCGGCTTTCCCGTCGCCGCCTATCTGGAACTGCACATCGAGCAGGGGCCGGTGCTGGAGGCACGAGGCAAGGTGGTGGGCGTCGTCACCGGCATCCAGGGCAAGAAGACGTGGGAAGCTGTCATCGAAGGCGCCCCCGGCCATGCCGGCACGCTGGCCATGGCCGAGCGGCGCGATGCGCTTGCCGCCTTCGCCCGCATGGCCCACCGGCTCTATCCCGAGGTCGGCGGCCACGACGATCAGGTGATGTTCACCATCGGCCGGCTGGTGATGGAGCCTAACGCCCCTTCCGTGGTGCCCGCCCGCGTGACCTTCCGGGTGGACCTGCGCCATCCCGACGGCGCGGCGCTGGATCTGCTCGGCGCGCGCTTCGAGGCCATCTGCGCGGAGGAGGCGGCGCCCTGCGGCCTCAGCCTCACCCGCCTCGTGGATGCGCCGCCCAACGGCTTCGACGCCGGGTTGATGGCGAAGATCACGGCAGCGGCCGCGCGTCACGCCATTCCCGCCATGCCCATCCTCTCGGCGGCGGGACACGATGCGCGCCACCTCGCCAAGGTGTGCCCCAGTGCCATGATCTTCATTCCCTGCCGCGATGGCGTGTCCCACGCCGAGCATGAATTCGCCGAGCCCGCCCACATCGCCGCCGGCACGCAGGTGCTGGCCGACGTGCTGGGTGCGCTGGTTTCCGAGGAGACCGCATCATGAGCCAGCAAGCCGCCGTGCGTGAAAAACCCGATATGGCCGATCTGCCGGCCCAGATGCCCGCCGCGCCCCACAGCCCGGCGGAGGCGCGGGCGCGCTACTTCAATTCCGGCAACGCCTTCAACATCAAGCTGCCGCCGGTGCCGAGCCGCCTGTTCACCGACGAGCCGGCGCGCGCGCTGGCGGATGGCGCGACCACCGGCTTCATCCCCTGCGACCAGTCGGACGCGCTGGCGTGCGCCTTCCCCGCCACCACGCCGCTGATGCTGGCGCGCTATGCGGTGGTGGCGGCGGGCGCGCGCTTCACCGTGGACCTCAGGGCCACCGGCTCCATCTGGTACGTGATCGCGGGGCGGGGGCAGGTGGACTGCCTCGGCGAGAGCCTCGCCGTCGCGCCGGGCGACGTGTTCCTGCTGCCGGGCTCGCCCGTGCGCATCACCGCCGGGGCGGAAAAGCTCGTGCTGTGGGTGGTCTCCAACGAGCCGCAGCTCGCCCTCAACGGCGACCTGCCGCCGGACGAGGCGCGCCGGCCGGTGGCGGTGGTGCACTATCCGGCCGCGGAGATCGCCCGGCAGGTCGACATCATCTACGACCACGCCCAGAACAATCAGACCTCAGGCATCGCCCTCATCTTCTCGTCGGAGCCGCAGGCGGCGGCGCGCAACATCCTGCCGAGCCTGACCCTCTCGCTGAACACGCTGCCGCCCGGCGAGCACCAGCGGGCACACCGGCACAATTCCGCGGCCATCACCCTCGTGCTGCAGGGCGAGACCTGCCATTCCATGGTGGACGGCGCCCGCTGCCCGTGGCGCCAGTGGGCGACGCTGGTGACGCCGCCCGGCGCCCCGCATTCGCACCACAATGACGGCAGCGAACGCGCGCTGTTCCTCATCGTGCAGGATGGAGGGCTGCACTATCACGCCCGCACCATGGGCTTCAGCTTTCTGGAGTGAGATCAGGCCGGGATGAGCTCGGGCGCCTTGCCGGTCTCCGGCAGCAGCACGCGGGGGCGCAGCACGTGGATGTGGCGGCGGCCGATGCGGGCGACAAGGCGGCGCTCGGCCTTGGACCCCTGGGGATGGCCGCCGAGCCTGTCGTAGTAGCGGCGGGAGATCAGCAGGCCCTGTCCCGGCGCCGGCAGGCCGATGACGGCGAGGCGGGCGGCGGCCATGGCTTCTCCGAGGCGGGGACGCAGGCCGTAGCCATCCACGGCGAGGCGGAAGGTGGCGGCGAGCCGGTCCGCCTGCCCGCGCCGCTGGGCGGTCTCGATGAAGGCCAGCACCTCGCGCGGCCAGCCTTCCTCCAGCATGGAGCCGTCGGTGAGGAAGAGGAGCCAGGAGCCCCGGCCCTGCGCCGCGCCCTGCTTCAGCCGGAGACCGAGATCCTGCGCGCCTTTGAAGAAATTGCAGCCGGCGGCATCGGCGATGGTGGCCGTGCCGTCGGTGGAGCCGGAATCCGCCAGCGTCACGTCGCTCAGCACGCCGGCCGTCACGCCCTGCACGAGCGCGGACAGCACCGGGACGAGCCGGCGCTCGGAATTGTGCGTTGCGATGACGGCGGACAGCACGGGAAACGTTCTCACAGGGCGTTTCCCAGCTATACCTCTACCGACGTGCCGCGTCGATGCCGCAATGCAACATTCCTGACGGATGCGTCATCCGAACCCAGCGTCTACGCTATTTCGGACAGGGCACTTCCTTGTAGACCGCGTCGGCGAACTGCTTCACGCCCACGTTGATGCGCAAAGGCGAGGTCCAGGTCTGGTAGGTGACGATGCCCCGGGTCATGGAGATGACCTTGTAATTGTCGAGGCCCTTCGTCTTGTAGCACTTGCCGGGCTGAATATCCTCTTCCTTCAAAGGCATGGCAAAAATCCGCTGGCGATGGCAATGCCGCCAGTATGGGTTCGCCCGCCCGCCGAATCAAGAATGGCCCCGCCCGAGCTGGCGTTCTGCCGGCGCGCCTGCGTTTGCCTCGGCCTCCTGAATCTGCTCTTGGAGGACGGTTGCCTCTGAGACGGCCGGAGAGACGGACCCATGCCCCGCATCGAGATCGATCTTCCGCTCTCCCTCAAGACCGCGCTGGAACAGGAGGCGGCCCGGTCGGGCAAGGACCTCGGCACGCATATCCGCGCCATCCTCGCCGACCACTTGAAGGCCGAGGTGCACACGGTGTTCCAGATCTCCACATCAGGCGCGCTGGTGGCGGGGGTCTACGACCGGGAGGTCAGCGTCGGCGCGCTCCTGGAGCACGGCGACTTCGGCCTCGGCACCTTCGCCGGGCTCGACGGTGAGATGGTGGTGCTGGATGGCAAGGCCTTCCAGGCGCGGGCCGGCGGCGAGGTGCATGAGGCACCGGCGGAGGCGGGCTCGCCCTTCGCCGTGGTGACGCGCTTTTCCGCCGATCAGGTGGGGGAGACGGAGGGCGTCACCAGCTTCGACGGCCTCGGCGCCGCCTGCGACTGCTTCCGCTCCTCCAACAACATCTTCCACGCCGTGCGGCTCGACGGGCGCTTCAAGCGCGTGAAGGCCCGCGCCGTATGCCCGCCCAAGCCCGGCACGCTGCTGGCCGATGCGGCGAAAACCCAGAGCGAATTCACCTTCGAGGATGTGGACGGCACGCTGGTGGGCATATGGTCGCCGGCTTATTCCGCCGAGTTCAGCGTGGAGGGCTATCACTTCCACTTCCTCTCCGACGACCGCAGGCAGGGCGGCCACGTGCTGGAGGTGGAGGCGGGGCCCTTGAGGATCGCGGTGGAGAACTTGACCGACTTCCACCTCATCCTGCCCGAGACCGAGCACTTCCTGAAGGCGAACCTCGACCAGGACGTGGCGGCGACCCTCAGCAGCGTGGAGCGCTCGCACAGCTAGGCGGCGCCCGCCGCCTCAGTCGGCGGCGGCGTGGCGGCTGAACAGGATGTGCCGCATCCGGTCCGCGCCGATGGCCCGCGTGACGTTCTTGAAGGCGAAGAAGGGCAGCAGCGACACGAACAGGATGACGGACACGATCAGCGCGCCCACCAGCCCGCCGCCACCGATCTCGATGTCGTTGGCGGTGATGGCATGGCCGCTGAACTTGGCGATCACCGAGCGTTCGATGACGTGGAAGACGAGAAAGAACAGCGTGCAGATCGCCGCCTCGTAGAAGATGACGAGGATGAGCGGCCGGCCCCTGAGCCAGCGGGCGACCTCCAGCTCCTCGATCACCAGCATCACCTTGGCGAGCACCAGCGCGTTGAGGAAGGCGAAGCCCTGGAAGGTGACGGTATCGCCGTGCGCGCGCTCCACCAGCGCCTGATTGAGCACGAACAGGCCGAGCAGAACCCACAGATACAGGAACAGCACCACGAAGCTGCGGGCCTGCCGGATGGCCATCCCCTTCAGCGCCGCGGCCCGGCTGGCGGTCCCCTCGGCCTTCGGATTCCGCTCGCTCATGCCCGCTCTCCCCCTGTTGCGGCCCGCCCGATGTCGTCGCCGGGCCGCGACCTCCTCCGCGTGACGCATGTGGCGCGGCGTGGCGGGGGCGTACATGCGCGGGAAGGCGAAGGCAACACGGAGACGCTCAAGCTCCCTCTCGTCGCGGCGCCATCAGCGATGCCGTTGCGGCAGGTAATCGTGCTGCGCTCCGCGCTGCGGATGATGATTCGCAATGGTATAGTCGCCTGTTTTCGCGATGCCGCCGCGGCCCTCCTCACGTTTCCGCGCAGTCGAATTGCGGTTGTCGCTGCGTCAAGGTTGCGTCGGGGGAGACATGTTGCAGGGCGGCGGTATGGAAATGCTGGGGCGGGTGCCGGTGGCGGTGGAGGAGATCGCCGATCATCCCGACTATCTGCGGGCGCGGAAGCTCTATTGCGACAGCTTCCTCGCTCTGTTCGACCGCAACCCGTTCCTCATCCGCCTGCTGACGGATTCCAGCCGCTACCTCCTGTTCACCCTCTCGGTGATCCTCAACGCCAATCACCATGTGGACCGGCGGGAGACCTGGTTCTCGGTGGGGCGGCTGAAGCAGCAGATGGCCGCCTTCGGCATGACGAGCCCGCGCCATGTGGACCACCTCATCGAGCGGATGCAGGCGGTGGGCTTCGTCGAGATCAGCCAAGCCCCGCGGGATCGCCGGGTGAAGCTGCTCCGCCTCACGGACAGGATGCTCGCCCACGACCGGGAGTGGATGGCCACGGACTACATCATCCTCGACACCCTGTGCCCCCGGAACGGCTATGCCGGCGTGCGCAACCGGGATCCGGCGGTCCACGCCGCCATCCGGCGCCAGTCCCTCGCCTTGCTGCCCGAGGGTGCGCGCCTGCTCTGCGAGCAGACGGATTTCCTCCTGTTCTTCAGCCGGCCCGGCGGGCTCATGGTGCTGGAGGCCCTGTTCGAGGCCGCCTTGTCCTCCCCCGATGGCCGGGAGTGTCCGTTCGTCTTCGGCGACGTGGCCCATCGCTTCGGCCTGTCGCGCTCCCACGTGCGCGGGGTGATGCAGGATGCGGAGGCGGCCGGCTTCATCCGCCTGCACGGCCGCGGCGGGCGGGCGGTGGAGATCCTGCCCCGGCTCTGGCGCAGCGATGCCATCGGCCACGGCGTCGGCGCCCGGCTGCGCGACATCGCCTTCCTGCGGGCCTCGGCAGAGCTGGCCGCACAGCCATGCGCCCCGGCGGAACCTGCCGATACGGTATGGGTGAAGCAGGCGTGATCGTGCGCGCCGGGCGGACGCATCCGCCCGTCAATAGACGCAAACTTTGCCGTCCATCACGCCCACGGCCCCGATAATAATCTGCGCGGCGCCGCATCAGGGGTGGCTGCCGATCTCGCACTCATCGGGGCCGCAGATGTTTTTTCCGTGCCGGCTGGCGCGGGGCGTTATCGTCGCCGCAGCCTGCCTCCTCGCCTCGGCCGCCGGGGCCGACGAGGCGCCGCCCGTCTGGGCCTATCCCATCGCACCGCCGGACACCGTGCCGCCGAAGGACGACGGCACGGTGCGCCATGTGCCGGGCAGCAGCCGGGGCTATACGCTGACCGAGATCCGCGATCTCTTCGTGGCTCGCGACTGGTTTCCCGACGCCCATCCGCCCATGCCCGCCGTGGTGGCGGAGGGGCGTCACCCCGATACCCGGCCCTGCGGCGTATGCCACCGGCCCGAGGGCGTCGGCGGGCCGGAGAATGCGAGCCTCGCAGGCCTGCCGGCCGACTACATGCTGCGGCAGATCGACGACTTCCGCAGCGGCGCCCGCTCCACCGGGGTCAAGGCGCGAACCCACGTCTTCCGCATGATCGCGGCCCTCAGGAGCCTGAGCGAGCAGGAGATCGCCGAGGCCGTCACCTATTACGCCGCGCTGAAGCTGCCGCCGCGCATCAATGTGGTGGAGACCGACACGGTTCCCGCGAGCACGGTCCCCTCCTGGTACTACACGCCGAAAAAGGACGGGACATCCGAGCCGCTCGCCGGCCGCATCATCGAGATGCCGGACGACGAGGAGAATTTCGTCAACCGCGATTACCACGTGACCTTCACCGCCTATGTCCCGCGCGGCAGCGTCGCGCTGGGCGAGCGCATTGCGAATGAGGGGCTGGGCGCGCGCATCCCGGCCTGCGTCGCCTGCCATGGCGAGGGACTGACGGGCATCGGCGACATCCCGCCGCTCGCCGGCCGCTCGCCGTCCTATCTCGTGCGCCAGCTCTACGAGTTCAAGCACGGCCTTCGCAATGGCCCCTTGGCCGCGCCCATGCGCGCGAACACCGAAGAGATGAGCGAGCCGGAAATGGTGGCGCTCGCCGCCTATGCGGCGTCCCTGAAGCCCTGATCGTCCCGAAGGACTGGAGAACAGCCATGCGCATGAGGACCTTCATTCCCGCTGTCGTTGTGGCGCTCGCTGCGTGCAACGCCGGCGCGGCACTGGCCGCGGATACGATCGGTGCCCGGCTCGTGGGCGCGTGGAAGATCGTGAGCGTTTACGACGCGTTCACCGACGGGTCGCGGCGCGACACCTGGGGACCCGGCGCGCAGGGCCTCGTCGTCTTCACGCCCGGCGGCCAGTTCAGCGCCATCATCGTCGGCCGGGACCGGACGCCACGGACCGGCGGCGTGCCCTCCGAGCCGGTGGGGCCTGCCATGGCCTATGCCGGCGCCTACAGCGTCGACGAAGCGGCGCGCACCTTCTCCACCACGGTCTGGCAATCGACGTTTCCCCAATGGCAGGGCCAGACCCTGCTGCGCACCATCGAGGCGCTCGACGGGGACCATTTGAAGGTCAGGGCAGCGCCCATCACCGATGCCACCGGCCGGCAGTTCGTGCCGCATCTGGAGCTCGATCGCGTGAAATGACGCGGGCCTCTGGCCCCTGCCGGGCGCCCGCCCGGCTTTCAATGGAATCCCACTAGCTAGGCGATGGCGCGACCACGCCGGGCAATCCTCCGATGGATGGTGGGCAACTGGCGCGGCCCGCCGGCGCTCCTCCCCGCAGGGGAGCGTGAAGATCCCGGCGTGACGACCTCCCGCCATCCGGCGGCCGCGCCCTTTTCCCGATCCTCGTTGGTGGTATCATGAGGGGTAATCAGCAAGCTTAGACTTGTCATTCCGCACCGCCGGAGCCCCGCGTGGCTGACCATAGGCGATTTCGATCTTTCCCTTTAAGGTGATTGCGCGGAGGAAAAGATTCGCGTCGAAGCTCAGGGGCGGCTCGATCCGCCATGAGCTCCAGCGGAGTGTTGCGGTGACCGGCCGGCATTATGATTTCTTCGCCGACCTGCTCGAAGGCATGGACATGGGGCTGTGCCTCTTCGATGCGGACGACCGCTGCCTGTTGTGGAACAACACATTTCTGAAGTTCTTTCCGGAGCACGACGGCCACGTCCATGTGGGCGAGCCCTACGAGGAGAATCTCCGGCGCTTCTACGCCGCCCGGCTCGACGCTTCCGAGCAGGCCAACATCGAGCGCTACATCCGCGACGGGGTCCTGCGGCATCGGACGCAATCGCGCCCCTTCGTCTTCGACCATCGCGGCCGGCGCCTGCGTGTGAATGCCTTGACGGACTCCGATGGCAACCGCGTCCGCATCTGGCAGGCGCTCGTGCAGGAGCCGGCAGAGTCCGAACGGAGCGACGCGCAGCGCGGCTTCTCCATCGACCTGCTCGACCATATTCCCGACGGGGCCATGGTGCTCGACCAGAACGACCTCATCATCGCCGCGAACGACGAATTCCGCCGGCTCTATGGCGTGCGCCCGAGCGAGACGGTCGTCGGCCAGCCGTTCGCCGCCGTGGTCCGCCGGGCCTGGGCGGCGGCCGGCCGGCCCGACGAGCAGCTGGAGCCCGGACTTCTCGACAACATGCGCTTCGCCGGATCGCCGTTCGAGATCGAGCTGCCGCGCGATCAATGGCGCCGTGTCATCGCCCGTCGCACCAGCGACGGCATCGGATATTTCACCCATTCGGACATCTCCCTCCTCAAGCGCCAGCAGGCGGACCTGCTGGTGGCGGAACGCCGGGCGTGGGAGGGGGAGCGGCGCTATCGCCTGCTGGCGGAGAACTCGACCGACGTGATCGCCGCGATCTCCGGCGACCGGACGATCCGCTTCATGTCGCCGGCCTGCAGCCGCATTCTCGGCTGGGGGCCTTCTGAGATGCTCGATCGCGACGTGATCGATTTTCTCCATCCCGATGAGCAGCCCATGTTCCTGGCGGCGCTCTGCGCCGGCGAGGGAAGCGGTCTTGGCCGCAGCGCCGCTTTCGTGTGCCGGGTCCGTGCCCGCCATGACGACTGGGTGTGGATGGAAGCCTCCATCGGAGCGGTTCAGGAGACAACGCTCGACGGAGCCGATATCGCCTTCATCTGCTCGCTGCGCGATGCCCGCGAGCGGGTGCTCGCGGAGCGGGCGCTCAAGCGGGCGCACGAGGAGCTGGCGCTCATCGCCGGCAGTGATCCGTTGACCGGCCTTGCGAACCGGCGCCGCTTCGAGGCCATCTTCGATGAGGAATGGCACCGGGCGGGACGCGAGCGGCTGGGGCTGTGCCTGGCGATGGTGGATATCGATCGCTTCAAGGCGGTCAACGACACCTTCGGGCATCTCGCCGGGGACGAATGTCTCAAGCGGGTGGCGATGGTCATCAAGGCCAATCTCCCGCCCGGAGCCGGGCTGGCGGCCCGCTATGGCGGGGAAGAGTTCGTGCTTCTGCTTCCCAATGCCTCCGCAGCGCAGGGGCAGGCGCTTTGCGAGCGCATCCACAACGATCTCAAGCGGGAGCCGTGGTCGGCGGTGGCGCCGGGCCTCGACGCGGTGACCGTCAGCATCGGCCTGTGCATCGCGCGGGCCCCGCAGGGGGCCAGCATGGCCGGGCTGATCCGCATCGCCGACGAGGCGCTCTACAGGGCCAAAAGCTCGGGGCGGAACTGCACGGAGGTACAGCATGCCGTCTGAGGATGGCTGCTTCGCCGGAAAGTCACGCGGGCGTCATCCCCCCTTGGCAAGGTCGCGCGCCTTTCTCCACAATTGAACCGCGCCGCGCTAGCGCCCGTCCGCGTCCAGGAGGTGTCGATGAATCGCCGCGAACTGCTCGCCGGAACCGCCGCTTCTGCCGGCCTCGCGCTGGTGCCGGGCCTCGCCCTTGCGCAAGGCGCACCCGTGCAGATCACCTTCTGGCACGCCATGGCCGGCCCCCTCGGCGAGGAACTGAAGCGGCTTTGCGACGCCTTCAACGCCGCCCAGAAGGCGGTGGTGGTGGAACCGGTGTTCAAGGGCACCTATCCCGAGACCATGACCGCCGCCATCGCCGCCTTTCGTGCCGGCAAGGCGCCGCATCTGGTGCAGATGTACGAGGTCGGCACCGGCTCCATGCTGGCCGCCGGCGCGGCCGTGAAGCAGGTCTGGCAGCTCGTCGACGAGACCGGCGTCCGGCTCGATCCGGCCATCTACATGCCGGCCGTGCGCAGCTACTACAGCCTGCCGGATGGCCGCATGGCCTCCATGCCGTTCAATTCGTCGACCCCCATCATGTGGTGCAACAAGGACCTGTTCGAGCGCGCGGGCCTTGATCCCGAGCGGCCGCCGGAGACCTGGGAGCAGGTGGTGACGGCCGCCGAGGCGCTGCGGTCCAAGGGCGGCGCCAAGGTGGGCATGACCACAGCGTGGCCGACCTGGGTGCATCTGGAATGCTTCGGCGCCATCCATGATGTACCCTTCGCCACAAAGGCCAACGGCTTCGAGGGGCTCGACGCCGAGCTGGTGTTCAATTCCCCGCCCATGCGCAGCCACATCACCCGCCTTCTCGAAATGGCGAAGGCGGGCACCTTCACCTATGCCGGCCGTGGCGCCGCCGGCGACAGCCTTTTCCCGGCCGGCGACACCGGCATCTCCTTCAACTCGTCCGGGCTGCGCGCCGCCGTGGTGCGCGACGCCCGCTTCCGTTTCGCTGCGGCGCAACTGCCCTATGACCCGGCGGTGCGGGCCACACCGAACAATTCGATCATCGGCGGCGCGAGCCTGTGGACCATGACGGCGCCCGACCGGTCGGCGGCGGAATACAAGGCCGTCGCCAGCTTCCTCGCCTTTCTCGCCCGGGCCGACACCGATGCGTCCTGGCACCAGCGCACGGGTTATGTCCCGGTCACGCTGGGCGGCGCGGGCCTTTCGCTCGCCCAGGGCTACTATGCCCGCAATCCGGGCGCGGACATTCCCATCCGCCAGCTCAACCGCGGCGAGGTCACGGTCAATTCCAAGGGGTTGCGCCTCGGGCGGCTGACCGAGATCCGGGCCATCGTCGAGGAAGAGTTCGAGACCGCCCTGCAGGGCAAGCAGGACGCGGGGGCCGCCCTCGACACGGCCGTGGCACGCGGCAACAAGGTGTTGCGCGAGTTCGAGAAGTCCGTATCCAGATAGGTCCTGCGGAGCACGGCCCGGACATGGAGCGGCGAACGATCTTTCCGGGCTGGGCGACGCCCGCGCTGCTGCTGGTGCCGCAGATGGCGCTGACCGTGCTGCTGTTCCTGTGGCCCACGGCGGTGGCGGTGCGCGCGAGCGTCATGCGCGCCGATCCGTTCGGCCTCAGCGAGACCTTCGCGGGCCTCGACAATTTCACCGCGCTCTTCACCGACCCGCTCTATCTCGCCGCCATCGGGCGCACATTGGTGTTCTGTGGGGCGGTGACAGGGCTGGCGCTCGGCCTCGCGGTCCTGCTGGCGGTGTTCGCCGACGCGGACATCCGCGGGCGGGGCGCCTACCGGGCGGCGCTGGTCTGGCCCTATGCGGTCGCCCCGGCGGCCGCGGGCGTGATCTGGGCGCTGCTGCTCCATCCGCAGATCGGCGGCGTCGCCGGCCTCCTGAAGCATCTCGGCATCGCCTGGAACTACAAGCTGAACGACACGCAGGCCATGATCGCCGTGGTCGGCGCCTCCGCGTGGCGGCAGGTGAGCTACAATTTCATCTTCGTCCTCGCGGGCCTCCAATCCATCCCGCGCACCATCATCGATGCCGCGCGGATGGACGGCGCGCGCGGCTGGCGGCGGTTCCGCACCATCCTCCTGCCCATGCTCGCGCCGACGCTCGCATTCCTGGTGGTGGTGAACCTCGTCTATTCCGCCTTCGAGACCTTCGGCACCATCGAGGCCCTGACGCAGGGCGGACCGGGCCGGGCGACGCAGACCCTGATGGTGAAGGTCTATCGCGACGGTGTGGTCAATCTGGACCTCGGGGCCTCCGCCGCCCAGTCGGTGGTGCTGATGGCCCTCGTCATGGGGCTGACGGCGCTGCAGTTCCACTTCCTCCGGCGGCGGGGCGGGCGATGACGGGGGCATCGGATCTGCGCGCCCGGCTGCGGGGAAATCTGCTGGCCGGGAATCTGGTCGCCCACGCGGTGCTGCTCATGGGCACGGCCCTGTTCCTGTTGCCCATCTGGCTGGTGTTCGTGGGGTCGACGCTGGACAGCGGCGCCATCAACCGGGGCGATATCGGCCTCCTGCCGCGCCTCGAAGGCCTCGCGATCTACCCGCGCCTGCTTTCGCCCGCGCCCGGCGGGGTGCCCGTGTGGCGCATGCTGGCCCTTTCCTTCGCCATGGCGCTCGCCATCGCCGCCGGCAAGATCGCGGTGTCGCTGCTCTCGGCCTATGCGGTGGCCTTCTTCCGCTTTCCCGGCCGCATGCTGTGCTTCTGGCTGCTGTTCATCACCCTCATGCTGCCGGTGGAGGTGCGCATCATCCCCACCTTCGCGGTGGTGGCGGATTTCGGCATGGTGAACACCTTCGCCGGCCTGGTCCTGCCGCTCACCGCATCGGCGACGGCGACCCTGCTGTTCCGGCAGGCTTTCGTGCTGGTGCCGGACGAGTTGGTGGAGGCCGCCCGCATGGACGGGGCCGGTCCCTGGCGGTTTCTCCGGGACGTGCTGATCCCGCTGTCGCGCACCAACATGGCGGCGCTGTTCGTCATCCTGTTCGTCTACGGCTGGAACCAGTATCTGTGGCCGCTGGTGGTGGCCACCGACCCGCGGCTCGACACCATCACGGTGGGGATCGTGCGCATGATCGGCCCGGAATCCCGCACCGCCTGGAACGAGGTGATGGCGACCGCCATCCTCGCCATGCTGCCGCCCACGCTGGTGGTTCTGGCCATGCTCCGGTGGTTCGTGAAGGGCCTTACGGAGAGCGAACGCTGATGGCCGGGCTGGTCCTCGATCAGGTGCGCAAGAGCTTCGGCCGCACCGAGGTGCTGCGGGGCATCGACCTCGATGTGGCGCCGGGCGAAATGGTGGTGGTCGTCGGGGCGTCGGGCTGCGGCAAGTCCACGCTTCTGCGGCTCGTCGCCGGTCTGGAGCAGCCGAGTTCCGGCCGGATCATGCTGGATGGCGAGGACATCACCGCGCGCGATCCCGCCGCGCGGGACATCGCCATGGTGTTCCAGCACTATGCGCTCTATCCGCACATGAGCGTGTTCGACAACATGGCCTATGGGCTGAAGGTGCGCCGCCTGCCGCGCGCCGAGATCGCCGCGCGCGTGGAGGAGGCCGCCCAGATGCTGCACATTTCGCCGCTGCTGGGCCGCAAGCCGCGCGAGCTGTCCGGTGGCCAGCGCCAGCGCGTGGCCATCGGCCGGGCGGTGGTGCGCAAGCCGCGCCTGTTCCTGTTCGACGAGCCCCTGTCCAGCCTCGACGCGCGGCTGCGCACCTCCATGCGTGCCGAGATCAAGCGCCTGCAACGCCGCCTTGGCGTCACCAGCCTCTATGTGACCCACGACCAGCATGAGGCGATGAGCCTCGGCGATCGCATTCTGGTGCTGAACGAGGGCCGTCCGGCCCAGCTCGGACCGCCCATGGAGATCTACGCCCGCCCGGCCGACACCGCTGTCGCGGAGCTGATCGGCGATCCGCCCATGAACCTGCTTCCCGGATGGCTCGATGCCGATGGCCGGGTGCAACTGGAGAAGGACGGCCCGGGGAACGGACGGCCGGTGCTCGTGGGCATCCGTCCCGAGGATGTGGCGGGCGGGCGCCCCGACGGCGACGGGCTGGCCCTGGGCTTCACCCCGGACACGGTGGAGCCCATGGGCGCCGAGGTGCTTCTGGTGGGGCGCCTCGACACCGGCGCCGCATTCTCGGTGCGCACGTTGCCGGCCAGCTTCGCGCTGGGGTCCCCCCTCGATTTCCATTGCCCGGCGCAGCGGCTGCACCTGTTCGATCCGGGTTCGGGGCAACGCATCGGGCCGGCCGGTCCGGCGGCCCGATGATGCGCCGCCCCCCGGCTCACCCGGTGTGCGCGCCGGTCGCGTCGGGGCCTTGCGGGCCATCCCCGGGCTTCGGTGCGGGGATGCGGAACCAGGCCACATAGAGCGCCGGCAGGAACAGGAGCGTCAGCACCGTTCCCACAATGATGCCGCCCATCATGGCGTAGGCCATGGGTCCCCAGAACACCTCGCGGGCGATGGGAATGAGGCCGAGGCTTGCCGCCGCCGCCGTGAGCATGATGGGCCGCATGCGATGCTCCGTCGCCTCCCGCACCGCCTCCCACGGCGGGTGGCCCTCGGCCCGCAGATGCTCGATCTGGACGATCAGGATCACCGAGTTGCGGATGAGGATGCCGATGAGCGCCAGCACGCCGAGGATGGCGACGAAGCCCAGCGGCGCGCCGCTCGGCACCAGCGCGGCGACCACGCCGATGAGCGCCAGCGGGGCGACGGCGAACACCAACACCAGCCGCTGGAAGCTCTGGAGCTGGATCATCAGGATGGTGGCCATGATGAACAGCATCAGCGGCATCACCGCGAGGATGGGGGCCTGGCTCTTCTGGCTCTCCTCCACCGCGCCGCCGATGACGACACTATAGCCGGGCGGCAGCTTCGCGTTGAAGGCCGCGACGGCGGGCGTCAGCTGCTCCACCACCGTGTTCGGCTGGACCGCATCGATGATGCCGGCCTTCGCCGTGATGGTCGGCAGCCGCGAGCGCCGCCAGATGGTGGGCTGCTCGATCTCGTAGCGCAGGGTCGCCACCGCCGCGAGCGGCACGGAGCGCCCGCCGGAGCCGGGCAGCTGAAGGTCGCGCAGGGTCTCGATGGACTGGCGTTCCTGCGCATTGGCGCGGCCCAGCACGGTCACGAGATAGATGTCGTCCCGCACCTGGGTGATGGCCGTGCCGTCCAACACGCCGTTGAGCGCGCCGGCGATGTCCTCGGAGGTCACGCCCAGCTGGCGCGCCTTGTCCTGGAGCACGTCCACCTTGATGACGCGGGCGGGCTCCATCCAGTCGAACACCACGTTGCCGAGGTGCGGATTGCCGCGCATGACGCTGGCGAAGTCGAGGGCGATGGTGCGCACCTTCTGGATGTCCGGCCCGCTCACCCGATACTGCACCGGTCGGCCGACCGGCGGACCGATGTCGAGGAAGTGCACGAAGGCGTCGGTGCCGGGCATGGTCTTGTCGAGATAGGCCTGGAACTGCCCCCTCAGCCGGTCGCGCTCCTCCAGCCCCTTGGTGACGATGATGGTCTGGCCGAACGCCACGTCCGCCGGCTGCACGTCCACCGGCAGCACGAAGCGCGGGGCGCCGGTGCCCACATAGGTGGACCAGTGGTCGATGTCGGGATTGCCCTTCAGCACCTCCTGCTCGAAGCGCGCCATCTGGGCGTTGGTCTCGGCGATGGAGGCATTCTGCGGCACGTTCCAGTCGACGATCAGCTCGCGGCGGTCGGAGGACGGGAAGAACTGCTGCTGGACGAGGCCCATGCCGGCGATGGAGAGGATGAAGACGAGCAGCGTCACGCCGATGGTGGTCCAGCGCCACAGCATGGCGCGCTTCAGGATCCAGGCGAACGCACGGGCGAAGCGGCCGCCGCCTTCCTGATGATGCGGCAGGCTCTTCGGCAGGATGGCCACGCCCAGGAGCGGTGTGAACAGCACCGCCACCAGCCACGACACCAGAAGCGACACCGCGATGACCACGAACAGGGTGAAGGTGAATTCGCCGGCGTTGGAGCTGTTGAGGCCGATGGGGATGAAGCCGGCCACCGTCACCAGCGTGCCCGACAGCATGGGGAACGCCGTCGAGGTGTAGACGTGGGTGGCGGCTTTCCTGAGCGTGTCGCCGGCCTCCAGCCGCGCCACCATCATCTCCACCGCGATCATGGCGTCGTCCACCAGCAGGCCGAGGGCGATGATGAGCGCGCCGAGCGAGATGCGCTGGAGCGAGATGCCGGAATAGGCCATCACCATGAAGGTGATGGCGAGCACCAGCGGGATCGAGATCGCCACCACCAGCCCCGCCCGAAACCCGAGGCTGACGAAGCTGATGGCGAGCACGATCACCACCGCCTCCACCAGGGCGCGGGTGAAGCCGCCCACGGCCTCCTCCACGATCTGCGGCTGGTCGGAGACGAGATGCACGCCGACGCCCACCGGCAGGTCGGCCTCGATGCGCGCCATCTCCGCCTTCAGGGCCTCGCCGAACTCAAGCAGGTTGGCGCCGGCCTTCATGCCGATGGCGAGGCCGATGGCCGGCTCGCCGTTGAAGCGGAACAGCGCCTGCGGCGGGTCCACATAGCCGCGCCGGATGGTGGCGACGTCGGTCAAGGGGAAGAAGCGGCCGTTGATCCGGAGGTTGATGGCCTTGAGGCTCTCCTCGGAGGTGAATTGCCCGTTGACGCGCACCGCGATGCGTTCCGGCCCGGCCTGCAGCACGCCCGAGGGCACCAGCGCGTTCTGCGCCTGGAGCGAGGTGAGGACGGCGCGCTGGTCGATGCCGAGGGCGGCCATCTTGCGGGTGGAGAATTCGAGGAAGATCACCTCGTCCTGTGCGCCGATGATGTCCACGCGGCCCACGTTGGGCACGGTGAGCACCTGCGCGCGCACCTCCTCCACCCGGTCGCGCAGCTGGCGCTGGGTCAGCCCGTCGCTGGTGAAGGCGTAGATGTTGCCGTAGACGTCGCCGAACCGGTCATTGAACTGCGGCCCCGTCACCCCCTGGGGGAAGGTACCGCGGATGTCGTTGACCATGTTGCGCACCTGCAGCCAGGTGGGCACCACATCGCGGGCCTTGGTGGTGTCGCGCAGGTTGACGAAGATCGTCGTCTCGCCGGGGACGGTGAGGCTGCGGGTGTAGTCCAGCGCCTCCAGCTCCTCGAGCTTCTTCTCGATGCGGTCCGTGACCTGCCGCGTCATCTCCTGAGCCGAGGCGCCGGGCCATTGCGCCTGGATCACCATGGTCTTGATGGTGAAGGCGGGATCCTCCTCGCGGCCGAGCTGCAGGTAGGACAGGAAGCCCGCGAGCACGAAGGCGAGCATGAAGTACCAGACGAGCGAGCGATGCTCGAGCGCCCAGTCGGACAGGTTGAACGACTTCACGGCTGGACATCCTGCTCTAGACGGATCTTCTGGCCCTCGGACAGGCTGTGCACGCCCGCGGTCACGAGGCGCGTTCCTGCTGCCAATCCCGAGGTCACGCGCGCCTTGTCGCCGGAGGCGGCGGACACGGTGACCTGCTGCGCGTGCACCGTCCGGCCGTCCGCCGCGACGCACCAGACGAAGGACTTGCCGTCGCGGGTGAACACCGCAGAGCCCGGAATCAACAGGTCGGCGGCAAGAGTGTCGGCGGGACGCGCCGCGACGGTTGAGCCGAGCCGGTACACCGCGGGCGGATGGTCGAGGGTGATGCGGACGCGGCGGGTGCGGGTCACGCTGTCGGCCTGGGGCGCGATCTCCCGCACCCGGCCGGTCACGACGGGCGCCCCGTCGAGCTGGAGGCTGACCTGGAACGGCGATCCGATCCTGATATCGCCGATGAAGTCCTCGCCGATATCCACCACTGCCTCGCGGATGTCGGGCCGCGCGATGGTGACGACGCTGCGCCCGGGGGAAACCACCTGTCCCAGTTCCGCGCCGACCGCCGTGACGACCCCGGCGAACTCGGCCTTGAGCTGCGCGTAGCCCAGCTGCTCGCGCGCCTTGACGAGGTTCGCCTGGGCGCGGGCCAGCGACGCCTCGGCCGCCGAGCGGCCCTGCTCGGCGGTCTCGAACGTCGCCCGGCTGGTGGCCGCGGTCTCCAGAAGGGTCCGCTGGCGATCCTCCGTACCGGAGGCGTTGGTGAGCTGGGCCTGGGCGTTGGCGACCTCCGCGAGGGCGGACCGCACCGAGAGCTTCAGGGCGGTGTCGTCGATGGCGGCGACGACCTGGTCCTTCGCGACCACATCGCCCACGTTCACCGACCGCACGAGCAGCCGCCCCAGCACCCGGAAGCTGAGGTCCGTCTGCACCTGCGGCTCGATGGTGCCCGCCACTTCGAGCACTTCGCGGGACATGGGCTGCACCACCGCCGTCAGCACCGGACGCGGCGGAACTGCGGGAGCGGCCGCCTGCTCGCCGCAGCCGGCGAGGGCGGCCGCCGCGGCGAGCACCAGCATCAGATGGGCGTGTCTCACGAGCCGCTCTCCAGTGTGTAGTCGACGGTCTGGCCGGTGCTGAGGCGCTTGGCGCCGTCCACGACCACGAGGTCGCCCGGCGCGAGGCCGGAGGAGATCACGATGGAGCCGGTCTCGAAGGCGTCCACGACGACCTTGGCGAGGGATACCGCATGGGTCTTCGGATCGATCCGCCAGACCGCGGGGTCTCCGCCATCGGAGGCCAGCGCGCTCCAGGGCAGGACGATGCGCGGCTTCGCCTTCCACATCACGGTTCCGGTCACCGGGCTGCCGAGGGGCATGGCTTCGGGCGGGGCGTCGATGGCCACCTTCACCCGCACGGTGCCGGTGGTCGCATCGATGACCGGCGAGACTTCCCGCACGCGCCCGTCCGCGACGACCTTGGGATCGGAGACGAGCGAGACCCTGATGCGGTCGGTGTCGCTGTTGTGGAAGAAGGTCTCGTAGACGTCGAACACCGCGTCGCGCGTGTCGTCCTCGGCCAGCGTGAACGCCGGCTGGGCGGGCTGCACCACCTGCCCCACCTCGATGGTGCGGGCGGTGATGACGCCGGCCGCGCGGGCCCGCAGCTCGGCGTAGCCCAGCGCATCCCGTGCCGTTCCCAGCTGGGCGCGCGCGGTCTCCAGCGCGCTTTCCGCCGCGCCGGCCGTCTCCGTCGCCTGATCGTAGGCGGCGCGGGTGGTGTAGCCCTTGGCGAGCAGCGTCGACTGCCGCTGGAAATTGGCGTTGGCGACGCGCAGCCGGGATTCGGCGGCGGAGACGGCGGCCGTGGCGGCGTCGAGTTCGGCCTGCTGCTCGGTGGGATCGATCCGCGCCAGGAGATCGCCGGCGGCGACGTGCGCGCCCACGTCCACCAGACGTTCCGTGACCCGCCCGCCGACCCGGAAGGACAGCTGGGTGAGGACCTTGGCCTCGACATCCCCCGTCAGCGAGACGGAGGTGGTGCGGTTCGTGACCGCGACGGCCGTGGCCCGGACCACGAACGCGGGCCGCCCTGCGTCCGGTGTGGGGTGGGATGCGTCCTTCGGGGTTCCCTGTCCGTCGCAGGCGGCGAGCAGGCCCGAGAGGGCGAAGATGCAGATCAGCGCGGCCGTCGGCCGTCGCGCAGGCGAACGAACGCCCGCTCCGGTGTTCGCCGCCGGCGCGCGATACGGGAATTGCATGAGAAATCAGGCCGTTCTGTTCAAGACCCGGCGCACCGCGCCGCCGCCACGCCCTACGGCGCAATCGGCGGGCCAGTGTCCAGGGTGCGAATCTCCAAGGGACCGATGTCCTGGGGATTCATCTCGAGGGGACGTATGTCCGGGGGGCGCGCGCCGGTGCACAGGCATGAAAATCTCCGCTCCGGAACCTCGCGCCCCTCGGTTCTGCTATCCCTGTAGCGCGAGCCGCGGGTGAAAGTCAACGGGTGTTGACCAGATGCCCGCGACCTCCTACGCCTTGAGGCCGGATGAGGACGGATGTGATGACCAAGACCCGTGACAGCTCGGCGCCCGCCTCCGGGCGGGAGCGCATTCTGGCGGCGGCTGTCGCGCGCTTCTCGCGGCAGTCCTACGACGAGACCGGACTGCGCGAGATCGCCGCCGACGCGGGCGTGGACGTCGCCTACGTGCACCGCGCCTTCGGCTCCAAGGAGCAGCTGTTTCACGAAGCGCTGAAGTGCGCCGTGCAGATGGACAAGATTTTCGACGCGCTCGGTTCCGACCCGGCCCGGATGCTGGCGGCCCATCTGCTGGCGGAAGACGAGCCGGACGCGACGGTCCGGCCCATGGACATTCTGATCCGGTCCCTGACCAGCCCGAAGGCGGCGGCGGTGCTGCGCACGGCGGTGATGGAGGAGTTCGTGACGCCGCTGGGCGCGCATCTCGACACCAACGCCACGCAGCGTGCGGCGCTGGCGGCGGCGCTGCTGATGGGGGTCGGGATCCTGCGCGACGTGCTGGAGCTTCCGGCCCTCTCGGAAGGACCGGGCGGCACCCTTGAGCGCAGTGTCGCCGATACGCTGGCGATGGTGCTGGGACAGGCCGGTCCGAAAATTTGATCCGGGTAATATTGACTATAATTTCGTCCGGGTATTAATAGCGGGCCCTCTCCCGGACGTCGCCATGCCCCTCGTGAAAGCCAACCGTCTCGACATCGCCTTCGACAGCTTCGGCCCGCAGGACGGCGAAGCGATCCTGCTGGTCGCCGGTCTCGGCGTTCAGAGGATCCGCTGGGCCGAGCCGTTCTGTGCGGCCCTCGCGGGGCAGGGCTTTCGCGTGATCCGCTTCGACAATCGCGATGCCGGCGGCTCGACCCATTTCGGCCAGCACACGCCGCTAGACCTCGGCGCCCTCGTCGCCGCGCTGATGGCGGGGCGACGGCCGGACGTTCCCTATACCCTCGCCGACATGGCGGCCGACGCGGTGGGCCTGCTCGATGCCCTGGCCATTCCGCGGGCGCATGTGGTCGGCCTGTCCATGGGCGGCATGATCGCGCAGATCATGGCGAGCGAGCACCCCGGACGGGTGCTGTCCCTCACCTCGATCATGTCGGGCACCGGCAATCCGGCGCTGCCCCAGGCCGAGCCGGACGTTCTGGCCATGATGATGCGCCCCGCGCCCGATCCGGCCCGCGACGAAGCCGGCTTTCTGGCCCACAGCCTCGCCTTCGCCCGCCGCATCGCCGGTCCGGCGCATCCGGTGGACGAAGGCGCGCATGGCCGCCTCGTGCTGGAGGAGGCGAGACGCGCCCATGATCCCGGCGGCGCGGGCCGGCAGCTCGCCGCCATGGTCGTGGCGAGGGACCGCCGCGCCCGGCTCGCGGACATCGCCGTGCCCGCGCTGGTCATCCACGGCGCATGCGATCCCCTGATCCCGCCGGCCTGCGGCGCCGACACCGCGGCTTCGATCCCCGGCGCCGAATTCCTGCTGGTCGACGGCATGGGCCATCACGTGCCGGCGAGCCTCCACCGCGTGGTGGCGGAGGCCATCGTTCGTGTGGCGAAAGCGGCCGGCCGCGATCAGGCCGGAACCTGTCACTGAGCACGGTTCCGACCGCGCGCTCCGCCGTGGCTCAGCGTGCCGGGCCGGCGGCGTGCTGCTCCACGAAGGCGCGGATCTGCCCGCCGGAGAGGGCGCCGCTCTGGCGGGCGATTTCCCGGCCGCCGCGGAACAGGATCAGCGTCGGGATCGAGCGGATCTGGAAGCGGGCGGCGAGCTGCGGTTCGGCTTCCGTATCCACCTTGGCCAGCCGCACGCGGGGCTCCAGCGCCGCGGCGGCGGCCTCGAATGCCGGGGCCATGGCGCGGCAGGGGCCGCACCAGCCGGCCCAGAAGTCCACCAGCACCGGCAGGTCGTCCGAGCCGATCTGCCGGTCGAACGCCGCCGTGGTGAGCGCCACGGGATGGCCCGTGAACAGGGCCTGCCCGCACGAACCGCATCGTCCGCCGCCGCGCCGCTCGGCGGGCAGGCGGTTCAGCTGCCCGCAATGGGGGCAGGGGATGATGATCTTGTCGGACATGATGTCGATGACGGCCGCCGGGCGCCGGACCCGGTTCGCCTGCGGCCGCTCCTTTCTCCCGTCCAGATAGGCGGCCGTGGCGGCGCCGCAAGGCGAGGGCGGGAATTTCACAGTTGCGGTGCGTCAATGCCCTGCTGCGGTGCGGCTGTAGTGTCGTCGCGCGGGACTTGGAAGGCGGTGCGAAAGCAGCCGCGAATCGCCGGAGGGACGGGATGCCGTTTCTCCGGAAGGGTTCGTGTGCGCGTTCGGGGCGCCGGCCATGACAGGAGGTCGTTCCATGAACGACGAAGGGACAATCCGGCGCAGGCCGCGATTGAAGACGCTCGCGGCGGCCGCAGCCGGCGTCGCGGTGGTTGGCGCGGCCGTGTTCTGGTGGGTCGTCACCCCGCCACGCATCGAGGATGGCGGCCGCGCGCTGCCGCAGGCGGCGGACGCGGATTTGGTGGCGCGTGGCAAGTACATCGCCGAGCTGGGCGACTGCGTCGCCTGCCACACCACGGCGGACGGCAAGCCCATGGCCGGCGGGCGCGGGCTGGAGACGCCGTTCGGCATGCTCTATTCCACCAACATCACGCCCGATCCGAAGACCGGCATCGGCCGCTACAGCTTCGGCGCCTTCGACCGCGCCATGCGCAAGGGCGTGACCGCCGATGGCACCCACATGTACCCGGCCATGCCGTACCCGTCCTATGCGAAGATGTCGCCGGACGACATGTATGCGCTCTACGTCTACCTCATGAAGGGCGTGGCCCCGGTGGACAGCCTCAACAGGCCGTCCGGCATCGGCTTCCCCTTCAACCAGCGCTGGACGCTCGCCTTCTGGAACCAGATGTTCCTCGACAGCCACCCCTTCGTCGCGGACGCGGGCAAGGGCGAGGTGTGGAACCGCGGCGCCTATCTGGTGCAGGGCCTCGGCCATTGCGGCGCCTGCCACACGCCGCGCGGCATCGGCTTCCAGGAACTCGCCATGGCCGACACGGGTGGCGGCGGCGAAAAGTTCCTCTCCGGCTCCAAGGTGGAGGAGTGGAACGCGGTCAATCTGCGCGGCCTCGGCGACGTGGATGACACAGTGGAGCTGCTGAAGACCGGTCAGAATCGCTTCGGCACCGTCTCCGGCTCCATGACCGAGGTGATCCACAACTCCACCCAGAACTTCACCGACCCTGATCTTGTGGCCATCGCCACCTATCTCGGCGGTCTGCCCACCGACCAGCCGCGCGCACCGCGCCCGGCGACGCCGGACACGGGCGTGGCCTCGGCGGTTCCCGCCGCCATGTTCACCAGCCGGGGCGGGCTCGCCTACGCCCAGTTCTGCGCCGACTGCCATCGTTTGAACGGGGAAGGCGTCGCCAAGGTGTTCCCGCCGCTTGCCGGCAATCCGACCGTCGCGGCCAAGGACCCCTCGACGCTCGTCCACATCACCCTGACCGGCTGGGCGACGGCGCAGACGCAGGCCCATGCCCGCGTCTTCACCATGCCCGGCTTCGCCCGGCTGGGCGACGACGAGATCGCCGACATCCTCTCCTTCGTCCGCGCCAGCTGGGGCGGCGGGGCGGCGCCGGTGACGGCCGGCGAGGTGAAGGCGGCGCGCGCCACCCTCGACCCGAAGGTGGACACCCGGCCCTTCGACACGCCCCGCATCGCCGACGTGCTCAATGAGCCCAACGCCACCCAGCTGGTGCGCGGCATGCGCCTCAACACCGAGACGCACACGTTGCTGCCGAAGAACGTGGGCAACGTGCTGAACTGCTCCAGCTGCCACCTCAATGCCGGCACGGTGGCCGACGGCTCGCCTTATGTGGGCGTCTCCGCCTTCTTCCCCAGCTACGCGCCGCGGGCCGGGCGGGAGATCACGCTGGAAGACCGCATCAACGGCTGCTTCCTGCGCTCCATGAACGGCAAGCCGCTCGCCAAGGACGGCGACGACATGAAGGCCATGGTCGCCTATTTCGACTGGATGAAGCGGGAGACCAAGCCCGAGGACAAGGTGGAGGGCCGGGGCGTCGGCAAGATCAGCCAGCAGATCAAGCCGGACACCGAGAACGGTGCCAAGGTCTACGCCGCCCAGTGCGCCGTCTGCCACGGCGGCAACGGAGAGGGCATCAAGGACGCCGCCGGCGCCTTCGTCTATCCCCCGCTCTGGGGCGACCAGTCCTTCAACATCGGCGCGGGCATGGCGCGCACGTACACGGCAGCGGCGTTCGTGAAGCGCAACATGCCCATCGGCTTCCACGGCGGTTTCCCGCTGGGCCAGGGCGGCCTCACCGATCAGGAGGCGGTGGATGTGGCCGAATACTTCAGCCACATGCCGCGGCCGGACTTCGCCCCCAAGGTGAACGACTGGCCGAAGGACAAGAAGCCGGCGGACGCCCGCTACTGACCCCCTGAAACAACGAGCGCCCGGACCGTGCAGGGTCCGGGCGCTCGCGCATCCCCCCGTCGCGGGACAATGGACGGGTGGAAAGGGTGTTGCGTTGCCTACGCTCAGGTGCCGCGCGGGCTTCTTTGCGTTGCCCTCACTCAAACGCCGCGCGGGCTTCTTTGCGTTGCCTACGCTCAAACGCCGCGCGGGCTTGGAAGAACTCAGACGGGAAGCACCACCACCTTCGTGCCGTTGGGCACGCGGCGGTACAGGTCGATCACGTCCTGGTTCATCATGCGGATGCAGCCGGAGGAGACCGCCTCGCCGATGGTCCAGGGCTCGTTGGTGCCGTGGATGCGGTAGAGCGTGTCCTTGCCGTCCTTGAAGAGATAAAGCGCACGAGCGCCGAGCGGATTGGTCTCGCCGCCGGCCATGCCACCTGCCCAGGGGCGATACTTGGCGGGCTCGCGCGCGATCATGGCGTCGGTGGGCCGCCAGCTCGGCCATTCGCGCTTGTTGCCCACGTTCGCGGTGCCGGAGAATTCCAGCCCTTCGCGGCCGACACCCACGCCGTAGCGCAGCGCCTTGCCGTTCTCCTGCACGAGGTAAAGGAAGCGGTTCCGGGGATCGACCACCAGCGTGCCCGGCTCCTCCCCGGTGGGGGCTTTCACCAGTTGGCGCACGTTGCGCGGCTTGATGTCGTCGGGATCGGCGGCGGGAATGCGGAAGCCGCCGTCCTCCAGCGCGCCATAGCGCGCGGCATCAGCCGGGGCGACGCGCGGTGCCTTCACCGGCATCTCGTCCTGCGTGGTCACGCAGGCCCCGAGGGCCAGCGGCAGGACGAGGGTGGTGAAGAGACCGCGACGGGACAGCAGGGGGGACGCGGGAAGGGAATCCAAGGCCGGCTCACTCCCCTGCGGTCTGGCGGCGGCGGGCTTCGGCCACGGCGCGCTTGAAGCTTGAGTAGTCAAGGGTGGAGGCGAGCAGCGGGCCGACCAGATAGGTGGGCGTGCCGCTGAGGCCGAGGGAGTCCGCCTGCGCGGCGTTGCGCTTCAGGAGCGCGCCGATGTCGGCGATGTGGGCTTTGAGATCCGCCATCAGCCGGTCGAGATCGACGCCCGAGCCGGCCACCGCCTTCAGCATGGTGGGCTCGTCGATGCGGCGGCCGGGGATGGCCATCAGCGCGTTGTGGACGCTCTCGTAGCGGTCCTGATAGGTGGCCGCCAGCGCCAGCTGCGCGCCGTAGACCGAAGCCTCGGTGAGCACCGGCCAATCCTTGTAGACGAGGCGGATGTGCCCGTCCTCCTTCACCACGCGGGCGAGGTCCGGCGCCGATTTCTTGCAGAAGGGGCAATTGTAGTCGAGGAAGGCGACGATGGTGACATCGCCCTCCGCATTGCCGAACGTCGGCGCGGCCGGGTCGTGGAGGATGGCGTTGACGTCCACCCCGTCCGCCCAGGCGGTGCCTGCGCGCGCCAGCACGGCCGGCATCAGGGCCGCCACGGCGGCGATGCGGATGAAGTCCCTGCGTTGCATGGGGTGTCCTTCGGTTATGGGGTCAGAGCCCTGCTTCAAGGGCGAGGTGGTCGATGTCGGCGAGGGTCAGCGCGCCCACGTGGCGCGAGCCCGGCACCTCGCGTCCGGCGGGATCGAGGAGGAACAGGGTCGGCGGGCCGATCACCGCGTAGCGGCCCATGAGGGCCTGCGCGCCGTCGCCATACCGGGTCACGTCCACGGCTATGCGATCGAGCCCCGACAGGCGCGCAGCGGCGGCCGGCGCGGCCATCGCCGCCTCGTTGGACTTGCATACCGTGCACCAGTCGGCGGTGAAGGAGACGAGGGTGGGGCGGCCGTCCTGACCGGCGGCGGCGAGCGCCTGCGTCAACGCCGCGGGGGACGACACCCGCACCTCCCTTGCCTCCGCAGTGGCCGGGCGGACCGGTGCGGCGAGGAAGGCGAGGGGGCGCAGGGGATCATTGGCCCCGCCGGCCGCGCCGACCAGCAGCAGGAGCCCGCACGCCACGGCGGCGATGCCTGCCGTCTTGCCCAAGGTTTTGCCTATCCGGCGGCCGGCATCGGCGTCGGAGGCCAGCGCATCGAAGCCGCCGGTGAACACACCGAGGCCGATGGCGAGCAGGCCGTAGAGGGCAAGGCCGGCGGCATCGGGCAGCACGCGCGCCGCGAGCCAGACGGCGATGGCGAGGAAGAGCACGCCGCAGCCCTGCTTGATGGCGACAAGCCAGCGTCCCGAGCGGGGCAGGATCTGCGCGCCGAACGCGCCCACCGCCACCAGCGGCGCCGCCATGCCGAGGCCGAGCATGAACAAAGCGGAGGCGCCGCGCGCGGCATCCCCCGTCTGCGCCGCATAGAGCATGGCGGCGGCGAGCGGCGGCGTCACGCACGGCCCCACCACCAGCGCCGACGCGAAGCCGAGCCCCGCCGCGCCCGCGATGGAGCCGCGCCCGCCCGACGGCAGCCGGGCAGCCAGTGCGGAGGGGACGGCGAGATCGAAGAGGCCGAACATGGCGCCGGCCAGCGCGACGAACACAGCGGCCATCAGGCCGATGGCCCATGGCGTCTGCAACGCCGCCTGAAGGTTCGCGCCGGTCCAGGCTGCGCCCATGCCGAGCACGCCATAGGCGGCGGCCATGGCAAGACCATAGGCCCCGGACAATGCGAGGCCGCGGGCCGGTGTCGGCTTCGCTCCGCCGCCCGCGAGGATGCCGGAGAGGATCGGCAGCATGGGGAAGACGCAGGGCGTGAAGGCGAGCAGCAGGCCGAGGCCGAAGAAGGCGCCGAGCAGGGGTAGCAGGCCCCTGTGGAACAGCCCATCCATGGCGGTGGGCGGGGCGGCGGGCTGCGCTGCGGCCGGGGAGGCCGGTTGCTCCAAGGGCGCGGCTTCGGCGCGCGGAGGAGCGGTGGTGATGGCGAGCGTCGCCAGATCCACCCGCCGTGTCACGGCGGGGTAGCAGACACCCTGCTCGGCGCAGCCTTGGAAGGAGATGTCCAGCGCCCCCGTCGCCGGCAGGCCGGTGGCCTGCGCAGTGACGGACCGGTGATAGATCTCCACCGGCCCGAAATTCGGATCATCCTTCTCCTCGCCCGGCGGCAAGGCGAGGGGGACGGCGGCGCCCCCCGTCCCGGCCTTCAGGCTCTCGCGATAGAGATAGGTGCCCGGCGCGATGCGCCAGCTCAGGGAGAGGGTGCCGTCCGTCCCCCGTGTCGCCGAGACGGTGAAGGCCTCGTCCGCCTTCAGGATACGGCCCTGCGCCAGCGCGGGGGCGGCGCCGGTGGCCGTCAGCATGGCCAGCGCCAGCACGGCGAGCGCGTGGCGGAGGGGGGAGAGGGGAGAGCGGGGCGTGTTCGCGACCATGGCCGCTCCCTCGGATGCCCACCTTAAGCGGGCCTTAAGGTCGGGGTAGAAGGGAAGGGGCAAGGAGAGCGGTGTGATGCGCATACTGGTCGTCGAGGACGATCCGATCCTGATGGACGGCCTCAAGGTGGGGCTCGGCCTCGCCGGGGCGACGGTGGACGATGCGACGACCTGCGCCGACGCGCGGGCGGCGCTCGCGGCCGCGCGTTTCGATGCGGTGGTGCTGGACGTGATGCTCCCGGACGGCTCCGGCCTCGATGTGCTCGCCGGCCTGCGTGCGCAAGGTGACGCGACGCCCGTCCTCCTGCTCACCGCCCTCGATGAGGCGCCGGACCGGGTGCGTGGCCTCGATGGCGGTGCCGACGACTATCTCGGCAAGCCCTTCGACCTCGATGAGCTGAACGCCCGCGTGCGCGCCATCGCCCGCCGCGGCCACGGCCGGGCCGGCCCGCTGCTCAAGGTGGGCGCGCTGGTGCTCGATCCCGCCACCCTCGCGGCGACGCTGGACGGGCAGTCCATCGCCCTGTCGCGGCGCGAGTTCGCGGTGCTCTCCACGCTCATGGAGCGGCCCGGCGTGATCCGCTCCCGCATGGAGATCGAGGAGCGGCTCTATGGCTGGCAGGAGGAGGTGGAGAGCAACGCGGTGGAGGTGCACATCCACAATCTGAGGGCCAAGGTCGGCCGCGAGACCATCGAGACCGTGCGCGGCCTCGGCTATCGCGTCAGGGGGCCGGCATGACCTCGCTCAAGCGCAGGCTGGTGCTGATCCTGCTGGCGGCAACCGGCGTCATCTGGCTGTGCGCCACCGGCTGGATCTACGCCTCCAGCCGCAGCGAGCTGGAGCATGTGCTCGACACCCGCCTGCAGGAGGCGGCGCGCATGGTTCATTCGCTGGTGGCCGGCGGCAACATCGCGGCCGCCGAGGCCGTGGCGCAGGCCACGGTTCCGCCCGAGGCCGGCTACGAGCGCCAGCTCTCCTGCCAGATCTGGTCACTGGACGGCCGCCTCGTCGCGAAATCCGGAGGTGCGCCGGAGGAGGCGCTGGCGGGGCCCGCGGAAGGCTTCTCCGAGCGCACGGTGAATGGCGAGCCGTGGCGGGTCTACACCATCCTCGATCCGGACAAGGGCGTGCGGGTGATGGTGGGCGACCGCATCGGCCTGCGCGACCGGCTGGTGCGTGATCTGGTGGCGGGGCTGCTGGCGCCGGTGATCTTCATCGTGCCGTTGCTCGGCCTGCTCATCTGGATCAGCGTCGGCCGCGGGCTCGCGCCGCTTCATGCGGTGGCCGGCGACATCGCCGCCCGCGACGGCGAGGACATGCGCCCCGTGGCGCCCGCCGCCGCCCCGGCCGAGATCCGCCCGCTGCTGGAGGCCATCAACGGCCTGTTCGCCAAGGTGGAGGCCGCGCGGCGGCAGGAGCGCGACGTGACCGCCTTCGCCGCCCACGAATTGCGCACGCCCCTCGCCGGCCTGAAGACGCAGGCCCAGATCGCGCTGGCGGCGCATGACGCGCCGACGCGGGAAGGCGCGCTGCGGCAGATCCTCGTCTCGGTGGACCGCACCACCCGCCTCGTGCGGCAGCTGCTGGCGCTGGCCAAGCTCGAAGGCACGCCGTCCCCGCCGCTGGAAGCTTCCGGCGAGACGGAGGCCGGGGCGCTGTTGCGCGACATCGTGCGCCAGACGGCGAGGCCCGGGACGGCGCATGTGGTGGTGGATGAGGCCCTCGACGCGGTGAAGCTGAAGGGCGACCGCGAGGCGCTGCACCTGATGCTGCGGAACCTGCACGAGAACGCGGTGGAGCATACCGTAGAACATGCGGCCGGCGGCACCATCGCGTGGCGTCCCTGCGCCGGCGGTCTGTGCGTGGAGGATGAGGGGCCGGGCATTCCCGAGGACGAGCTGCCGCTGGTGACGCGCCGCTTCTACCGGGGCCGCAGCCGCAGCGGGGCGGGGAGCGGCCTTGGGCTCACCATCGCCACCATGGCCGCCGCCCGCGCCGGTGCCCGGCTGACGCTGGAGAACCGCCGCGATGGCGCCGGCCTGAGGGCGACCATCGTGTGGCCGCGCGCCGCCGCCTGAGGCGCGCCGTCAGGGCTTGTTGTGGAAGCCGAAGCGGCCAGCCACGCTCTGGCGCACGAAGCCGGTCAGAGAGCCTTCCATCAGCAGCGCGATGCCGAGCCGCGCGCCCACCGCCATGCCCGCCACCGCGAGCGGCCAGGACAAGGCGAAGAGGGAACCGGCCGTCAGGCCCTGCCCGATGGTGCAGCCGCCGCAGAGGATGCCGCCGGAGCCCATGAGCACCGCGCCGAGCAGATGGCGCTTCATCTCGCGCGGGTCGTCGAAGGCTTCCCAGCGGAATTCGTCCGCGAGCCGGGCGGCGGCGAAGGCGCCGAGGGCGACGCCGAAGACGCTGCCGGCGCCGAACTCGGCGAGGCTCGCGGGCTCGAACAGCACGCCGAACAAAGCGCGGGCCACCGGCGAGACGAAGGTGAGGCTCTGCGGCGCCATGGGGTGGGCGAATTCATCCACCAGCCAGGTGGTGGCGAGCCAGCCGGCGACCACGCCGAGGCCCAGCATCACCCCCGCCGTCATCAATCGTCCGGCGCGGCGCAGCCTGCGGTCGGCAAAAGCCGGCGCCACCAGCGCGACGCCCGCGACGGCGGTGAGGATGCCCCTGAAATCATGCCCGGTGAGGCGCCCCATGATGGAGGGCAGGTCGCTGGCGGTGCCGGCCGGCAGCAGAAGGGCGACGCGCTCCAGCCCGTCCACGCGGATGCCGGCGAAGATGCCGCGCAGCGTCGCATAGGCGACCGCGCCGAACACCAGCAGCACCACGAGGCTGCGCAGATCGCCCGAGCCCAGGCGCACCAGCGAGCCGAAGGCGCAGGTGCCCACCAGCGCCATGCCGAGGCCGAACAGCACGCCCCCGGTGAGGATGCCGAGCCACGGCAGCGCGGTGGTGACGTAGTTCGTGCGGTCGGGGCTGAGAATGCCGGCCATGGTGAGGGCTTGCGTGCCCAGCACGGCGAGGCCGAGGGCGAGCGCGAACACCTTCATGCGGCGCCAGTCGTGGCCCACCATGGCGTCTTCCAGCGCGCCGAAGGTACACAGGCGGGCGCGGAACACGGCGAAGCCGACCACCCCGCCCACGGCGAGACCGGCCAGCGCGGTCCACCAGGGGCTTGAAACATCCATTGCGCGCCTTCCTCCCTGAGATGGCCGGAGCGGGACTTATGGAGCGTCCCGTCGCCGGCCCGGCGCATTTTTACTGAGCTTACTTTGCGTCCGATGCGGGCGTGCCGCAATACATGTCGTAGATGACCGAGATCACCCGGCGCACATCATCGTTGGCGAGGCTGTAATAGATGGTCTTGCCGTCGCGCCGCGTGGTGACGAGATCGTCGAGGCGCAGGCGCGCTAGCTGCTGGGAGACCGTGGGCTGGCGCAGGGACAGGATGTTCTCCAGCTCCGTCACCGAGCGCTCGCCCTCTGCCAGCAGGCACAGGAGCAGCAGGCGGTTCTCGTGGGAGAGCGCCTTGAGGAAGTCGCTCGCCTTGCGGGCGTTGCGCATGAGGCGGTCGAGCTCGGGCGAAATCTCCGGGCCTTCCCGCAGCTCGTCCTCAAGGCGCCTGGAAACGATCGACATGTGCCTGCCTTCTCAATCCTGGCGGGGCGACCTCACGGCCGCGCGCCTGCCATCCTGTCCGGTATCGTGTTCTGCATCGAGCCGAGCAGGCCCCAGAATGCTTCATCTGAAGCATAGCCGGTAATGCGCCCGACTTCGCGCCCCTCGTCCACCAGCACGAAGGTGGGCGTGAAGCGGACCGGCGCGGCCAGCACCACGTCGCCCGGCGCACCGTTGGAGAGGTCCACCCGGCGGAGCGGCGCGCGCTGCCCCTCGTCGGTCTTCTCGTAGATGGGCGCCACGTCGTGGTCGAACTTCAGGCAATAGGCGCAGCCCTTGCGCTCGAACATCAGCAGCTCCCGCGCCGAGGCAGCAGGCGCGAGAAACAGCGAAAGACCGGCCGCGATGAGGCCGGCCGCGAGCATCAGGACCGCTGAAGGGCGCATGAATTCACAATCCAGACGTGGATTTCACAAGACATATTATCGCATTCGCATATATCTTGGGCAAGGACCAATCCGCGCACCTTGAACCGACGCGGTTTCCAACGATCGGGGAGGAGCATGTCTCTCGATGTCAGCCTCGCAGGGGCGTTCCTTGCCGGCCTCCTCTCGTTCGCCTCGCCCTGCGTGCTGCCGCTGGTGCCGGCCTATCTCGGCTTCCTCGCGGGTGCGGCTGCGGAGGACGGGGAGAGCACCGCGCCCGCACGGCGCAGCATCCTCGGCGCGGCCTTGCTGTTCGTCCTCGGCTTCGCCTCCGTCTTCATCCTGCTCGGGGCAACCGCCTCTTCGCTGGGGCGGGTGCTGATGGACCATATCGAGACCCTGACGCTGCTCTCCGGCGCCTTGCTGGTGGTGTTCGGGCTGCACATGACGGGGCTCATCCGCATCCCGCTGCTCTACCGGCAGGCGCGGCTGGAGCCCATGGCGCGGCCGGCGGGGCTCATCGGACCTTACGTGGTGGGGCTCGCCTTCGGCTTCGGCTGGTCGCCCTGCGTCGGGCCGGTGCTGGCGGCGATCCTGCTCGTCGCCGGGGCCGAGGCATCGGTGGGGCGGGGCATGCTGCTGCTCGCCATCTATGCCGCCGGCATCGGCATTCCCTTTCTCATCGCCGCGGCCTTCACCGAGCGGTTCCTCGCCTGGACGCGGGCGGCGCGCAGCCGGCTCGGCCTCGTGGAGAAGATCGCCGGCGGGCTGCTCATCCTCACCGGCATCGCCTTCATGACCGGCTTCATGCCTGAGATCGCCCAATGGCTGCTCGATGCCGCGCCCGGCCTCGGCCGCATCGGATAGGACAGGAGGACCTCCCCATGGCAGACCCCACGCTCAGCCGCCGGCGCCTCCTGAAGGCCTCGGCGGGGCTCGCGGCGCTCGTACCCGCCGCCGCGCAGGCCAAGGCGCACCTCGGCGACGATGGGCTCTATACTGAAGACTGGTACGTGGACAGCTTCCTCGACCTGCCGGAAGACTTCGCCGCCGCGCGCGGGAAGGGGCGGGGCTTCGCGCTGCAGTGGAGCCAGCGCGGCTGCATCTATTGCAAGGAGCTGCACACCTCCTATTTCGCCGATCCGGCCATCGAGACGCCCATCAGGGAGGCGTTCGACATCGTGCATCTGGACCTGTTCGGCGCGCGGGAGGTGACGTTTCTCGATGGCGCGAAGCTCAGCGAGAAGGCGCTCGGCCAGCGCGAGCGCATCCGCGCCACGCCCACTTTCCAGTTCTTCGCCGAGGTGGACGGAAAGCCGAAGGAGGTCGCGCGCATGCCCGGCCTGCTGCCACGGCCGGAATTCTCCGCCCTGTTCCGCTATGTGGCGGAAGGCGCCTATGCGCGCGAGCCGTTCGATGCGTGGCTCGGCCGGCAGGGCAAGGGCTGAAAAACAAAGAGCGGGGACGCCGGAGCGCCCCCGCCGGTCGCCTCATTTCGCCGGCTTGTTCACCGGCGAATTCGGGTCGAACAGATAGGCCACCACGTCCTTCATCTGCTCTTCGCTGAGCACGCCGTTATGCCCGAAGCGCGGCATGGGCGAGCAGGCGAAGACGGCCTGCGCGTTGTAGACCTTGGCATAGGCGGCCTTGGCGTCCTCGGCGGAGAATTTCCGCTCCGCGCCGTAGTTGACGAGGCTCGGGCCGAGGGTGCCGTAGCTGACTTCCTTCGGGTCCATCTGGTGGCAGGCGTAGCAATTGCCGCCGCTCACCGTGCCGGGTGGATCGGAGAACTGGCCGCCGCGTCCGTTCTGCGCGACTTCCGCGCCCTTCTTCCAGTCGCCGAGCACGCTGCCTTGCGGATACTTCACCGTCTTGGCCTCGCGGGCCATGATGGCCTCCGCCTGCTTGGCGGAGGGCTGGTTGCGCGTGACCGAGCAGATTTCCATGGTCTCGTCGGGCACGAGGCGCGCAGCCCAGCCGTCGGGCAGCTTGGTGAAGCTCTCCTTCACCACCTTGTCCACCACGGCGGGCGGGGCAGGGGGGATCTGCTGGGCAAACGCGATTCCAGGGGCGATCTGCGGAAGAAGAAGCGCCGCGGCGATGATGATTTTATTCATGGCTCTTCCTCCCCTCAGCGCTTGATGGACGGCACGTTCAGCTCGCCCCCGGCCGCCTGCGCCTGCAGGAAGACGGTGAGCGCGGTGACGACCTCGGACGCATAATCGGGCGGGGGCATCCGCATTTGGCGATAGCAGTCCCACAGCCGGTGCTGCATGGTGCGCAGCGAACTCTGGGAGACGCGGTAGGTGGGCCAGGAGGCCATGGTGAGCTGGGCGTCCTTGCCGGGCTTGTCGAGCTGCGGCAGGCCCTGGAGCCGGATGCGCTTGCCGGGGTCGCCGTGGCAGGTGGAGCAGGAGAAGTCGTTGATGGACGAGCGCCGGTAGAACAGCGCCTCGCCGATGGCATAGGCCTCCTTTTCCTTCGGATCAGCCAGGGGAATGTTGATCTTCATGCCGTTGGATTTGTTGGCGATGAAGGCGACGAGGTCCTCCATGTCCGAGCCGCGGCCGGGGCCGGAGAAGGGCTTGGACATGATGGGCTTGATGTCGACGCCCTGGATCTTGTCCATGCACCACAAGAGGCGCTGTTCGAGGTCCATGACCTTGCCGGCGTCGGCGAAATAGCGCGGCAAGGCGGCATAGGCGCCTTCCAGCTTGCCCGGCCCCTGGCCGAGGTCGCAGGCCTCCAGCGAGACGTTCTTGGTGCCGCGCGGATCGGCCCAGATGGCCTCGCCGCGGTCAACGGCGAGATAGCCGGGATTGGCCATCGGATCGTTGATCATGGCGCGGTAGCGCTCAATCTCCTTTTCGCTCGCGTCCTCCTGCGCGCGGGCCGTGACGAAGGGCAAGAACGCCAGAGCGAGGGCGCACAGGCATGTGAGAATCGTGGCTTTGGGTCGCATGTATCCTCCCCAGCGAGACGTCCGGGGCCTGGGGCCTTCTCGTTGAAGCCCTTGAGCCGCGGCGATCCACCTGCGACGCTCCATCCCTCATAGATGGATGCGATCGGCGGATAGGAGCTACTTTACATTCAAAAAATTCGATATCACAATATGTGAAATTGATCCGCCGAGACCACCGCCGTCACGGGGACGAGATTCAACAAGAACAACGCCAAAAGCCGGCCCTCAAGCGCCGGTCGTGCCAGGAGGAAAACGCATGCCGCCCCGTCTCGACGTCACCCTTGTCTCTACGCGACGCCGCGCGCTGAAGCTCGCCGGCCTCGCCGCATTCGCGGCCGTGCTGGCGCCGCGCATGGCGCTCGCCACCGAGGCGCAGGTGGCGGACGAAATGAAGAAGCTGTTCGCCGGCAAGGCCATGGGCGAGGGCAAGATCAAGCTCGACATGCCCGAGATCGCCGAGAACGGTCTCGTCGTGCCCATCAACATCGATGTGGAAAGCCCGATGACCGAGGCGGACTTCGTGAAGTCCGTCCACGTCTTCGCCGACGGCAATCCGCTGCCGCAGGTGGTGACCTATCACTTCACCCCCGAGAGCGGAAAAGCCTCCGCCTCCACCCGTATGCGGCTCGCGCAGACGCAGAACGTCATCGCCGTGGCGGAGATGTCCAACGGACAGCTTTATTCGGCCAAGGTGCAGGTGAAAGTCACCATCGGCGGCTGCGGCGGCTGATACGACAGTCGAATCACGGCCCGAACGCACAAAAGAACAGAACAGGCGCGCGCCGGAGCGCCGCCGAGCAGAAACCGGAGGAAACCCATGGCCCTCAAGTCCCAGCCGCGCGTGCGCGTGCCTGCCCAGGCCAAGGCGGGCGAGATCATCGAGATCAAGACCCTGATTTCGCACGAGATGGAAAGCGGCCAGCGCAAGGACGCCGCCGGAAAGACCGTGCCGCGCGACATCATCAACAATTTCCAGGCCGCCTTCAACGGCAAGCCCTTCTTCACCGCGGAGTGGTTCACCTCCATTTCGGCGAATCCCTACCAGTCCTTCTTCTTCAAGGCGAAGGAGAGCGGCGAGTTCACCTTCACCTGGAAGGATGACGGCGGCGCCGAGCAGAAGGCCACCGCGAAGCTCACCGTCGCCTGAGGCGACGCCCCTCGCATTGTTTCGTTGACGGTGGATGTGCCGCCGGATCACGCGATCCGGTGGGCGCTCCAGCCATGACCTGAGAAAGCGTGGCCCTCATGATCTCAAGGCGCGATTTTCTGTCCGCCGGAACGGCCCTCGCCGGCCTGCTCGCCGCCTCCGGCACCGGGCTGGCGCAGGCAGTCGGCGCGCAGGCGCTGAGCCAGGCGGATTTGCTGAAGTTCGGCAATGCCGGCACCTTCACCATCCTGCACATCACCGACATCCACGCCCAGCTCGTGCCGCTCTATTTCCGCGAGCCCTCCATCAATCTCGGCGTGGGCGAGGCCCGGGGCGTGCCGCCGCACCTCACCGATGCAGCCTTCCTCAAGTATTTCGGGCTGAAGGGCGGCACCCGCGACGCCTATTCCCTCACCTCCGAAGACTTCACCCAGCTTGCCCACACCTATGGGCGTATGGGCGGCGTGGACCGCATCGCCACTCTGGTGAAGGCGATCCGGGCGGAGCGCGGGGCGGACAAGGTGCTGCTGCTGGACGGCGGCGACGGGCTCCAGGGCTCCTGGTCCTCGCTGAAGACGCAGGGCGAGGACATGGTGAAGGTGTTTTCCGCCCTCGGCACGGACGCCATGGTCGGGCACTGGGAATTCACCTACGGCGCCGACCGCGTCACCGAGATCAAGGAGAAGGCGCCCTTCGCCTTCCTCGCCCAGAACGTGCGCTCGGCCGAGTGGCAGGAGCCGGTGTTCGAGGCGGCGAAGACCTTCGAGAAGGGCGGCGCGAAGGTGGCGGTCATCGGCCAGGCCTTCCCCCGCACCCCCATCTCCAACCCGCGCTGGATGATCCCGGACTGGGAGTTCGGCATCCGCGAGGAGGACATGCAGAAGCAGGTGGACGCCGCCCGCGCCGGCGGCGCCGATGCGGTGGTGGTGCTCTCCCACAACGGCTTCGACGTGGACCGCAAGATGGCGTCCCGCGTCTCCGGCATCGACGTGATCCTCACCGCCCATACCCACGATGCCATGCCGCGCGCGGTGGAGGTGGGCAAGACGCTGCTGGTGGCCACCGGTTCCCACGGCAAATTCGTGTCCCGCCTCGATCTCGACGTGAAGGACAAGAAGGTCACCGGCTATCGCTTCCAGCTCATCCCGGTGTTCTCGGACGTCATCGCGCCCGACCCGGAGATGGCGAAGCTCGTGACGGACATCCGCGCGCCCTATGCCAAGGATCTCGCCCGCGAGCTGGGCCGCGCCGACAGCCTTCTCTACCGCCGCGGCAATTTCAACGGCACGTTCGACGACATGATCTGCGATGCGATCATGAAGGAGCGCGATGCGGAGATCGCCCTCTCCCCCGGCTTCCGCTGGGGTGGCACGCTGCTGCCGGGCGATCCCATCACCTTCGATGCCGTGGCCAACGCCACCGCCATCACCTATCCCGCCTGCTACCGCAACACCATGACCGGCAAGCAGCTGAAGGACGTACTGGAAGACGTGGCCGACAACATCTTCAATCCCGATCCTTACTTCCAGGGCGGCGGCGACATGGTGCGCGTCGGCGGGGTGGGCTACGCCATCGACGTGTCGAAGGGCTCGGGCCAACGCATCTCCGACCTCACCTTCCTCAAGACCGGCAAGCCGCTGGAGGCCGACAAGGCCTATACGGTCGCCGGCTGGGCCTCCATCGCCCAGAATGTGGAAGGCCCGCCGGTGTGGGAGCTGGTGGAGCGCTACGTGACCGACACGAAGGCCGTGAAGATCGCCCCCAACGCCTCGGTGAAGGTGACGGGCGCGTGAGGCGCAACGCCCCTCCGGCACACGATTCCAATCGAAATATTCAAATCTACGAATAAAAGAATATCAGGGAGGACGTCCATGTCCGACACCAGTCTGCCCCCGACGGAGCGCGCGACCGGCGCGAAACCGTCGCTCTCCCGCAGGCGCTTCCTCAACCTCGCCGGGATCGGCGCGGGCGCCGTTGCCGCCGGCGGAGGTTCCGCCCTTGCCGCCCCGGCCGCCGGCACGCCCGATCCCAACATCGTGCCGGTGCCCGACTGGACCAAGACACTGGGCGCGCCGGTCAACGAGAACCCCTATGGCAAGCCGTCCGTCTTCGAGAAGGACGTGGTGCGCCGGGAGGTGACGTGGCTCACCGCCAGCTCGCAAAGCTCGGTCAGCTTCACCCCGCTCTATGCCCTCGACAGCGTCATCACGCCCAACGGCCTGTGCTTCGTGCGGCACCATGGCGGGCAGGCGGAGATCGACCCGGACAAGTATCGGCTGATGATCCACGGCCTCGTGGACAAGCCCCTCGTCTTCACGCTGGAAGACCTGAAGCGCATGCCGGGCCGGGTGAACCGGGCCTACTTCCTCGAATGCGCGGCCAATTCAGGCATGGAGTGGCGCGGCGCGCAGCTCAACGGCTGCCAGTTCACCCACGGCATGATCCACAATCTCTTCTACACCGGCGTGCCCTTGAAGACGCTGCTGGACATGGCCGGCGTCAATCCCAAGGGCAAATGGGTGCTCGCCGAGGGCGCCGACGCGGCGGTGATGACGCGCTCCATCCCGCTCGAAAAGGCCATGAACGACTGCCTCGTCGCCTTCGGCATGAATGGCGAGGCGCTCCGGCCCGAGCAGGGCTATCCGGTGCGGCTCGTGGTGCCGGGCTGGGAAGGCAATATGTGGGTCAAGTGGCTGCGCCGCCTCAAGATCGGCGACCAGCCCTGGCAGCAGCGCGAGGAGACGTCGAAATACACCGACCTCCTCGCCGACGGCCGCTCGCGCCGCTTCACCTTCGTGATGGATGCGAAATCCGTGGTGACGAGCCCGAGCCCCCAGGCGCCCCTGAAGCACAAGGGGCCGAACGTGCTCTCCGGCATCGCCTGGTCCGGGCGCGGCACCATCGCGCGGGTGGATGTGTCGCTGGACGGCGGGCGCAACTGGACCACCGCGCGCCTCGACGGGCCGGCCACGCCCATGTCCATGACGCGCTTCTATCTCGATTTCGACTGGGCCGGGCAGGAGCTGATGGTGCAGTCCCGCGCCATGGATGACACCGGCTATGTCCAGCCCACCAAGCAGGAGCTGCGGGCCATCCGCGGCACCAACTCCATCTATCACAACAACGGCATCCAGACGTGGCTGGTGCGCTCCAACGGGGAGACGGAAAATGTGGAAGTCGGCTGAGACGCTCCTCGCCGCCACCCTTCTCGCCGGTGGGCTGGCTGTCGCCGGCGTCGCCCTGGCGGAGCAGCCGGGCGGAAAGCCCGCGGCGAAGGCGGAGAAGGTCGGGACGGACAAGGCCCGGCAGGCGGTGAACGTAGCCGCTCCCGCCGCCGCAACGGCATCGGCCGCGGCCAAGACCATCGCCCTCGGCCGCCCCGCGCTGCCCGAGGAGATCGCCGCCTGGAACATCGACGTGCGCGCCGATGGCGAGGGCCTGCCGCCGGGCAAGGGTTCGGTGAAGCAGGGCGAGGAGCTGTTCCTGCAGAACTGCGCCCAGTGCCACGGCGAGTTCGGCGAAGGCGCTGGCCGCTGGCCGGTGCTGGCCGGCGGGCGCGGCACCCTGAAATCCGAGCGGCCGGAAAAGACCATCGGCTCCTTCTGGCCCTATGCCTCCACGGTCTATGACTACGTGCACCGGGCCATGCCCTTCGGCAGCAATCTGTCGCTCTCGCCGGACCAGACTTACGCCATCGTCGCGTATCTTCTGAACCTCAACGATCTCGTTGCCGAGGACTACGTGCTCTCGAAGGACAACTTTCCAAAGGTGGATTTGCCCAACGAGGCCAACTTCTACGACGACGACCGGGAGACTTCGGAAAAGGCCTTCTGGAAGAAGAACCCCTGCATGAAGGACTGCAGCGGCGAGGTCCATGTCACCGCCCGCGCCCAGATCCTCAACGTGACGCCGGATGGCGATCCGCCCAAGGGGAATCTGGAGTGAGCACCCTCGAGTGAGCCGCCCGTCGTGACACCAAGGAAGGGTCCCGGCCGCGGCCGGGACACCACACAGCCCCTCCAACGGAAAGGACGAGGATCGTGCGCATCCCCGTGATGGTCGCCCTTCTGCTCGGCGTCGCCGCTGCCCCGGCGCACGCCGACCCGGACATCGCCAAGGGCGAGACCGTGTTCAAGAAGTGCATGGCTTGCCATGCGGTCGGCCCTGACGCGAAGGTGAAGGTCGGCCCGCCGCTGAATGGCATCGTCGGCGCCAAATGGGCGCATTTCGAGGGCTATTCCTACTCCCAGGACATCAAGGACGGCGCCGCCGCCGGCAAGGTGTGGGACGAGGCCAACCTCAACGATTACATCGAGAATCCCAAGCACCTCGCCCCCAAAGGCAAGATGGCCTTCGCCGGCGTCAAGAACGAGCAGGAGCGCGCCGATCTCATCGCCTTCCTCGCCCAGTTCAAGCCGGACGGTTCGAAGAAGTAGTTCGCGCGCCGGCCCGCCGCGCCGTTGCGGAGCGGGGGCGGCGGGTGGCACAGTCCGAAGCACACGGCGCGCCAGACGCCGATGACGGGAGAGGAAACCATGCCCCAGTTCGACCGCCGGGCCTTCCTCGGCACCATGGCGCTTGCGGGCGCCGCACCGATCGCGGCCTCAACGTCGGCCCATGCCGCCGTGCAGTCGCTCCAGCTCGCCGACATCAAGAAGGAAGCGGACACCGCCTGCGTCTATCACGTGGACTATGGCGACCATGCCCGCTTCGCCCAGACGCTGAACAACATCAACAACCATTACGCTTCCTACGGCGCCGATCCCTTCGCGCTGCAGATCGTGATGGTGGCCCATGCGGGCGGCATCAAATTCTTCCTCGACAATCTCAACGGCACCATGTGGGAGAAGGAAACCCTCGATCCCACGCTCAACGAGAAGATCGCCGCCCTCGCCAAGAACGGGCTGAAGGTCTACCTGTGCGCCTACACCTTCGAGCGCAACCATGTGCCCAAGGAGAAGGCGCGCGATGAGGCCTTCATCGCCTTCGTGCCCTCCGGCATCGCCACCGCCGGCGCATTGCAGGGCAAGGGGTTCGGCTACCTCAAGGTCGGCTGACGACATGACACGCGCGGGCGTCTCGCGGCGGGCGCTGCTGGGCGGTTCGGCGCTGGCGGCGGCGCTGCTCTGTGCGCCGCATGTCGCCGCGCAGGGCAAGCCGCGCGTGGTGATCGTGGGCGGCGGCGCCGGCGGGGCGAATGCCGCCCGGGCGCTGCTGCGCGATGGCCGGGTGGAGGTCACGCTGGTGGAGCCGGAGCCGCGTTACGTGGCGGTATTCCACTCCAACCTCTGGCTCGGCGGCATCATCGATTTCGCCGCGCTGGAATTTGGCTATGAGGGCCTCGCGCGGGCCGGCGTGCGCCTCGTGCCGCAACGGGCCGACGCCATCGACCGGGAGCGGCGCGAGGTGCGGCTCGCCGATGGCGGCCGCCTTCCCTACGACCGCCTCATCCTCTCCCCCGGCATCGATCTCGACTATGACAGCGTGCCCGGCTGGAGCCGCGCGGCGGAGACGGCGATGCCCCACGCCTGGAAGGGCGGCGCCCAGCTGCGCCTCCTGAAGGAGCGGCTGGATCAGGTGCCCGACGGCGGCCTCATCGTCATCACCGCCCCGCCCAACCCCTTCCGCTGCCCCCCGGCGCCCTACGAGCGCGCCTCCATGATGGCGCATCGCCTGAAGAGCACCGGGCGTGGCGGGGCGCGCATCGTCATCGTCGATCCGAAGCCGAAATTCTCCATGCAGGGCCTCTTTCAGGAAGGCTGGGAGGGGCACTATCCCGGCATGGTGGAATGGATGGCGCCGGACATCTCCGACGGCCTCGTCTCGGTGGACCCGGCGACTGGCACCGTCGTCACCGGCTTCGAGACCTATAAGGAGGCGGCGCTGGTGAACGTGATCCCGGCGCAGAAGGCCGGCGCCGTCGCGCGGCAGGCGGGGCTCGCGGACGCCTCGGGCTGGTGCCCGGTGGATGCCGGCTCCATGGCCTCGGCGCTGGACCCGGCCGTCTTCGTCATCGGCGACGCGGCCATTGGGGGCGACATTCCGAAATCCGCCTTCGCCGCAGGGAGCCAGGCGCAGGTGGCGGCGCGGGCGCTGCTCGCCGGCCTGTTCGGCGCGGCTGCCCCATCGGCCAGCTATGCCAGCACCTGCTGGAGCCTCATCACGGCCGACGACGCGGTGAAGGTGAGCGGGCTCTATCGCCCGCAGGACGGTCGCATCCGCGAGGTGGAGGGCACCGTCTCAGCTGCCCGCGAGCCGCCGGCCTTGCGCCGTCGCCAGCTTGAGGAAAATGCCGACTGGTACCGCGCCATGGTCGCCGGCATGTTCGGCTGAGCGGCGCCCGTCCTATTCGTAGAGATAGCCCACCGGGCTGCCGGCGAGGCGATCACTGCGCAGGTCCGCGCGGGTGATGATCCGGCCGGCGAGGGCGTCGATCTCGTCCCGCTGACCGGGCGTCCACATCTTCAGGGCATCGAAGCCGTTGAGGAGGCCGAGCCGCAGGATCTGCGTGTCCTCGCCGATCTCCACGAGCCGGATGGCGCCCGCGCCGGCGGTCACGGTATCGCCGGTGGCCAGCTCGATGAGCTTGCCCGCGCCGTCCGTGAAACCGGCGGTGCCGCGGATGAGGCGGTAGACCACGACCTCGCCCTTCGCCAGCCCCTCCGCATCCGCCGCCATCGCCGACTTGGGCAGCACCGCCCCGCCGCGCGGATCGGTGGCGATGATATGGCCGGTGACGAGATGGCCGCTCGGCGCCTCGATGCCGAGGTCACGCACATGCACCGGCATGGGGGAGGCCAGCGGCCCCAGCGCGTCGGCCGGGTAGGGGCGGAAGAGGGCGTCGAGGGCGAGCGGGTCCTGAACCCAGAAGCCTGCGCCCTTTGGCCGGTTGTGCAGCGGATGCTTCCAGGCGGTGCGGGGCGTCTCGTCCTCGCGGATCTTGTCCGGCCCGACCACGGTGGGGTTCGGGAAGGTGGAGGGATCGGTGATGAAGGCTTCGAGGAACTTGCCGGAATAGCCCATGCAGAGCGGGTCGGGCACCACGGTCTGCGGCGTCTTCAGGTTCTCTTCGGTGGAGAGGCCGGACCATGTGTAGAACAGCTGGCGGTGGACGATGGCGCTCTGCAGCATCGCCGCGCCCGGCCCCACGTAATGGACCTTGCCGTCATAGTCGAAGGTGAACATGCCGGAGGTGACAAGCACCAGCTGGAAGCCGCCGGGCGGCAGGTGCAGGTGGAAGTCGGTGGGCCCCGTGTCTTCCCGATAGACGGGCAGGTTGGTCGCGACCTCCTGCAGCAGGAAGGCGCCGTTGTTGGCGTTAAGGCCTTCCAGCGCACGGTGATAGAGCGCCTGCGGCCGGTACACCGGATCGTAGCTGATGTCCTTGTAGCGATCGACGGCGATGAAGGCGTCGCGATTGAGGGCGATGGGCGCCCCATCCGGCTGCATGAGGCCGGGCCATTTGAAATCGCCCATGGACTGAAGACCCATAGCAATCTCCCGGTTGCGAAGCGGATGCGGGGCCGTGAAGGCCTCGGGATATATTCGGGCGACCGGGCGCGGCGTCAATCGAATAGTTCGGATCGCGGCGGAATGATTGGAGCGTGATCCTACGTTCCGCCCAATCGTGCGCAGTATTTGTACTTTTGATGATATTTTGACTTTCGCGCTGCTCAAGCCGCGTGCAGATGCTCCCGCGCGGCGCAACGCCGCCGGGAGCGGATCGATGCTGTGAGCCGTGCGCGGGCCTGCTATGAGAGCGCCGGAGCCAGCCCAGGCGAGGACGCCCCCGTGACCGACGACACCCTCCCCAACGTAACCGAGGCCCTGTTTCACGTCCCGAGCCTCGACCGGCTGCTCCCCGCCGCGCCGTCGCGCCATCCGCCGCGCATCCTGCTGCTCTACGGCTCCCTGCGCGAGCGCTCCTATTCCCGCCTGCTGACGCTGGAGGCGGAGCGGCTGCTGAACCGGCTCGGCGCGGAAACGCGGGTCTACCACGCGGATGGCCTGCCTTTGCCCGATGGTGCCCCGGTGGAGCACCCCAAGGTGGCGGAGCTGCGCGAACTCACCTTGTGGTCCGAAGGGCAGGTGTGGTGCAGCCCGGAGCGGCACGGCGCCATGAGCGCGGTGATGAAGGCGCAGATCGACTGGATCCCCCTCGCGCTGGGCGCCATCCGCCCCACGCAGGGGCGCACGCTGGCGGTGATGCAGGTGTGCGGCGGCTCCCAATCCTTCAATGCGGTGAACCAGATGCGCATCCTCGGTCGCTGGATGCGCATGCTTACCATCCCCAACCAGTCGTCCGTCGCCAAGGCCTATCAGGAGTTCGACGAGGCGGGCCGCATGAAGCCCTCCGCCTTTTACGACCGGGTGGTGGACGTGATGGAGGAGCTGGTGAAGTTCACGCTGCTGACGCGCGACATCTCCCCCTATCTCACCGACCGCTACAGCGAGCGCAAGGAAGCGGCCGAGGCGCTGGAGGCGCGGCTCGCCCTCGACGCGGCCGTGCGGTGAGCGCCGCTTTACCCGCCGGGACGGAGGGCGCCGGCCGTTCGGTCATCGCCGCGCTGGGCGTGGTGCAGATCCTCACGTGGGGCTCGTCCTTCTATCTGCTCACGGTGCTGGCCGGGCCGATTTCCAGGGATACCGGCTGGCCGCTGCAATGGATCGTCGGCAGCCTCTCCGTCGGGCTTCTGGTGGCCGGGCTGGTCTCGCCGAAGGTGGGCGCGCTGATCGATGCCCGCGGCGGGCGGCCGGTGCTGGCGGGCGGATGCGCACTGCTGGCCTGCGGCCTCGCGCTGCTGGCGCTGGCGCCGGGGCCGGCGATGTTTATGCTGGGCTGGTGCATCGCCGGCGCGGGCATGGCGGCGAGCCTCTATGACGCGGCCTTCGCCGCCCTCGGCCGGCTCTATGGCGCGGGGGCGCGGCGGGCGATCACCATGCTCACCCTGTGGGGCGGGTTCGCCAGCACGGTGTGCTGGCCCATCACCGCCTTCCTCGATGCGCATCTGGGCTGGCGGGCGACCTGCCTCGTCTATGCCGGCCTCCATCTCTTCGTGTCGATCCCGCTGGTGCTGGCCTTCATGCCGGCGATCGCGCCGCGGGCGGAGACCGGCCGGCCGGCGCGGGGCGGGCCGGTGGTGCTGGGCGGGCCCGAGCGCATCTCCTTCCTGCTCATGGCCGGCATCGTCACCCTCATCGGCACCATCGCCTCCGCTATGTCGGTGCAGGTGCTGGCGCTGCTCCAGTCGCGCGGCCTGAGCCTCGCCGAGGCGGTGGCCGCCGGGGCCTTCATCGGCCCGGCGCAGGTGTTCGCGCGGATCATCGAGCAGGCGTCCGGCGGGCGTCACCATCCGCTCTGGACGATGATCTGGGCGGTGGCGCTGATGGGGCTGGGGCTGGTGCTGCTGGCGGCGGGCTTTCCCATCGTCGCGGTGGCGCTGGTGGCTTACGGCGCCGGCAACGGCATCTTCTCCATTTCCAAGGGCACGGTGCCTTTGGCCGTGCTGGGGGCGGAGCGCTATCCCATCCTCGCCGGCCGCCTCGCCCGGCCGGCCTTGCTGGCGCAGGCGCTGGCGCCGCTCGGTGCAGCGCAATTGCTGACGGCCGGCGGGGCGGGCGCGGTGCTCTCGGCGCTGATCGCCTTGTGGCTCGGCGCGGCGGTGCTGCTCGCGTTGCTGTGGCGGCAGGTGTAGCGCTCAGGCGTGTAGCCCTCAGGGCGCGAAGAATGCCGGCGAGAGCTTCGGGAAGACCTTGCGAGCATTTGTTGCGTTACGTAACTCTAGGTTAACCATGATGGGAAATTCTGTCCCCACCCGAAACGGCTGCTTCGCTGTCGCCGACCGGCGCCCCTCTGGCGGGCCGGTCGCATGCGCGAACGTGCGCCGGAGTCCTTGTGCCGCGCTAAAGGGGGCGCGTCCGGGACCGGGAGGGAGGACAAGCGCATGTTCGGCGCCACGCATGGGCACAGACCTAGCCGGGTTATAACCGGGACCCATCGGCGCGCGCGCCTCATGCGCGCACTTCTCTCGGGATCGGCGCTCGCCACCGTGCTCGCGGGCCTGATGCCGGCGACGGTCGCCTACGGCGCCTGCGTCACCTCCGGACCGGTGGGCAACCCCACGGCGCTGGACTGCTCGGGCGCGAGCACGGCCGCGGCGGTGCTGACAGACAACACCATCACCGTCACCACTGCGGACGACACGACCATCACGGCGGCGTTGCCCATCTCCGTCATCGTCGGCTCCGGCCTCGGCGGCGGCGACATCGTGCTGAACAACATCGGCGGCAGCTTCACGGCGACCACCGACGGCATCTCGCTGATTTCGAGCGGCGCCATCTCGCAGGCGGCCGGCACCGGCATCGGCGCCACGGTGACGGCGGACAGCTATGCCCTCACGCTTCTGCCCGCCACCGACGCCAGCGTGCGGGTGCTGGCGGGCGCGAGCCTCAGCGGCGGGGCGAGCGGCGTGCTCGCTTCCACCACCGGCAATATCGACATCGCGGCCGAAGGCGGCACTTTCAAGGGCACGACTTCGGACGGCCTCACCCTCATCGCCGTCGGCAACATCACGGTGAACGATTTCGCCGGCAGCGCCACCGGCGGCCAGAATGGCCTGTTCGCCCAGTCGGTCAACGGCACCATCGCCATCGACCGCTTCACCGGCAGTGCCGATGGCACCGGCGCCAACGGCGTGTTCGCACAGGTGACCGGAACGGGCGACATCAACATCCGCAACTTCAGCGGCAGCGCGACGGCGGGCCAGAACGCCATCTTCGCCCAGGCCAATGCCGGCACCGTCGATCTCTCGGGTTTCAGCGGCACGGCGGACAGCACCAGCGCCAACGGCATCTTCGCCCAGGTGGTCACCACCGGGGACATCTCGCTGAAGGCCTTCAGCGGCAGCGCGACGGGCAGCCAGAATGGCATTGTCGCCTTCGCCACCACCGGTGCCATCGATGCCTCCGGCTTCAGCGGCACGGTCAAGGGCACGGCTGGCAGCGGCCTTCTGCTCTCGACCACGACAGGCGCCATCACCGCCGACAATTTCGCGGCCGGCGCGGGCAGCGGGCCGTTCCTCACCGGCGGCGCAGCCGGCCTTCAGGCGCTGTCCACGTCGGGCGCCATCAGCATCCAGAATTTCGGCTCCAGCGCCCAGGGCGGGCAATACGGCATCTTCGCCCAGACCGGGGCGGGGAGCGTCAATGTCTCCGGCTTCTCCGGCTCGGCCACGGGCACCAGCGACTACGGCGTCTATGGCCGCACCACCAGCGGCGCCATCACCGCCGACAATTTCACCGGCGGCTCCGCCGGCTCGCCCAACATCGTCGGCGGCGCCAACGGCGTGATGCTGCTCACCGACACCGGCGGCATCAGCGTGAAGAATTTCGCCGCCAGCGCCTCGGGCGGGCAGTACGGCATCTTCGCGCAGGCGGGCACCAGCGGGGACATCACTGTCTCCGGCTTCTCCGGTACGGCGACGGGCGGCACCGGGGCGGGCGTGTTCGCGCGCACGCTGGGCGGCAGCGTCACCGCCGACACTTTCAGCGGCAGCGCCTCGGGCGGGCAATACGGCGCCTTCTTCAACGCCACCGGCGGCGACCTCTCCATCCAGACCTTCTCCGGCACGGCGAAGTCCACGGCGGCGGGCGGGTTCGGCCTCTATGGCGAGGCCACCGGCACCATCACGCTTACCACGTCCGGCAGCGCATCCATTGAAGGCACGCAGGATGGCGTGTTCCTGAAGCAGATGGGCGGCAAGGTCGCGGTGAATCTCGGCGGCACCACCGAGGTGAAGGGCTCGAGCGTCGGCCTGCGCGTGTCGTCGGATGCGGGCAGCAGCGGCGACATCGTGGTGGAGACGGCGCCCGGCACCTCGGTGTCCGGCGCGGTGGGCGGCATCCGCATCGACAAGACCGGCATCTCCGGCAATGTGGACGTGACGACGGCCGGCACCGTCTCCAGCAGCGGCGGCGCGGCCATCGCGGCCGTCTCCTCGGTGGAGGGGACGACCCAGACCAAGATCGGCGTCACCGGCGCGGTGACGGGGGCGGTCGGCGGCATCGTCGCCGACGCCACCAGCACCAAGGGCAACGCCACGACCCTCATCACCACCGACGCCACCGTGAAGGGCGGCACCGGCACGGCGGTGAAGGGGCTCGCCACCTCGACCACGGGCGACGCCGTGAGCCGCTTCACCCTGCGCGGCGCCATCACCGACAGCGCCAGCGGCGCCGATGCCGCGGCCACGGCGGCGGGCACGGCGACCACCGAGGTGAAGGTGGAGAATGCCATCACCGTCTCGGGCTTCGGCGTGCGCGCCGTCTCCACCGGCGCCGGCGGCTCCGCCACGGTGACGACGACGGCGAACGGCGCCATCACCTCCGGCGCGCAGGGCATCGACGCCAGTGCCACCGGCACGGGCATGAGCGTCACCGTCACCACGGACGGCATCGTGAAGGCGGGCGGCGCGGGCATCCTCGCCGCGCTCACGGGCGATGGCGGCACGGTCGGCGTCACCACCAACGCCAAGGTCACGGCGGGCGGCACCGGCATCGATGCCGGCCTCTCCGGCGCCGGGGGCACGGTGACGGTCAAGAACACGGCGGAGATCGACGCGACGGGCTCCGGCATCCTCGCCCTCAACACCGGCGGCGCGACCACGGTCACGGTCGCGGGCAAGATCACGGCGGGCGGCAGCTTCGGCGTGGGCGCGACCTCCGGCGGCACGGGCGCGGCCCGGGTCGATGTGGGCGCGGACATC
>NZ_JAYRPE010000002.1:0-43992 GCF_041911315.1 Xanthobacter sp. | reverse complement strand
CGCTGCCCGCGCTGCCCGCCCGCGCCGCGGCTTCGGGCGCTGGCTGCGCAGGCGCTGATCAGTCCCGCGCCAGCGCCGCCACCGGGTCGAGGCGGGAGGCGTTGCGCGCCGGCAGATAGCCGAAGCCCACCCCGATCAGGCTGGAGCACACCACGGCGGCGATGATGGAGCTGGCCGAATAGATCAGCGTGAAGTTCGAGCCCGAATAGGCGAACAGCACCCCGAACCCCAGCGCCAGCGCGATGCCGGTGACGCCGCCCACGAGGCACACCAGCACCGCCTCGATGAGGAACTGGTTGAGGATGTCGCTCTGCCGCGCCCCCACCGCCATGCGCACGCCGATCTCGCCCACCCGCTCCGACACCGACACCAGCATGATGTTCATCACCCCGATGCCGCCGACGATGAGGGAGATGACCGCGATGGCGGCGATCAGCACCGTCATGGTCTCGGTGGTGGCGGTGATGGTGTTGCGAATGTCGTCGGTGTTGATGATGAAGAAGTCCTTGGTGCCGTGGCGCTGCAGGAGGAAGCGCGTCACCTGCTGCTCGGCGACATCCATGGGCGCGTCGTCGGCCACCTTCACGGTGATGGAGCGCAGCGAGGTGGAGCCGACGAAGCGGGACTGCACCGAGGTGTAGGGCAGGTAGACGGAGAGGTTCTGGCTGGAGCCGAACCCGCCCTGCTGCGGCGCCGCCACCCCCACCACGCGGGCGAACACGTCGCCGATGAGGATGACCTTGCCGAGCGGGCCGCCGGGCACGTCCGCGAACAGGGTCTTGCGGGTGTTCTCGTCGATCACCGCCTCGAGGGTACGGGCGCGCACGCTGTCGGCGTCGAACAGCCGGCCCTGCGTCAGCCGCACGCCCTTGGCGGCGAAATAGCCCTCGCCGACGCCGTTGATGAGGGCGCTGGCCTCGGTGCCGCCGAAGCGCACGGTGGTGGATTTGGAGACGGTGGGCGTCACCGCCGCCACGTAATGCTGGCGGGCGAGGGCATCGGCATCCGCCACCACGAGCGTGGTGATCTTGCCCGATCTTGTATCGCCGAAGGTGCGGCCGGCGAAGATCTCCAGCGTGTTGGTGCCGAGGCTGGAGATGTTGGCGAGCACCTTCTGTCGCGAGCCCTCGCCCAGCGCCACCACGCACACCACCGAGGCGATGCCGATGATGATGCCGAGCATGGTGAGGAAGGTGCGCAGCCGGTGCGCGTTCATGGCCAGCAGCGCCATGATGAAGGCCTCGTAGAGCCGGTCGCCGAAGGCGCGCCAGCGGGCGATGCGCGAGGGCGGCGCGGCGGCGGCCCTGGGCACGCTCACCATGCGGGTGCGGGCGGCGGCAGAGGGGCGGTCGGCGACGATCTCGCCGTCGCGGATCTCGATCACGCGCTGGGCCCGCTCGGCCACCTTCATGTCGTGGGTGACGATGATGATGGTGCGGCCTTCCGCGTTCAGCTCGTCGAGGATGCGCAGCACCTCGGCGCCGCTCCGGGAATCGAGCGCGCCGGTGGGCTCGTCGGCGAGGATCACGTCGGCGCCGTTCATCAGGGCGCGGGCGATGGAGACGCGCTGCTGCTGGCCACCGGAGAGCTGGCCCGGCCGGTGGCCGGTGCGGTCCGCCATGCCGAGCCTAGCGAGAATGGCTTCGGCCCGCTCGCGCCGCGCCTCGGCATTGGCGCCGGCATAGACGGCGGGGATCTCCACATTGCCGAGGGCGGAGAGTTCGCCGAGCAGGTGGTAGCGCTGGAAGATGAAGCCGAAATGCTCGCGCCTGAGCGCCGCCAGCTCGTCCGGCTCCAGCGCCGCCGTCTCCTTGCCGCTCACCCGGTAGCTGCCGGAGGTGGGCCGGTCGAGGCAGCCGAGGATATTCATGAGGGTCGACTTGCCCGAGCCCGAGGCGCCGACGATGGCCACCATCTCGCCGCGGGCGATGTCGAGGTCGATGCCCTTGAGCGCGGCGATGGTGCCCTCGCCGGAGGGATATTCGCGCCACACGCCCTTGAGCTGGATCAGCGGCGCTTCGCCGGTTTCCGCCAGAGGCGGAGCGAGGGATAGGTTCATATTGGGCGCGTTCATGCCCGCCGCTCCCTCACAGCCCGCCCATGGGCGGGCGGCGGGGCGGGCCGCCGGCACCGCTGCCGGACGCGCCGGCCACGGCCTCGCCCGTCACCACCCGCTCGCCCTCGGAAAGGCCGGAGCGGATCTCCGCCGTCACCTTGTCGTTGAGGCCCACTTCCACCGGGCGGCGCTCCACCGTGCCGTCGCCATGGAGCACGCGCACGCGCCAGCCCTTGCCGGCCCGCTCCAGCGCGGTGGAGGGCACGGTGAGCACGTTCTCGGCGCGGCCGAGGATGATGTGCACCTCCGGCGTCATGTAGGTGCGCAGCCGGCCCTTGGGGTTCGGCACGTCGAACACGCCGATATAGTAGATGGCCACGGAGGTGGTGGCCGACGAGGAGGACGACGAAGAGCTGCTGGTGGTGGAGAAGCTGCTGTCGTTCTTCAGGCTCTCCGGCGCTGGCTCGATGAAGCCCAGCTTGGCATTGTGCCGTTCGTCCGGCGCGCCCACCACGGTGAACCACAGGGGCATTCCGGGCGCGACCTTGATGATGTCGGCCTCGGAGATTTCAGCCCGCACGGTCATCACGTCGAGCTGGCCGAGGATGGCGACGGTGGGCGCGGTCTGCGTGGCGTTCAGCGTCTGGCCCTGCTGCGCCACGAGGGCGAGCACGGTGCCGTCCGCCGGGGCGGTGATCTGCGTGTAGCCGAGATTGGCGCGGGCGGTGTCCACCGCCACCTGCGCCGAGATGATCTGCGCATCCAGCGCCGCGAGCTGCGCGCGCGTCACCTTCACCGCGGAATCGGCCGCCTCGAAATCCGCCTGCGAGACCGCCTTCTGCGCCACCATGGTCTTCTGGCGGGCCAGCGTCTGCTCGTTCAGCACGAGGGTCGCCTCCTTCTCCGCCTTCTGCGCGCGGGTGTTGGCCAGCGCCGCCTCGGCGGTGCGCAGGGAATTCTCCTGGGTCACGGAATCGATCTGGGCGATGAGGTCGCCCTTCTTCACCTCATCCCCCAGCTTCACCTTGATGGAGAGGATGCGGCCCGAGGCCTGGGAGCCCACCGCCACGAGGTTGGAGGGCTTCAGCGTGCCGGAGGCGAGTACCGTCTCCTCCAGATTGCCGCGGGTGACGGGCGCGGTCATCAGCCCGGTGCCGGGCACCGGGGCGGTGTAGCGGCTGTAGCCGTAGGCGCCGGCGGCGATCAGGAGCGCGAGCAGTCCCCAGCGCCACAGCCGGCGGCGGGGCTTCTTCTTCGGGCGGGTCGCGCCGGCGGCCGGCGCCGTGCGGGTTTCGTCGAGGGGAGGCAAGGCGTTCACGGCAGCACCGTCATGGCTGGGCGCTCCCGTCGGGGCGCGCGAGTGGCGCGATGCGGGCGAAGTGGGGGCCGGTGTTCTGGTCCACCACCTCAGGTCTGGAGGTGTCGATCCCCCCGTCCCAGCCGCCGCCGAGCGCCTTGTTGAGGGCGATGTAGTATTTCGTGGTCGCGACCCGGCTCTGGATGAGCTGGGTCTGTGCGGAATAGAGCGAGCGCTCCGCGGTGAGCACGTCGAGGAAGCTCGTGGAGCCGTTCTCGTAGAGCGCGCGGGAGAGCCGCGCCGCCTCCCCGTAGGAGGTGACGGCGATGGTCAGCTTGCCGGTCTTGAGGCGCTGCTGGGAGGGCGACACGGAGGCGTTCTCCACATCCTCCAGCGCCGTCAGCACGCTCGCCTTGTAGGCGATGAAGGACACGTCGCGATTGGCCTCCGCGAGGTCCACCAGCGCCTTCAATTGCCCGCCGGTGAAGATCGGCACCGTGAGCGTCGGCCCGAATGCCCAGCTGATGGACGAGGCGCGGCCGAGATCGCCGAGCCGCGAGCCGGTGGCGTTGATGTTGCCGGTGATGCTGATGGAGGGATAGCGGTTCGCCTCCGCCTGCCCGATGAGGGCGGTGGACTGGCCGAGCGCGCGTTCCGCCGCCCGCACGTCCGGCCGGTTGGTCAGAACGTCGGCGGGAATGCCGCGCGGCACCGGCAGGCGTGGGGTCGGGACCGGCTTGACCCGTGACAGGCGCAGCATGAGCGCCGCCGGCGGCTGGCCGGTGAGCACCGAGATGCGGTGGATGGCCGCCGCGAGGGAGGCCTCCAGCTCCGGGATGTTGGCCTCGGTGGAAGCGACGAGGCCGGAGGCGTTGGCGAGGTCCACGGCCGAGGCGGCGCCGGCATCGAGCTTGCGCCGGGTCAGCGCCTCCGTCTCCTTCTGCGAGGCGGCGGTGCTGCGGGCCAGGGCGATCTGCGCCTGATAGCCGCGCACGTCCGCATAGTAGGAGGCGACATCGCCCACCAGCGTCAGCAGCACCGCGTCGAGGCTGTTGACCACCGCATCCACATTGTAGGCCGCCGCCTCCACCCCGCGGCGGTTGGCGCCGAACAGGTCGACCTCCCAGCTGGCATCAAGGCCCGCCTGATACTGGCCGTAGCCGTTGGAGACGGTGATGTCGCCATTGGGGCTGACCCCGCCGCCGCTGTCGCCCCGCGTGCCGGAGGCATTGCCGGTGATCTCAGGGAACAGCGTTCCCATCTGCTGGTGGTAGGAGGCGCGGGCGGCCCGCACATTGGCCTTGGCGGTGGCCACATCGAGATTGCCGGCGACCGCTTCCGTCATCAGCGCATCGAGCATGGGATCGCCCATGCGCCGCCACCACGCCTTCAGCTGTGGCGCCGCCTCCGCCCGCTTCGCCGTCGCCCCCCAGTGGCCGGGGAGGGTCAGCTCCGGCGTGTCGTATTCCGGCCCGACCGCGCAGGCGGAGAGGGTGAGCGCGACCAGGACGCCCAGGGTCGCCCGCAGGGATCCCGCCCGCTGAGGCCGCCACCCCACCGGTCTCTCCCCCACGGGTCTCGCGACCGGGGGACATCCGGCCGGAGAGGGGGCCGCCGGGTCGGTCTGGCCGTCTAAACCATGCACGCGCAACCTGCCTTCCCGCCCCGAAATTGAATCTCGTCCCGAACCTGCACCGAATGCCGTCCTGACACCCACCTGACACCTGGTGAAAGTGCGCCAATATGCGCCATCAGTTGAACGTGTCCACGCGGACCCGCCCTTCGGCGACCCACTGCCCGATCTCCGCCCGCGCGGCCTCCGGCTTCAGCCCGCCCTCCGTCACCAGCACCTGCGCAAGGTTTTCCAATACCGCCTCCGCCATGGCCCGGCGACCGCAGATATAGACGATGGCCTTCGTCTCAACGAGCCATTCAAATACCTCCGCAGCATGCTGCCAAAGCCGGTCCTGCACCCGCGCGCCGTCGTCGGAATCGCGCGAGAATGCAGTGTCCATGCGGGTCAGCGTGCCATCGGCGAGGGCCGTCTCGAACATATCGCGCCACAGGAAATCGCCGGCACGATGGCGGTTGCCGAAGATCAGCCACGCCGGCCCCGCCCGCCCCGAGGCGCGCCGTTCCGCGATAAAGCCGGGGAAGGGCGCGATGCCGGAACCGGCGGCGATCATCATGATGGGCCAGGAGGGATCGGCCGGCGGGTTGAAGCCGGGATGCGGATCAAGCCGGGCCTCGACCATAACCCCTTGTTCTGCTTCACGTAACAGGAACCCGGAGACCCGCCCGAGATGCCGCCCGCCATCCTCTGCGGTCCATTCATGCAGCCGGACGGTGAGGGCGAGCCGGCGCGGATCGACCCGGCTGGAACTGCCCACCGAATAGGAGCGCGGCCGCTCTCCCGCACCCGCCGCGATCCGTACCAGATCGCCGGGACGGAAGGCGAGATCTTCCGCGCTCTGCAGAAAAATCTTCCATGTTTCTCGCGTGTTGTCGGTGCCGGGCACATCAAGGCGCTGGCGGTCGGCGACGGTGAGGGCGAGCGGCGGCGAGACCGCCGGCAGGCCGGCGATGGTGCAGTTCAGGGCGAGTTCGCCACGCACCGCGTCCACCCAGGCGCGGAAGGCGCCGGACGGATCGCCATCGGCCTCCCGAAGCGGCAGCGCCTCGACCGCACCCGCCGCCAGCAGAGCCTCCCGCAGGCGCCGGCCACCACCGCAGAAATTGGCGTAGCTGCGGTCGCCCAGGGCAAGCAGAGCGAAGCGTATCCCATTGAGATCACTGGCTTTCAGGCGCTTCAGCAAGGCCCGCGCGCCGTCCGGCACCTCGCCCTCGCCGGTGGTGGAGGCCACGATGAGGACCAGGGGAAAGCGGGCGATGTCGGCCGGCTTTAGCGCGCCGAGGGGCGCCAGCGTCGCCTTCTCCCCACCAGCGATCAGCCCCTCGAACACCGCCCCCGCCAGACGCGCGGCGGTGCCGGTCTGGCTGGCGTGCGCGACGAGGATATCGCCGCCGGCCGCCACCGGCCGCACCCGGTTGCGGGCCTTGCGTCGCACCCAGGAATACACCCCGGTGATGGTAAGGCCCAGAAGAACCAGTGAAATTCCGAAATTGAGCGCCCCCGACCACGCCCCGCCCCAGGTGCCCTCATGGATCTGCTTGACGAGGCCCGGGCCGCCGACAAGCGGCGTGACGCCGGTATCGGTGACCACAAAGCCGCCCCCGTTCCGGCCGGTCGCATCCGGCGCAATCTGCAGCATCACCGTGCCGCCCCGGAACCGGCGGGCTCCTGCGAGACGGCTCAGGTCGAGATCTGGCCCGGCGATGGCGAGCGCCTGGGTGATGCTCACCGGGCGTTTGGCACGCGGCAGTTCGGGCCGCGATCCGGTGCCGATGTGCAGCGAGAGCATCACCGCCGTCACCGGCGATGTCAGCGTGAGCGGCAGCAGGAGCCAGCCCATGGCGGTGTGCCAGCCCATCAGGCTGTTGCGGAAGCGCAGCCACGCCAGGAAGGGCCCGGCCACCATGATCCCGAGCATCAGGAAGCTTGCGATCTCCACCACGATGCCGAGGCCGAGCAGCAGCGTCTTGTGCAGTCCCTCGGCGGTGCGGAAGATGTCGATGCCGCCGGACGGCGCTGGGGTGTGGGCGCCGCTGGCGACGTCCCAGCGGCCCGCGACGGCCGGGTCCTGCGACAGCACCTGGAGCGCGCGGCCGCCCTCCACCACGCTGATTGCGCCGGGTTTTCCGGTCCTCTCGATGGTGCCGACGATCTGGGTGAGGGCGGCGACGTCCACGGTCGTGCCGGGCTGTGGTCCCTGTCCGTTGTTCACGATGGGCCGGAAGGACAGCACCGCGCCGGTGACGATGATGACGAGGAAGACGGGCGTCAGGATCAGTGCGATCCAGCGGTGGAGGAAGATCAGCGTGCGGCGCACGGCGGCAAACGACATCTTTGCAACTCCAGACGAAACCTGAGCGTGCTGGCTGGACGCGCGGGGCGGTCTGGCTACGGGGTTCGCTGCGGATGTTCATGCCTTATCCGCGTCCGGAAAATTTGTCCCGCAGCGGTCGCTTCGTAAATGTTCGTCCCACGCGGCGGCGCTGATACAGTTGGATACAATTTCGCGGTGGCCGGGCGCCTGCCGGTCGGCTCAAGTCGCACCGAAGGGAACGCGGCCGGCGCCCGCGTCCCAACCCGAGAGAACGGCAGCCCAACGGCAAGATGGAACGCACGCCGCACATCCTGGTCGTCGACGATCATCGCGAAATTCGCGAACTCCTGGCCAAATACCTGACGCGGAACGGGTTTCGGGTCAGCGTCGCATCCGGCGGCGTGGACATGCGCCAGCAGATGCGCACCGGCACCTTCGACCTCGTGGTGCTCGACATCATGATGCCGGGGGAGGACGGCCTGACTTTGTGCCGCCAGCTCCGGCAGGCGAGCGACATTCCCGTCGTGCTCCTCACCGCGGTGGCGGAGGAGACCGACCGGATCGTCGGGCTGGAACTGGGCGCAGACGATTACGTCACCAAGCCGTTCAATCCGCGCGAGCTGCTTGCCCGCATCCGCGCCATCCTGCGCCGGGCGCAGGGGCCGGCGCGGGCGCAGCAGGGCGATCCCGCGCTCTACCGCTTCGACCGCTGGCAGCTCGATCCCGGCCGCCGCGTGCTGCTGGACGAGACCGGCAGCGAAGTGCGTCTCGGCAGCGCCGAGTTCCGCCTGTTGCTCGCCTTCGTCACCCGCCCCTCGGTGGTGCTGTCGCGTGACCAGCTGCTCGACATCACCGCCGGCCGCCCGGCCCAGGTGTTCGACCGCAGCATCGACAACCTCGTGAGCCGCCTGAGGCGCCGCATCGAGCGCGACCCGCAGAACCCCACCCTCATCAAGACGGTGTGGGGCGATGGCTACGTCTTCGCCGCGCCGGTGGAGGTGGAGGCGTGAGAGGACTTGCGAACCGGCTTCTGCGGTTCCTCTGGCCCGGCAGCCTCGCCGGGCGGCTGGTGCTGCTGCTGGTGGCGACTCTGGCGCTGGCGCAGGTGCTGCTGGTGCTGGTTCTCCAGAGCGAGCACGACGCGGTGGTGGCAGGCATCGTGCGCGGGCAGGCGCTCAGCCAGACGGTGACGCTCACCCGCCTCATCGAATCCATGCCGCAGGAGCAGGCCGACCGGCTCGCAGGTGCCTTCACAACGCGCGGCACCTGCGCATGGGTTTCCGCCGACCCTCCCGACCCGCATGAGATGACCTCCACGGAAGAAGGGCTCGCCCGCCTCCTGTCGCGGCGCCTGCATGGCGTCGGCAACGGAGCGCCGGCGGTGCACATCGACACCGACGGCCAGTGGGACAGCCGCTGCCCCGAGCGCAGCAGCGAGGACTTTCCTTGGCTGCGCCGTGGCACGGGTGGGCCCAGTCGCCCTCTGCGGCCGGGTCTCGGCGTTGTGGCGCTCAGCGTGCCGCTCTCGGGCCAGCGCTGGCTGCATGTGGATGCGGTGGTGGGGCTGCCGGGCATCTGGAGCCGGCCCATCGTGCTCTCCTTCCTCATCTCGGCGCTGGCCGTCTCCCTGGTGACGGTGGCCTGCGTGCGGTTTCAGACCCGCTCCCTGCGTTCCCTTGCCGATGCCTCCGAACGGTTCGGCCGCGGCGAAAGTGTCCCGCCGCTCGACGTGCGGGGACCGTCCGAGGTGGCGGCGGCGACGCGCGCCTTCAACACCATGCAGCAGCGCCTCAGCCAGTTCGTGCGCGACCGCATGCGCCTGCTCGCCGCCATCAGCCATGACCTGCGCACGCCGCTCACCACCTTGCGTCTCAAGGCGGAGTTCGTGGACGACGTGGAGGTGCGCAACGACATCGTCGCGACGATTGACGAGCTGGTCGCCATCTGCGAGGCGACCCTCGCCTTCACCCGCGCCGAAGCGACCAGCGAGGAGACCCGGACGGTGGACATCGCGGATCTGTGCGCGGACGTGGTGGAGGAATTTGCTGGTGTCGGCGCAGATGCGGGGATGGCGGACCAGATGGCCGCTCACGTCCTGCTGCCCTGCCGGCCGGTCGCCATGCGGCGGGCCTTGCGCAATCTCGTGGACAATGCGGTGCGCTATGGGCGCCGCGCTGAAGTCACGGTTGGCCAGACAGGGCCGGGCACCGTCTCCATCCGGGTCGAGGACGACGGGCCGGGCCTGCCGGAAGATCGTTTCGAGGACGCGTTCCAGCCCTTCGTGCGACTGGAACCCTCGCGCAGCAGCGAGACCGGCGGCATCGGCCTCGGCCTCGCCATCGCCCGCAGCATCGTCAAGGCTCACGGCGGCGAACTGACCCTCGCCAATCGCCCCGGCGGCGGCCTCCGGGCCGAGATCGTGCTGCCGACGGCCATGCAAAGCTGAAGGCTCGCTCTTCAGCCCGGCCGCGGCGGCGGCAAGGCGTCAGTCGTCCTCCATTTCCAGTTCGTAGAGGCCGGCATCTGGCGTCGCGAGCGGGGCGGAGAGGGTGGCCTTGAGGGCGTTGGAGAAGAACAGGGGCGGCGCCATGGTGCGCGCGAGGGCGACCACCTTGTCCTTCAGCTCGGCCACCTTCGCGGGGTTCTGCATCGAGAGGTCGGTCTTCTCCTCGGGGTCGGCGTCGAGATCGAACAGCTCCACCTTCGGCGGCAGCAGGACGTGCCAGACGAGCTTCCATTTGCCGTCGCGCACGGCGCCCGTGGTCGGCTCCACGTTGTAGATCAGCTCGTCGCGGCCGGGGGCGCCGGCGGCGAGCGCCGCCCAGGCATCCTTGCCGTCGAGCGGCTTGGACTGCTTGAGGTCTGCCCCCGCGAGCTTCGCTAGGGTCGGCAGCATGTCGACGATGTGCATCACCCCGTCCGCCTGCCCCGGCTTGATGCGGCCGGGCCAATTGGCGAGCGCCACCACGCGGGTGCCGCCCTCGTAGAGGGAGCCTTTGCCGTCGCGATAGGGGGCGTTGTTGGGCGGCGGATCGCCGGCCAGCGCCCCTTCGCCCACGAACATCTTGTTGCGGGTGCCGCCATTGTCCGAATGGAAGACGATGAGCGTGTTTTCCCGCATCCCGCGGGCCTCGAGGGCCGCTACCACATGGCCGATCTGGTCGTCCATGGCGGTGACCATCGCCGCATAGGCACGCCGTGAGGGATCGGCGATGTGCGCATACATGTCGAGATAGCGCTGCGGCGCCTGATAGGGCGTGTGTGGAGCGGTGAAGGCGAGATAGAGGAAGAGCGGGGTCTTGGGATCATGGGCGCCCAGCACTCGCACCGCCTCGGCGCCGAACAGGTCGGTGTCGTAGCCCTCTTCCTTCACCAGCGTGTTGTCGCGGTACCAGTCGGTGACGCCGTGCGCCTCGTGCTTGAAATGGTCGATTTCGCCCACCAGCGGACCGTAGAAACTGTCGAAGCCGCGCTGGCGGGGCCAGTATTTCTGGTCCGCATGGCCGAGGTGCCACTTGCCCACGAGCGAGGTGCGATAGCCCACCTCCTTCAGCGCCTGCGGCAACAGGAATTCTTCGGTGGCGAGGCCGTAGGTGCCTCCGGACGGGATCACGCCCACCTGAAGGCCGTAGCGCATGGGATAGCGCCCCGTCATCAGCGCCGCGCGGGTCGGCGTGCAGAGGGGCTGGGTGTAGAATTGGGAGAGCTTGGCGCCGCCGGCGGCGAGGCGGTCGATGTTCGGCGTCTTGATGTCCGAGCCGTGGAAGCCCACGTCGGCGAAGCCGAGGTCGTCGGCGAGAATGTAGAGAATGTGCGGACGCGGCGTCCCCTGCGCCCGTGCGCCGGGGGCGAGCAAAGAGAGGCCGGCGACGGCCGCGAGGAAGCCGGCGCTTCCGGCCAGCACATCTCGGCGGCTCGGGACCTTCTCTTCAGTCTTCTCGTTACGATCAGTCACCTGATACCTCGTCAGCTGGTGAGGCGACGCACACATCGAAATCCGATGTGCACGGAGCCGGTATCGACGGATTGCGGCTGGCGCGCGGCCGGCCGATAGCGACGGCAATAGCTGGGCGCACAAAGATGCGAGCCGCCCTTGAGCACCTTGCGGGGCAGGGCGAGACCGGGGGCGGCCCATTCCAGGCTGTCTTCGATGGTCCCGCCGCGCGGGTTGCGGGGCAGGCAGCAGGATTTCTCCGCGGGAGCGGGATGGCGCGGGCGATACCAGTCGTCGGTCCACTCCCAGACATTGCCGATCATGTCGAGGAGGCCGTAGCCGTTGGGCGGGAAGGCCGCGACGGGCGATGTACCGACGAAGCCGTCCTCGGCGAGGTTCTCTACCGGAAAGCGCCCCTGCCATGTGTTGGCGCGGTGGACGCCGCCGGGGACGAGTTCGTCCCCCCAGGCAAAGGCGGCGCCGTCGAGCCCGCCGCGCGCCGCGAACTCCCATTCCGCCTCGGTGGGCAGCGCCTTGCCGGCCCATGCCGCATAGGCGGCCGCATCGGTGTGGCAGATGTGGACGACGGGGTGGTCCTCGATGCCGGTTAGATCGCTGCCGGGTCCCTGCGGGTGGCGCCAGCATGCGCCGGGCACGAATTGCCACCAGCGGGTCCAGTCGTCGGGATCGCCCGCGTCCATGGGCATGCGGAACACCAGCGAGCCGGGCACCAGCAGCGCGGGATTGGCGCCGGGATAATCCTCCGGCCGGGGCGCCTGCTCGGCGACCGTCACGTAACCCGTCGCGGCGACGAAGCGGGCGAAGGCGCGGTTGGTGACGGGGGTGCGATCCATGAGGAAGGCATCCACATGCACCTGATGGACGGGAGCCTCTTCCGGATAATGATCGTTCGAGCCCATGCGGAACAGCCCGCCGGCGATCCGGATCATGTCCGGATCGCCGGCCGCGGCTGGTGCGTCCTCGACGGAGCCAGTCCCCTGATGTGCGACGGCGCAGCCGCTCTGCCCGTGCATGACCTCTCCGCCAGTGACCGTTCCGCGCTCGGCCTGCGCCCGTTCATGTCCCCCGCATGTCACGGTCTTAGCCGGCTCTTGCTCTAGCGGGAGCGGCGTGGGCTTCTCAATTGCCATTTGGCGCCAACTCGGCGCTTACAGGTCGAGCCGTGCGGCGGTCCGGAAGGCGAGGGGTGTGCGGCCTTCCCAGCGCCGGAATGCCCGGACGAAATGCGCGGGATGGCCATAGCCCAGAGCGCGCGACACCGACGCGACCGGCACCGACGATCCGCCGAGGTGCAGCCGCGCCTGCGCGTGCCGCCAGAGGTCCAACTGCTCTTCGTAGGACGTGCCCAGCCGGGCGAGCCGCCGCTGCAGGGTGCGGGGCGACAGGCCGAGGCTGCGGGCCGTATCCACAAGGGAGAGGGTGCCGGTAAGGGCGGCGCTGTCGAACAGGGGCTCGATCATGCCGATCAGGGCGTCGTCGCTCAGCGTAACAGCGGCGAGTGGCGTACCGCCGCCATCGGGTGCCGGGGCGAACAGCACGTTTGGGCTGTCGAGCCATCGGGCATCGAACGTGATCTCGATCCCGTCTCCCGAACCGAAGCTGACGCCGGCAGTGAGACGATCCTCATAGAGCGTGGGCGGCGCCTTCGCGCGATGGGCGAAGCGGATGTGCAGCGGCGCCGCGTCCGAGCCTGCGATGGCGCGCATCGCGCGCAGGACGAAGGTGGCGACGCCCTCGTTCAGCACCTGCGCGTGCTCGGGATCGCTGTCGGCGAGACGGTGACGCCAGCGCGCGACGCCGTCGCGCTCCTCGATCGCGACCGAGACACCGCCCTGCAGGTCCGGCATCTGGTGGTGAAGGGCGGAAAAGCAGTCGCGCAGGGTGCGCCCGGCGAACAGGGCACGGCCGGCCAGGCCCAGCCGCGTGGGATCAGCGGCATCGGCGAGATCAAGCCCGATGGCGGCCTCCCCGCTGCGCCGGGCGAGATGGAACAGCAGGGTCGAGATCTGGCCGCGGGCCACCACGCGATCGCCGCCGAGCGAGGTGTCATCGAGCGCGCAATCGCGGGGCGTCGCATCGGCAAGCCCGGCCCGGCCGAACAGGGGTGCGAGCGGCACGCCCTGGACGTCGGCGACCTTGGGCAGCATGTGGACGAGCGAGAGCCGGATCGGATGGCGGTCCCACATGGGCTGCGGACTCCATATCGGCGGGCATCAGGGGCCGATGCGCCGGGCGGCTCGGCCCGCGATCGGTCTCCGGATGATCCGGCGCCCCCCTGCCTTTGAACCCCACCTGCGACGCGGTGGTCAAGCTCCGGTAGCGTCACCGGCTCGGGTTCGAGGTGGGCGAAGTGACCGGTTCCGGGACTGGACGCGCCCGGATACAGGCGCGGAGGGCGGCAGGGTCAGAGCCCGCCGAACCACGCGCCGAAATAGCCGGCGTAAAGCTCCGGCGCCTCCAAATTCATGGAATGACCGATGCCGGGCACGGCGACGAAGCGGCAATCGGGCATCACCGCAGCCATCTCCACCATGTCGGCTTCCTTGATGACGCCGTCACGCATGCCCCAGACCACGAGATGGGGATGGCGGATGGTCGCCATCTTCCCCTTCAGCTCGCCGCTCTTCGCCTCCTTGGTGAGGGTGTCGGGCGTGCCGAACCAGATGCCGTCGGACACCGCCCAGACCTGATCGACGATCCGGTCGAACAGGGCGGCACGCGGCCCGGCGTCGGGGATGAAGCGGGCAGGGCCCTTGAACAGCGTCTCATCCACGAACAGGCTGGGCGCGGTCGCGGCCATGATCTGGCGGGTGAGGTCGCGGCTTTCCTTCATCTGGCCGAAGAAGGCGGTCTTCTCGGGCGGGAAGTCGATGCCCTGCGGGCCGACTGGCGACAGGGAGAATACCCGGCCGAAGCGCTCCGGCTGCTTCAGGATCAAGCGAGTCGAGATGATGCCGCCCGTGGAGTGGGTGGCGAGGTGGCAAAAGGGAATGCCGAGCCCATCCAGCGCCGCGATCATGTCGTCGGCGTGCTGGGCAATGGAATAGTTGGAGAAGTCGGCGGCGGGCGCCGGCTTGTCGCTGTCGCCGCAGCCGCGCCAGTCCACCGCCACAGTGCGCACGCCGCGCGGGAAGTGGGGAGCTGCCAGCTCGATCCACTCTTTGCTGGCAAGATTGCCGTGGATGAAGAGGACGGTCGTGTCCCCCGCGCCCCATTCCCGGTAGGCGAGGCGAAGGCCGTTCACGTCGAGCGTCTGCATGGGGGCCTCTTGTCAGGGGCGCGCCGAGGGCGGTTTGCGCTCCGGGTCCGGAGCGCAAACCTTTTGGCGGCACCTACTTGTTCAATCCGGTCGGCGCCGCAGCCTTGGCCGGCGCGGCCTCTGCGGCGGCGGGTGCGCCGTGGATGAGGCGGTCGATGCTCGCCGGCGCGCCGGTGGGCACACGGCCGGTCTCCACAAAGTCCACCACATCCTCGGCGAAGGCGACCGGCTCGTCCGTGTGGATGAAGTGAGCGGTGCCGGGATAGATCTTCACCTGCACGTCGCGCCCCGCCGTGTTCATGCGGCGCATGAAGGGCAGGACCAACTGGCGGGAGAGGTCGGTGAGCCCGTTGAAGGCGGTGCCGGGGATGAAGGGTTCCTTGTCGCCGAAGGCGAGGAAGATCGGCACCTTGATCTCGGTTAGCCGCTTGTAGAGGCTCTTGGGGTCCTTCTCCTGAAGCTCCGCCACCATGGCGTAGATGTCGAAGGTGAACACGTCCACCCACTGCTGAAGCTCGCGCGGATCACCCTTGATCATGCCGATGCGCTGGGCGGTGTGGAGGCGGGCATATTCGCTGTCGCGCAGGAAGTAGCCGTTGCGCTGGGGCGTCACAGCTCCGGTCACGGGATCGCGGCTGCGGAAGTGGTAGAAGTCGTCGATCTGCTGGGCGGTGAGGTTCTTCTCCCGCTCACGCAGGCCGGTCTGGTCCCACGCCTTCTTCCAGGCGTCGAAATCGTGGGCGAAGGCGGGATCGAACAGATCGAGCTTCTTGCCCGGCGCGATCGTGACCTCGCGGGGATATTCCTCGAGGCCGGCCGGTGCTTCGAGGATCAGCTTGGTCACCGCCTCGGGCCAGGAGAGGGCGTAGCCGAGCACGATCTGCCCGCCCATGGAATGGCCGAGATAGGCGGCCTTGGTAACCTTCAGCTGGTTCACCACCACCTCGTGCAGCACGTCGCGCATGTCCTGCAGGGTGCGGGCCGGGCTCTTGTTGAGGTTGCCGGGGCCGGACATGCCGTAATGGGGCATGTCCACGGCGATCACACGCAGGCCACGCTCCAGCGCGATGCGCATGATGTTGCCGTAATGGCCGCCGAACGCGCCCTTGCCGTGGACGATGACCAGCACGTCGGGATTGGCGGCCGTGCCCGCATATTCGTCCATGTAGCCGATGTCCCACTCGACACCGCGGCTGTCCTTCGCCTTGGTCTTCTTCACCGGGAAGGGATAGGTGACGAAGCTGTTCCAGAACGACTTGTCGGGGGTGATGTCGGCCGCGACCGAGGGCGTGCGGTGTGTCTTCGCCGCCATCTCGCGATTGCGGGTGAGGCGCGACACGTCGCCGAGGAAGGCGGCCACGGTGGGATCGAACTGGCGGTTCTTCAGGATGGGGAAGACGCCGTAATGGGCGACCGGGCTCTTCTCATGCACGAAGTCCGCGCCGGGCACCTTCTCCACCGTGCGCTTGGCGCGGTCGAAAGTGAGCCACTGGTCGTTCTCGATGTGCATCACGAGGGTGCGCGCCTTGATGCGCTTCAGCTCGGCATTGATGTTGTAGGTCTCGCCGGCGCGGTTGCGCCACAGCAGGTCGACCGCATCGAACAGCAGCGAGCGGGCGGCGATGGAGGCGCCGGCCTGCGGGTTGGGCGGGTTCCAGTAGAAGACGTCCCGCTGCACCGTCGACCAGTCCTGCTGCGAGCGGTGCTGGAAGTCGAACCCGGTGAGGTTGAGGATCGACCAGCCGAAGGCGACGCCCTGGTTGGGGTGCTTGTCCTTGGGCAGGTTGTAGTAGTTGCCGCCGGTGGCGCGCCACTGGGGGTCGCTCTCGATGGCGGCTGACATGAGCTGGAAGGTCCAGTTGCCCACCGGGTCCTCGCCATCCGACTGGCTGGTGCCGCCGATGGGCATCAGGCCGTCCATGAAGTCGGGATGCATCACGCCCCAGACATAGGTCTGCGTCGCGCCCATGGAGACGCCGGTGACGAGCGAGGCGCGGGCGACCTTCAGATGGTCGCGCAGCATCCGGTAATTAGCCTGCACCATGTCCTGGTAGCTGTATTGCGGAAACTTCTGCCCAAGCCCTTCCGAGGGCTTGCTGGTGCCCCACAGGCCGAGGGCATCCACCAGCACGACGTAATACTGGTCGGTATCGATGGGTTTGCCCGGCCCGATCACCGAGCCGCCGGAAAGGGCCGTACCCTCCACCCACTGGGCGTACATGTCGGTGGCGTCGCCGGAATAGAAGGAATTGATCACCACGGCGTTGGTGATCTCGCCGGCGGCGTTGCGCTTCGGGGTGCCGAGCGCGATGTAGGCTGTCTTCGCCGGGCCGGCGCCGAGGGATTCCAGCGTCGTGCCGCCTTCCCCGCCGTTTGCCCATTTATCCGGGTTCGACAGGTCGTAGCGGCCGCCGATCCTGAAGTTGGCGACCTCGTAGAATTTCTTGAGCTGGCAAAGCCGCTGCTGCGAGCAGGTGCCGGTGAGGGGCGCTTGCGGCGCCTGAACAGCCTGGGCCGGTGCGGCCGGCGTCTGGGCGTAGGCGGCAGGGGTGGTCACGGACAGGGCCGTCGCGGCGAGCGCGAGGCCCAAGGCTATGGCGTACCTCATGTTTCCTCCTGCGGCCGGTCTTTGTCATCGCCGCCGTCCGGAGAGAGAACAGCATGCCCGCGCGCCCAAGGGAAGCATGGCTGTGAAGCATGGCCGTTGGGAGGATGCGCGCAACCTGTGGGCGGCGCGAACCCTTAGCCGCCGTAGCGCCGCGCCGCCTCGATGGCGAGACCGGTACCCACCGATCCGAAGGTGTCGCCCTCGATCACCCGGGCCTGCGGGACGCAGGCGCAGATGGCGGCGCGCACATGGGCGAGGCGGGTCGAGCCGCCGGTCAGGAACAGGGCATCGATGGCGTCCGCCGTCAGTCCGGCGGCGGAGAGGCAGGACGATATCCGCCCGGCGATTCGCTCGGCGAGGAGCCCGGTGTGGGCGATGAGGTCGTCATGGGAAATGCCGACCGAAAGCCCGGCCTCCAGCACGGCGAGATCGAGTTCCGTGGCGCCCTCCTCGGCCACGCGGATCTTGGCCGCCTCCACGTCGAGCGCGAGGCCGTGGCCGCGCTCTTCTTCGACGGCGCGCGCGAGGCGCGAGACCAGCTCCGGCTGCGCCGCCGCGCGTTCCAGCTCGCGGATGGAGCGCGCGGTGCGCCCGTCATAGAGCCGGTTGATGGCTGACCAGGTGGCGAGGTCGTGATAGAGCGCCGCCGGCATGGCGAGGCCCTTGCGCTTCAGCGGGCTGCCATGGCCCAGCAGGGGCATCACCACGGCCAGAGACAAGTGCCGGTCGAAATCCGTGCCGCCAATGCGCACGCCCTCGTTGGCGAGGATGTCGGAGGCGCGGTCGGCGCGGTTCTGGTGCCCGCGATCGATGCGCACGATGGAGAAGTCCGAGGTGCCGCCGCCGATGTCGGCGATCAGCGCCAGCTCCTCGCCGGCCACCTGCCGCTCATAGTCGAGGCTGGCCGCGATGGGCTCGAACTGGAAGGAGAGGGCGCTGAAGCCGATGTCGCGGGCAATGGAGCCCAGCGTCTCCTCGGCGCGCTTGTCGCCGTCCGCGTCGCCATCGACGAAATGCACCGGCCGGCCGAGGACGACCTCGCGCAGCGGCCCGTTGGCCTCGGCCTCGCCGCGCGCCTTTACCTCGGCGAGGAACTCCCCGATGACGCCCTTGAAGCCGAGCCGGCGACGGCCGACCGGCGTCGTCTCCTCGATGAGGGACGTGCCGAGCACGGATTTCAGGGCGCGCATCAGGCGGCCCTGCTCGCCGCCCACATAGGCGGCCATGGCGGCGCGGCCCACCAGCGGGGTGCCGGTCCAGGGAAAGAAGATGGCGCTCGGCAGGGTGTCGGATGCGCCCTCCAGCCGCGCGAGGCGCGGGCCGTTGGATCCGTTCAGGCCGAGGGTCGTGTTGGAGGTGCCGAAATCGAGGCCGCAGGCGGTCATCGGGCCTCCTTGCCGTATGCGGGTGCGGAAGGCCGGGCTAGCTAGACCAAGTCTCGCTGCAGCGCAAGAGAAAGCGCAGCCAGCGCCCGGGCGACTGCCGTCGCCCGGGCGCTGTGAGGGTGCTCAGAAGTGGTAGCCGATGCTCATGAACGGCCCATGCATGGTGGTGTTGTAGCGGAAGTCGCGGGTGGGCGAGGTGATGGATTCGTAGTCGGTGTAGAGGGCCCGATAGCCGAGCGCCGTCGACCAGGATTCATTCCAGTTGTAGCCCACCGCCACGAGGCCTTGCGCCGAGAGCTTGGAGCTCGCCGGCAATCCGAATCCGCCGACGTCCGCAAGTGCGTTCAGGAACCACTGCTTGTTGAGCTTCCACTGCAGCGCGAGACCGAAGGTCGGATCCAGCCAGTCCTTGGAGTCAGATTCGGAAATGGCGAAGGGCACGAAGATGGAGCTGAGGGAGGTGTTGGCCGACAGCCGCTGATAGCGGAAGCCGGCGGTTGCGGAGAGGTCGAAATCGTCGTCCCCCACCGGCAGCCGGTAGCCGGCGGCGCCGGACAGGATGAACAGGCGCTGGGAGAAATCGACGAGGGGCTGGCCGGCGGTCGACAGGTTCTTGCTGGTGCCGAGCTGCGACCAGAACACGTCCGCGAACAGGGTCCAGTTGTCTTTCTTGGCGATGAAGTTGCCCATCACCGCACCCTGGAAGTTCTGCATCACGTCGCCGAAGGTGATGTCCACCGGAATGGCCGGCAGGCGGCGGATGCCGATGTCGCCGTCGATGCCGGTCGCCCAAAGGTACAAGGTGGCCTGATACTGCCAGCTGGACGCCGCCGGGGGCTGCGCAGCGGGCGCCACGCCGAGGTCCGCAGCGTGGGCAGGACGCGCGGGTGCCATCGCCAGCATCGCGCCCGCGACCAGCATGGCGAGCGCGGCGCGCAATCCCACTCGCGCCCCCCGACGCGTGCGAGCTGTGCCGTCTGACCCGGCCGAGCGGTGTGCGGCCGTTGTTTCGAACTGATGCCCCCGGACCATAATTCCCCCGTCTTGAGCCGGCGCCGTCCTGGGGCGCCTCGCCGGGTCTTGTCATGCGCCGGCCGCGCCATCCTAGCGCAGCCGCGTGGGCGGAACTGCCCCGCCCACGCTATTCCCGGCCGGGTGTGGCCATGCAGCAACGGGAGTGTGGGCTTGCGCAAGGGGACTTCTGAAGGAATGCGGGTTTTCGTGTGCATCCTTGCAATCATTGACGTTTCGTAACAGGGCCTCCGTTCGCGCGGGTGTGAAGCCAAGTCCTCACGCCGTGCGGGTTTTGATCTTGCGCGCCACGGTGAAAGCGTGTGAACAGGCTCTGTTACTGTCCAGCTTGAGCGGTGGCAGCTACGTCGGGTCGCCGTAAGCCAAGCCGGTCGAGAAAGAGATTGGAAGACGAGGGCACCCGTGACCACGACACTGCCTCTGGTGCGCGCCGCGGCCATCGCGCCGCTCATGGTCTGGCTGCGCGATAGCGGTTACTCGCTCGACCAGATGCTGCTCGACGCCGGCCTACCGGCGGGGCTGATCGAGGACCGTGACCGCCCGATCCCGCTCATGGCCGGAATCCGCCTGCTGATGGAGGTCGTGGGGCGGGAGGGGCATGATGTGCCCTGCCGCATGGTCGCCCATGCCGGGATCGAGGAACTCGGTTTTCTGGGCCAGATCGTCATGACCTCCCGCACACCGCGGGAGGCTTTCACCAAGGTGGCGCGCGCCTATCTGCACCACGGCTCCCACGAGCTGTTCACCCTGACGCCCGATCCTGGCGGTGGCGCGGTACGCCACGCCTTTCGCGTGCCGGTGGATGCCGAGCACCTGTCCTTCGTGCACCAGTATGTGGCCGCATTGATCCGCACCGTGGCCCTGCGCACGGGCCATGAGGGTCCGCTGATCGAGCGGATGGAACTGACGCCTCACCCGCGCCACGGGGTTGAGGGCATGAGCGCCCAGTTCGGCTGCGAGGTGGTGCCGTCGGCGAACCGCACCGTGACCATGGTCTTCTCCGATGCGGTGCTCGACCGGCCTTATGTGAACGGGCGGCAGGTTGCCGACGTTGCCGTCCCCGCGGGTTCTGCGGTGATCCGCGGCGACGGCACGCTGGCCGGCTCCATCACCACCATCCTGCCAGCCCTCATGGAAGCCGGCACCGAGCCGAGCCTCGCCTGCATCGCCGAACTCGCGTTCATGAGCCGGCGCACCCTGCAACGCCGGCTGGCCGCCGAGGGGGCCAGCCTGTCCGAGCTGATCGACAAGGTGCGCGCCGAGCAGGCCATCGCCCGCCTCACCGCCACTGGCAGCGCCATTCGGACCGTGGCGGCGGAGGTGGGATACGGCTCCAACGCCAGTTTCAGCCGCGCCATCCGGCGCTGGACGAGCACTTCGCCGAGTCGCCTACGGCGCAGCGCGCTCGGCGAGAGGACGGACACCGGCAACGAGGCCGAGTAGTCGCTAACGTCGCCCCTTCGTCCTCGCGCGCACTTGCGTGGCCGGTTGGGGAGCCGTGTCGCGGGAGGTCTCGATGTCGCGGTGGAAGCTGCACCGACCATGGTCGGCAAGCGTCTCGATGACGCGGCATTCGGCGACCTGGCCGTGGGCGCAGGCCTGCACCATCTGCTCCAGCTCCGCCTCCAGCGCCCTCAGGGAGGAGATGCGCCGACGCACCTCGTCGAGGCGAGCGCCGGCGATGGCATCGGCCTCGGCGCAGGGCTGGTCGGGGCGATCCTGCAAGGTCAGCAGCGTGCGGATGGCATCGAGGCCGAAGCCCAGCTCGCGGGCATGGCGGATGAAGGCGAGGCGCTTCACCTGCGCATCGTCATAGAGCCGGCGGTTGCCCTCACTGCGCGGCAGGTGCGGCAGCAGGCCGGTCTCCTCGTAGAAGCGGATGGTGGGCACCTTCACGCCGCTGATACGGGCGGCTTCGCCGATTGTGAGGTGCGCGTGCACCGGAGCCATGGGGGTTGCTCCTCTAGTTACTAGAGCATTTAGGCTGCCACCATGACCAAAGGAAAGGCGGCATCATGACAGCCGGGCAGGTTCAGACTCGCTATCGCGTCTCGGGCATGGATTGCGCATCCTGCGCGGCGAAGATCGAGGCCGTGGCAAGCCGTCTGGACGGAGTGGCGGCGGCGAGCGTGTCCGTGGCGGCGGCGACCTTGGTCGTGCGGCACGTTTCCGGTGCCGATCTCTCGGCCTTGCCGGCGCGGCTGAAGCCCATGGGTTATGGCCTCGCCCTCGCGAACGTCGAGCCGGCCCGCACGTCCGCTCCTGCCGCGGCCCCCGAGGCGTGCTGCAATCATGATCATGGTGCCCATGGGGGCCATGATCATGGCGGGCATGATCACGCGGATCATCCCCATGCGGGGCACGACCACTCCAGCCATCCTCCGGATCGGGATGCGCCTGCCGGCGGCCACGATCACGCCCATGGTGCGGAACCGGGGGAGGGCGGGTTCTGGTCCAACGGCAAAGCGCGACTAACCCTTGCCAGCGGTGCCGCCTTCGCGGCGGCCTTCCTGGCCGGCCTCATCCTGCCGCAGGTTCAGACACCCCTGTTCATCGCCGCGATGCTGGTCGGCCTCGTGCCCATCGCCCGCCGTGCGTTCGCAGCCGCAGCGGTCGGCATGCCCTTCACCATCGAAACGCTGATGACCATCGCGGCCGTGGGCGCGGTCATCATCGGCGCGGCGGAGGAAGCTGCGGCCGTCGTGTTCCTCTTCCTTGTCGGCGAGCTGCTGGAGGGCTTCGCCGCGGGTCGGGCGCGCGATGGCATCAAGGCGCTCGCGGCCCTGGTGCCGAAGACGGCGCTGGTGGCGCGGGGCGGCGATTTCGTGGAAGTGCCGGCGGCGCAGCTCGCCGTGGGTGAAACCATCCTCGTGCGTCCGGGCGACCGCATCGCGGCCGATGGCGAGATCGTCGCGGGAGAGGGCGGGATCGACGAAAGCATGGTTACCGGCGAGAGCGCGCCCGTGACCAAGGGCGTCGGCGCGGGTGTGTTCGCCGGCACCGTCAACGGCGATGCGGCGCTCACCGTGCGCGTCACTGCGACGGCCGAGGACAACACCATCGCTCGCGTGGTGAAGCTGGTGGAGGAGGCTCAGGAGGCGCGCGCGCCCACCGAGCGGCTCATCGACCGCTTCTCGCGGGTCTACACCCCCGCCGTCGTGGTCATCGGCGCGCTGGTGGCGACCGTCCCGCCGCTGCTGTTGGGCGGCGACTGGGGCGAATGGGTCTACAAGGGCCTCGCCATCCTGCTCATCGGCTGCCCGTGTGCGCTGGTCATCTCGACCCCCGCGGCCATCGCCTCGGGCCTGTCCGCCGGCGCGCGCCGCGGGCTGCTCCTGAAGGGGGGCGCGGTGCTGGAGACGGCAGGCAAGGTCACTGTGGTCTGTCTCGACAAGACCGGCACCCTGACCGAGGGACGGCCGAAGGTGACGGATGTGATCGGCTTCGCATTGCCCGAAACGGAGGTGCTGCGCCTTGCTGCCGCTCTGGAGGGCGGATCGAGCCATCCCCTGGCGAAGGCCATCCTCGACCGCGCTGCCGCTGATGGCCTCTCCATTCCCGCCGCGAGCGATGGTCGTGCGCTGGGCGGCAGGGGGGTGACGGGGATCGTTGAGGGGCGCGAGGTGTTCCTCGGCTCCGTCGCAGCGGGGGTTGCGCGGGTTGCGCTCGATCCGCAGACGGAAGATCGCCTCGCAGGGCTGAACGACGAGGGCAAGACCGTGTCCCTCGTCATCGTCGGCGATGTGCTCGCGGGCGCCATCGCCATGCGCGACGAGCCGCGCGCGGATGCGGCGGCGGGACTCGCGGCGCTGAAGGAACGCGGGCTGCGCACGATGATGCTGACGGGCGACAACGCCCGCACCGCCGCCGCAATCGGCCGCGCGCTCGGCATCGAGGTGCGCGCCGGGCTTCTGCCGGAGGACAAGCAGCGCATCGTCTCCGAACTGAAGCGGCAGGGTGAGATCGTCGCCAAGGTGGGTGACGGCATCAACGATGCGCCGGCGCTGGCTGCGGCTGATATCGGCATCGCCATGGGCGGCGGCACCGACGTGGCGCTGGAGACGGCGGATGCCGCCGTGCTGCATGGCCGCGTCCGGGACATCGCCGGCATGATCGACCTGTCCCGGCGGACCATGCGCAACATCCGCCAGAACATCGGTATCTCGCTGGGACTGAAGGCGGTGTTCCTCGTCACCACCGTCGCCGGCATCACCGGCCTTTGGCCGGCCATTCTCGCCGATACCGGCGCGACCGTGCTCGTGACCGCCAACGCGCTGCGGCTTCTGCGGCGGACGGGGGAGTGATCCCCCGCCTCACGTCGGGATGCTGAGGCTCCACATGGCGTCGAACATCGACGCCTGGAACGCGGCGAACTCGGCGCTGTCGATGATCATGCCGTAGCTTTCGCGGGCGGACGAGATGAGCGCGACTTTGTTGCCATAGATGAAGCAGGTCATCGCCAGCTGGTGCGCGGGCGGCGCGTAGCGCAGTTCGCGCCGCTGCTCGTCGCTCGATGGCCAGATGGGGGCGATGTCGCGTTCCGCCGAGCGGATCACGTGCAGCCAGATGCCCCGCCGCGCGCGCTCGGTGAGGTACCGCTCCATCTCGTCGAGCCCCGGCTCGGCCATCAACTCCTTCATGGAGAGGGTGGCCCGCAGCACCGTGTCGCCGCCGGACAGGGTGTCCCACAGCGTGGTGCGGATGCCCTCCGGGCCGGGATGGAAGCGCACGTTCGGCTTGCCGGTCTCGTGGTGATACATGGACCGCAGGACCGGCATGACGTCTTCCAGCATCTGCCGGCGCGCCTCGATGCGCTCCAGCAGCACGCCGGGGTCCTGGGCGACCACGAAGCGCCGCTTGCCCTGGTCGACGAACCGGATCAGCCCCTCCTCCTCCAGCTTCGCCAGCGCGTCGTGCGCCGTGGTGCGCGCCAGGCCCGCCTTCGCGGCGACCTCGGTGATGGAGGCGCCGCCGAGGCCGACTGCCGTCAGATAGAGCTTGTAGAGCGTCCCGGTGATGCCGATCCGGGCCAGCTTCTCTTCGATGTCCGCCGTCACTGTCACTTTCCCCCGATGGATGCACCATGTCCGATCTGGCCGGTGAGGTCTAGCATCGGTTTTAGCCGATAAAAATTCGATGTCTGCGCTTAAAGAATGTGCGGCTTGCCGCCTCTTTGATCGCATTCGTCAGCGTTGCTGCCCGATCAATCACCATTTTTCCGGCATTGGCGAATTGACGGAATTGACCGACATATCTTAGCCTCTGGCCATGGCTGATCGCACGGACGAGCCGCCGGCAGGCGGGCTGAAGGAGGATGTTCCGATGGGAGCGAACGCTGAAGCGGGCGCAATGACGGCGGTTCCCGACAGGTCGGTGCCGGCGACGCGGAAGATGCCTTGGTCGCGGCTTCTCGCCGACAAGTCGGTCCGCGCCGGCCTCGGCCTCGCCGCCTTCTTCGCCTTCTGGCAGGCGGTGACGGGGCTTGGGCTTGTGGATGGCTTCCTCCTGCCGTCGCCATTCGCCGTGGCGCAGGCGCTATGGGACATGGCCGTGGATGGCTCCTTGTGGATCCATCTCGCCGCCAGCCTTCAGCGGGTCGCCGTTGGTTTCCTGCTCGCCTGTGTGGTCGGGCTGGCGCTGGGCCTCGTCTGCGGCTGGTGGCGCTCGGTGTCGGATTTCGTGCGGCCGGTGGTGGAAGCCCTGCGGCCGATCCCGCCGCTGGCGTGGATCCCCATCACCATCCTCTGGTTCGGGCTCGGGGATGCCGCGTCCTACTTCCTCGTCTTCCTCGGCGCGGTCTTTCCCGCCTTCGTCGCCACCTACACCGCGGTGCGTGGCCTCGACCGCAACCAGATGAATGCGGCCCTGTGCCTTGGCGCCAAGCCCTGGCAGCTGTTCTGGGACGTGCTGATCCCCGCCTCGCTGCCGATCATCCTGCCGGGCCTGCGCATCGCCCTCGGCGTCGGCTGGATGTGCGTGGTGACGGCGGAGCTGATCGCTGCACAGACCGGCCTCGGCTACCTGATCCAGCAGTCCCGGATGCTGTTCCAGATCAACAACGTGGTGGCCGGCATGGTCACCATCGGCCTCGTCGGCTTCGCCATGTCGGCCATCCTCGAGCGGATCGAGCGGCGGGTGAATGCCTGGGCGCCCTCCGAGCGCAATTGAGGAACGAGCCATGACCGCGAACGCCGCACTCATCTCTCCCGCCATCTCCTCCGGTCTCTCCTCCCAGTTCTCCCCCGAGGACGTGCAGATTGACATCCGCAATGTCGGGAAGGTCTACGGGTCCAAGACCGAGGAGCCCGTCGTCGCGCTCGATGGCGTGACGCTGCGCATCCGCCGCGGCGAGTTCATCTCGCTGCTGGGTCCGTCGGGCTGCGGGAAGTCCACGCTGCTCGGCATCATCGCCGGCTTCCAGTCCGCCACCAGCGGGCAACTGCTCCAGGATGGCCGGCCGATCACCCGGCCCGGTCCCTCCCGCACGGTGGTGTTTCAGGACTACGCGCTGTTCGGCTGGATGACGGTGCAGCAGAATGTGGAATTCGGGCTCAAGGCCAAGGGCATGGGCAGGGCTGAGCGGGCCGAGATCGCCCGCGCGCTCATCGCCATGGTCCGGCTCAATGGGTTCGAGGACAAGTTCCCGCACCAGATGTCCGGCGGCATGAAGCAGCGCGCCGCCATCGCCCGGGCGCTCGCGCCCGATCCCGACATCCTCCTGATGGACGAACCGTTCGGCGCCCTCGACGCGCAGACCCGCGTGCTGCTGCAGGAGGAGATCGCCCGCATCTCCTCGGAGGCCGGCAAGACGGTGATCTTCGTCACCCACGGCATCGATGAGGCGGTGTTCCTGGCCGACCGCGTGGTGGTGATGAGCCCCCGTCCGGGGCGGGTGCGCGAGGAGGTTCTGGTGCCGCTGCCGCGCCCGCGCACGGCCGAGATGCGCTCCGATCCATGGTTCGTCTCCACGGTCAACGACCTGTGGGAAACGCTCAAGCCGGAATGGCAAAAAGGGGAATAATCATGACCTCAGGACTTTCACGCCGCCGTTTCGGCCAGCTGGCCGCAGGCTTCGTCGCCACCCTTCCTTTGGCCGCCCCCTCCATCCTGCGCGCGCAGGATGGGGACGTGGTCCGCATGTGCTGGTTCAACACGACCACCGTGTCGGCCCAGATCGCCCACGTGCTGATGCGCACCGATATCGCCGCCCGCAACGGGCTGAAGATGGAGATGATCCAGCTCGCCGCCTCGCCGGCCATCACCGAGGCGCTGGTCTCCGGCGCGGGTGACGTGGGCACGCTCTCCGATTTCGCCGCCGTGACCACCATGGCCATCGGCGCGCCGGTGACGACCGTGTCCTCCCAGGCCCGCTTCCGCTCGGCCGTCCTGGCCACGAAAAAGTCCGGCATCACCAAGATGGCGGACCTGAAGGGCAAGCAGGTCTACGGCACCTTCGGCATCACCGCCTTCCAGAATGCGCAGGACGCCGTGCTGAAGGCCGGCCTCGTGCCCGGCAAGGACATGACCTTCGTGAACGTCGGCCCGGCGGAACTGGCCGATGCCGTGGGCGCCCAGCGCATCGACGCGTTCTTCACCTATGACCCCTTCGTGAGCTTCTTCGAGAGCACGGGCAATGCCGTGGTCGTCTCGGAAAACCTGAGCCCGGTCATCGTGCTCGCCGCCAACAACCGCTTTGTCCAGAAGCCGGACGTGCTGCGCCGTCTGCTGCTCGCCAATGCGCAGGCGCTGTTCTTCGCCGCGCAGAACAATGATCTGGCGAACAGCTGGTTCCGCTCGCTGGAGCCGGCCAAGAACATTCCCGAGCCGGTGCTCCAGAAGGCGTCGAGCTACGATCCGGCGTGGAGCGCGAAGACCTTCACCGACATCAAGGTCGCCCTCTCTCCGGCCCAGATCGCGCAGATGGAAACCCTCGCCAAATGGGGCGTGGAAGCCAAGCTCCTGCCACGTATGCCCGACGTGCCGAAGTTCATCAACACGGCCATCGCCGGCGAGGTGGACAAGGAGATCGCCGCCGGCAGCTTCGATGTGAAGAGCGTGAAGATCCTTCGCGCCTGAGGCCGCCGTCCGTCACCATGGAGACGATGGCCCCGCCCCGCGCGAGGGCCGTCGTCCGCCAGCTGGCCGGAGCGCCTGACGCCGGCCGCAGGGACATCATGACCGATACCCAGACACAGGCCGCGGCGCCCCCGGATGGCCCCGCCACGCGCCATTTCGACTTCAGCCTCCTCTCCGCCGAGATGCGCTACCGGCTGCTGGCCTCCACCGTCCTGCCGCGACCCATCGCGTGGGTCGTCACCATGAGTGCCGATGGCGTCGTGAACGCCGCGCCCTATTCCTTCTTCAACGTCTTTGGCGCGGACCGGCCGGTGGTGGCGCTCGGCATCCTCGCGCGGCCGGAGCCGGAGAAGGACACGGCCGCCAACATCCGCGCCACCGGGGAATTCGTCGTCAATCTCGTGCCCCACGCTCTCGTCGAGGCCATGAACGCGACCTGCGTGGATGCCCCGCCCGAGGTGGACGAGATCGCGCTGGCGGGCCTTTCGGCCGTCCCCAGCATCGGCGTGCGTCCGCCGCGCATCGCGCAATCCCCCGTCGCCCTCGAATGCCGGATGACCCATCTGCTGGAGACCGGCCCAGGCCAGCTTCTGGTCGTCGGCGAGGTGCTGCACGCCCATTATGCCGCCCATGTGCTGACCGGCGATCCAGCCCGGCCGCGGGTGGACGGCCTCGCCCTCGATCTCGTCGCCCGGATGCACGGCCCGACGGCCTACACGCGCACGCGCGACCTCTTCGATCTCGATCGCCCGCTGTGGAACGGCGCAGCACACAACAAGGAATGAGCGAAATGCCCAGCATCAAGGTGGCCGCTGTCCAGGCTGCAACCATCCCCTTCGACGGCCCGGCCGCCACCCAGCGTACCGTCGCCCTCATCGCCGAAGCCGCCGCCACTGGGGCGAAGATCGCGGTGTTCCCCGAGGCCTTCATCGGCGGCTATCCCAAGGGGCTGGATTTCGGCTGCAGCGTCGGCCGGCGGACGGCCGAGGGGCGGGCGGATTTCGTCCGCTACGTGCGCGGCGCCATCACGGTGCCGGGACCGGAAGTGGACCAGCTCGCCGCGGCCTGCGCGGAGCACGACATCCATGTGGTGGTCGGCGTCATCGAGCGCGACGGCGGAACGCTTCACTGCACCGTGCTCTATCTCGGCCCGGAGGGACTGCTCGGCAAGCATCGCAAGGTGATGCCGACCGGCTCGGAGCGCCTCGTGTGGGGCTTCGGCGACGGCTCGACCCTCACCGTGGTCGATACGCCCTACGGCAAGCTCGGCGGGGCGATCTGCTGGGAGCACTATATGCCGCTGCTGCGCGCCGCTTATTACGGCAAGGGCGTCGAGATCTGGGCCGCGCCCACCGCCGACGACCGGGAGACCTGGATCTCCACCATGCGGCATGTGGCCATGGAGGGCCGCTGCTTCGTCATCAGCGCCTGCCAGGTGATGCGTCGCTCCGACTTCCCTGAAGATTACGCGAGCCGCATCGAGGCCGCTTCCGATGCCTGGATGATGCACGGTCGCTCGGTGATCGTGGGTCCGCTGGGAGAAGTGCTGGCCGGCCCGCTGCTCGACGAGGAAGGCATCCTCACTGCCGATGTCGACCTCGACGACATCATCGGCGCCAAGCTAGATTTCGACCCCATCGGCCACTATGCGCGGCCGGATCTGTTCAGCCTCGATGTCGACGAAGCGCCACAGCTCCCAGTCATCGCCCGCGGCGAAGGCTAGGCACGTCGCTCAGCAAATTGCGCTCCCCGGCGCGCGGGTTCGCCAGCGATGCCGAGGACGGAGCAGGCCCCGTCGATCCGATAGAGCCACATGGGATATGTGGGTCTATCGGTCAGGCCGTCACTGGGCTCGCAGGAGAACGGTGCGGACTGCCTGACGGTGCCGCACGCGATGCTTGAGGGCATCTCGACCATCCTCGTGGTGGTCCCCGTCTTCCTGCCTGTGATGCAGCAGCTCCATATCGATCCGAACTTGAATTGGTCACTCATGCGCGTGCGCTGAGGACGCCCGCCGCAGCCGGCCGCAGGCCGTCGAAGACGTAATCGGCGAGGTGCCCGGCCCATTCCGGCGTCAATGGCGCGTGCGGGACGAGGATGCGGTACCAGATCGGCCCGTAGAGCGCATCGATCACCACGTCGAGATCGACATCGGCGCGCAGTTCGCCGTTGGCGATGCCGCGCAGGAGGGCCTTCTTCGCCTCTTCCCGGCGCGGCAGCACATAGCCGTCCAGAAGCGCGCGCAGCGCCTCCGGATCGCTTTGGCCCTGGGCCACCAGCGCGGAAATCGTGCGTCCGACCTTCTGGCCGTAGACCTCGGCGACCCGCATCATCTGGCTTTTCACGTCGGCAACGGCCGAGGCCGTCACCGGGTAGCCGATCTTTTGGGCAGTCTCCGCGAGAAAGCCGGCGATCGCCAGAGCCCCCCGATTTGGCCACCAGCGGTAGATGGACGAGCGCGCCGTACCCGACCGGGTTGCAACGGCATCGATCGTAAACCCCGAAAGTCCTTGCTCTTCGAGCAGCTCGTTCGCTGCCTTGAGGATGGCGATCTTCACTTCGTCACCTTGCGGGCGACCGCGGCGGCGAACGGTTTTATTGCTCGTGCTCAAATTTTGACGCCCATCATCGAGATTGTGCCCAGATTATCGCCGGCCCTTCAACTTGACAATCAACCGGGCTGATTAAAACTACACACTGTCGCTTTTATCCGGATTCAGAGAGCGAAGCCCATGGTGCGCGTCGGCCGGCGCCGCCTTCCTGTGAAGCCCCGAAACCGCCTGCACATGCGCAGGCATACGCAAACACAGCGAGGAAGCGCAATGACTGGCGTGCTCAGCCCCGAACAGGTCGCGCATTTCAATTCCGAGGGATACCTCTGTCCGGTCCGGGCCATCAGCGCGGAAGAGGCGCGCCTCTATCGCAATAAAGTCGAAGATTTCGAGGCCCAGTCGGGCGAGGAGGTCAACAAGCGCCTCAAGATCAAGGCGCATCTCGCCTTCCCATGGCTGGTGGAGCTGGCGCGGCACCCGCGCATCGTGTCGGCCGTCCAGGCCATCCTGGGGCCGGACGTGCTGCTCTTCGGCTCGTCCGCCTTCGCCAAGAATGCGCGTGATCCGCGCTTCGTCTCCTGGCATCAGGACTCCGCTTATTACGGGCTGAACCCGCACCAGGAAGTCACCGTCTGGCTCGCTCTGTCGCGTGCCAGCACCGAGAGCGGCTGCATGAAGGTTATCCCGAAGAGCCATCTCGGCCCGGATCTCGTCCACGAGGAGACGTTCGATGCCGACAACCTGCTGGCGCGCGGCCAGAAGGTGACGGTGGACGAGAGCCTCGCCGTCGACATGCCGCTCGAGCCGGGCGAGTTCTCCATGCACCACGAGCGCACGGTGCATGGATCGCCCGCCAACATGTCCGACGACCGGCGCATCGGCATCGCCTTCTTCTACATGCCGGCCCATTGCCGCTCGATGCTGGGGCGCCGTTCCGCCCTGCTCATCGCCGGCGAAGATCGCCACGGCCACTGGGACCAGGACCCCGAGCCGCGGTTCGATCTCGACCCTGAAAGCCTCGCCTTCATGGAGGAGGTTTGGGCGAGCTATCGCGACGACGCAACGACCGTTCAGGCCGCGCGCCTCGCCTGATTTTTTCCTCCGGCCCGGCTCATGCCGCGGCCGGAGTCTCAGCCATCTGGAAGCCGCGTCCGTCTGCCCCCTTTGAAACCGAGAGCGCATTCCATGAAAGCCAGCATTCTTTTCAGCACAGCCCTGTCCCTTCTCTGCGCCGCCCCCGCTTTGGCCGATCCGGTGAAGGTGGGCGTCATCCTGCCCCAGACCGGCGTCGGCGCGGTGCTCGCCAAGCAGATGCAGGCAGCGATCGAACTCGCCGTCGCCCACGAGGGCGGCAAGCTCGGTGGCCAGCAGGTCGAGTTTTTCTGGAGCGACAGCCAGGGCAAGGCGGACGTGGCCAAGCAACTGGCCGACGAGATGGTGAAGTCGAAGCGTGTGGACTTCCTCGTAGGTCCCGTCTTCTCGTCGGAGATGATGGCAGTGCACGGCGGCCTCGCCCGCACCGATGCCTTCGTGATCTCGCCCATTTCGGGACCGGCGCCCATCGCCGGCAAGTCCTGCTCGGCGAACTTCTTCAACGTGTCGTCCCAGAACGACCAGCAGGCCGAGGCGCTCGGCGCTTATCTCGAGAAGCTCGGCGTCAAGCGCGTCTATGTCATGACGGTCAACAACCAGGCCGGCAAGGACATGGTCTCCGGCTTCAAGCGCAACTTCAAGGGCGACCTCGTGGGCGAGGTCTACACGCGCTTCGGACAGGTGGACTTCGCCGCCGAGCTGAGCGCGCTGCGCACCGCCGCGCCGGAAGCCACGTTCATCTTCTACCCCGGCGACATGGGCGTGCAGTACGTCAAGCAATACGCCCAGGCGGGCCTTGCGAAGTCGACCCCGCTCTACACCGTGTGGACCGTGGATCAGGCGACGCTGCCCGCGGTGGGCGACGATGCCATCGGCGTGCGCTCGGGCAATGTCTGGAGCGTCGATCTGCCGAATGCCGCGAACGCCCGCTTCGTCTCCGATTTCAAGCAGAAGAACGGAGTCCTGCCCAACGACTACGCCGCCCATGCCTACGATTCCATTCTGCTCGTCTCCAGCGCGGTCAAGGCGGTGGGCGGTGACATGAGCCGGAAGGACGACATCCGAAAGGCGCTGCAGAAGGCCGACTTCGCCTCGAACCGTGGCAAGTTCGCCTTCAACACCAACCACTTCCCCATCGAGGACTACTATGTCCGCGAGGTGGTGAAGGCTGAGGACGGCACCCTTGTCACCAAGACCGTCGAGAAGGTGATGACCGACGCCAAGGACGCCTATTACCAGGAATGCCCGCTGAAGTGATCGCGGATGATCTCGAAAAGAACTCCTGACACAGCGGGAAGGCGGCCATGCAACTCTTGTTCGTCGAGCAACTCCTGAACGGAGTTCAGCTCGGGGTGATCCTGTTCCTGATGGCGGCGGGGCTCACGCTCACCTTCGGCATCATGAATCTGGTGAACCTTGCGCACGGCTCCCTGTTCATGCTCGGCGCCTATCTGGGCGTCACCTTCGCGCTGGTCACGGGCTCGTTCGTGGCGGGCTTCGTCGCGGCGGGCCTTGCCACCTTCGTCATCGGCCTCGTGCTGGAGCGGCTGGTGATCCGGCATCTCTATGCCCGCAGCCATCTCGACCAGGTGATGTGCACGGTGGGCCTCGTCTATGTGCTCAACGAGGCGACGCGGATGGTGTTCGGGCCGGAGCCGCTGCACGCGCCCATCCCGGCCTTTCTTGCCGGATCGGTGGAGCTCATTCCCGGCGCGCCCTATCCCGCCTACCGGCTGGCGATGATCGGGGCCGGCCTTGCCATCGCAGGACTGCTCTATGTCCTCATCGGCCGGACGCGGATGGGCATGCTCATCCGCGCCGGCGCCAGCAACCGGGTGATGACGAGCGTGCTGGGCGTCAATATCGGCGCCATCTATGCCGTGGTGTTCGGCATCGGCGCGGCGCTGGCCGGCTTCGCGGGCTACATCGCGGCGCCCATCCTCACCGTCTATCCGGGCATGGGCGACAACGTGCTCATCCTGGCGCTGGTGGTGCTGGTGGTGGGCGGCATGGGATCGGTGAAGGGGGCCTTCGTGGCGGCTCTGCTGGTGGGCGTCATCGACACCATCGGCCGGGCCTATCTGAAGGATCTCATGGCGCTGGTCCTCTCGCCGGTGGCCGCCAACACCGTGGCGCCGGCTCTGGCTTCCATGCTCATCTACATCCTGATGGCGGTGATCCTGTTCTTCCGCCCGCAGGGGCTCATCCCGGCCGCCGGCCTGCGCCGGCCCGAGGCGCCCCCGGAAGCGTCCGAACACGGCCCCTCCCGCCCCGGCGTGCTCGCCCGCTGGCGCGTGCCGGCCATCGGTCTCCTCTGCGGCGCCTTCCTTTTGCTCCCGCTGGTGGCCGGGATCGCCGACCAGCCGTTCTGGGTGGATATGGGGCTGCGCGTCATCATCTTCGCCATCGCCGCCCTGAGCCTCGATCTCATCCTCGGCCAGACCGGGCTCGTCAGCTTCGGGCACGCGCTCTATCTCGGCATCGGCGCCTACGTGGTGGGCATCCTGGCGGATGCCGGGGTGGAGAGCGGCTTCGTGCAGTGGCCGCTGGCCATGGGCCTCTCGGCGCTGCTGGCCGCGGCGCTGTCGGTGGTGGCGCTGCGCACCTCCGGCACCTTCTTCATCATGATCACCCTCGCCTTCGCGCAGATGATGTTCTACGGCGCCTCCAGCCTCTACGAATATGGCGGCGACGACGGGATGCACCTCGCTGTCCGCAGCACCTTCGGCGGGCTGGTCGACCTCTATGATTCCCGGCAGTTCTACTATCTGGCCCTCGCCCTTCTGGTGGTGCTCGCCGGCCTCAACATGCGCCTCGCGCGGGCGCGCTTCGGCACGGTGCTGAAGGGTATCCGCATCAATGAGCGGCGCATGGAGGCGGCAGGCTTTCCCACTTTCCGCTACAAGCTCGCGGCCTGCGTGCTCTCGGCGGCGGTGTGCGGGCTGGCGGGGGCGATGCTCGCCAATGCGGCGGAGTTCGTCGGCCCGCAATACATGGACTGGACCCGCTCGGCCGAGCTGATGATCATGGTCGTGGCCGGCGGACTTGCGACGCCCTTCGGCGCCATCATCGGCGCGCTCGCCTATCTCGGCATCGAGAAATATCTCTCCGATCTCACCATCCACTGGCGGCTCGGCTTCGGCGCGCTGCTCATCCTCCTCGTCTTCCTCGGCCGGGGCGGGCTCAGCGCCCTGTTCGCGCCGGGTCCGGCAGGGCAGCCTGCGCCTGTTCTCAAGGGATCATTCCGATGGGCAAGACCCTTCTTCAGACCGCGGGCGTGACCCGCAGGTTCGGCGGGCTCAATGCGGTCGATGCGGTGGATTTCGACCTCGCCGCCGGCGAGCTGGTGGCGGTGATCGGCCCCAACGGCGCGGGCAAGACCACCTTCGTCAATCTCCTCTCCGGTGCGCTCCGCCCCGATGCCGGCGCGGTGTTGTTCGAGGGGCGGGACATTTCCCGCCTGCCGATGGATGCGCGCGCACGGCTCGGGATCGCCCGCTCCTTCCAGATCGCCAGCATCTTTCCCGAGCTGAGCGTCGTCGAGAACGTGGCGCTTGCCGCCCAGGCCCACGCCGGCCACAGCTTCCATTTCTGGCGGGAGGTGGCGGACGAAGCGCCGCTGCGCCGCAAGGCGCAGGCGCAACTCGCCGGCCTCGGCCTGTCGGAGTGCGCCGAGCGGCCGGCGTCCCAGCTCTCCCACGGCGAGAAGCGGCTTCTGGAGATCGCCATGGCCCTCGTCGTCGAGCCGCGGGTGCTGCTGCTGGACGAGCCCATGGCCGGGCTCGGCATTGCCGAGGCGCGCCGCATGATCGACTTCATCGCCGGGCTGAAGGGGCGGTTCAGCATTCTTCTGGTCGAGCACGACATGGAGGCGGTCTTCAGCCTCGCCGACCGGGTCTTCGTGCTGGCCTCCGGCGCGCGGGTGGCGGACGGGCCGCCGGAAGTGGTGCGTACCGATCCGCGCGTGCAACTCGCGTATCTCGGCGGCGAAGGGGAGGATCTGTGATGCTGGAGCTGCGGCAGGTGGGAGCGGCCTATGGCTCAAGCCGGGTGCTGTTCGGCGTCGACCTTGCCATCGCCGAGGGCGAGGTGGTGACGCTGCTGGGCCGTAACGGCATGGGCAAGACCACGACGGTGAACGCCATCATGGGTCTCGTCTCCCTCACCCAGGGCGACATCAGTTTCCGCGGCACCCGCATTTCCGGATTGCCGGCCTACAAGGTCGCGCGCAACGGTCTCGCGCTGGTGCCCGAGGGCCGGCAGGTGTTCCCCAACCTCACCGTGGAGGAAAACCTCGTCGCCACGGCGGCGAACCGCGGCCGGGCACCATCCCCGTGGACGCTGGAGGCGGTCTATGGCCTGTTCCCGGCGCTCGCCACCCTCGCCCGCCGCAGCGCCGGCCTGCTCTCCGGCGGCGAGCAGCAGATGCTCTCCATCGGCCGTGCGCTGATGACCAATCCCCGCCTGCTCATTCTCGACGAGGCGACGGAAGGCCTCGCCCCCCGCATCCGCCGCGAGATCTGGGATGCGCTGGTGCGCATCCGCGAGCGCGGCCAGTCGGTGCTGGTGATCGACAAGAATATCGACATGCTGTGCCGCTTCGCCGATCGGCACCACATCCTGGAGAAGGGACGCATCGTGTGGAGCGGCAGCTCGCAGGACCTGATGGCCGACGAGGCCCTGCGCATGCGCTTCCTCAGCGCCTGACGGCAGTCTGGTGGCCTTTTAAATGAAGCCGGAACCGGTTGAAGCCGCTACGCGCAATTGGACCAAACAGCTGCCGCGGTAACTGCCCCGCATCACGGGCGCGCAGTTGTTTTCCATGTGGAATCCGGCATTGGCTTGGCTCGCCAGGAATGCCGCGCCGTCAAGAGCCATTGGGCTGCTGCTGAACCACATAGTCGATCTGAAAATCATTCCGGTAGAAGGACTCTCCCGTGATCAGCGGGCGCCGATCGGCACTGAAAAGGACATAGTCGCGGATCAGCAAGGCGCTACCACGCTTCACGTTCAGTTTCTCCGCGATCTGCGGCTTGGCGAGATCCGCACGGATCTTGCCTTCCACCCGGTGCACCCGCAGGCCGAAGTCTTCGTCCAGGATGCGATGGATCGACTTGGTACGCAGCATGTCCAGCGTCATGCGCCGGCCCAGTTCATCGGGAATGATGCGGCATTCCAAGCTCATGCGCCGCCCGCCCACGAGGCGCAGCCGGTCCAGCGCATAGACCTTGGCCTTGGCGGAGAGATGCAGCGTCTCGACCTCCCCCTCCGTTGCGGCACGATGGGAAAAGCCGATCATCTCATAATCGATGCTGGCGCCCTTGGCGGAGAGCTGTTCCTCGAAGGAGCGGACCCGCGTGAGATCGATGGGCGCGCTGATCGGGCGCGCGGCGACGAACGTGCCACTGCCCGGCCGGCGCACGATGACGCCCTCAAATACCAATTGCTGGAACGCCCGCGCCACGGTGGCGCGCGTGGTGTCGAAGCGCGCGGCCAGTTCGGGTTCGGACGGCGTGCGATCGCCTTCCGCCAACCGGCCGGACTCGATCTCCTCGCGGAGGAAGCGCTGAATCCGCACGTAGAGCGGAATGAAATCGGCTTGAGACAAAAATGCCCCCCGAAAAGCTGCATAGCCAACTAGACACGTAGTCAGATACGCATATAGGATCACTTTCAGCCGCATATTGCCAGCGGCACCGCGCCCCGAGAGCTGGAGGCCGATGCACCCATGAGCGACGTCGCCGTCCCCTCCCAGCCGCCCGCGCCGCGCAAGCTGCCGGCGCGCCTGGGGCAGCGCTCCCTCAGCATCGTGTATCTGGCGTCCCTGGTGGCCGGCCTGCTTGTGTGGCAACTGGTTGCGCAAGGATATTCCAGCTTTGTCCTCGCCTCGCCGCTGAAAGTGCTGGCCCGGCTGTGGCAGATGACGCTCTCCATGGAGCTGCCCCGCGCGCTCGGCGGCTCTTTGCAGCACATGGCGCTGGGCTATGTCATCGCCTGTGCCATTGCGCTGCCCGTGGGCCTGCTCATGGGCCGGATGCGCTTCGTCAACGATCTGCTCGATCCGGTGGTGAACCTGATCTATGCGGTGCCGAGCGTCGCCTGGGCCCCGTTCATCATGATCTGGTGCGGCCTCTACTTCGAGGCCCGCGTGGTGCTCGTGGTCATCATGTGCGTGTTCGACATGATCATCGTGGTGAGCACTGGCGCCCGCAACGCCGACCCCCGGCTTCTCGCCGTGGGCCGGGCCTTCGGCGCCTCTCCCTGGCAGCAGGTGCGCATGGTGCTGCTGCCCGAAAGCCTGCCCTTCCTGTTTACGGCGCTGCGCATCGGCGTGGTGCGCGCGGTCAACGCCATGATTACCGCCGAACTGTTTCTCGCCGCCGTCAATCTCGGGGCGATCATGAAGCAGTCCGCCGTGCGGCTCGATAGCGCCGCAGTGCTGGGTATACTTGCGGTACTCTGCCTGCTGGGCTTGGCGTTGCAGGAACTGCTGCTGCTGGCTGAGCGTCGCGTCTGCATCTGGCGGCCGGAGGGCCGGCGATGAGGACCCGCTCGCTGGCGGTCAACGCGCTCGGCATTCTCATTGTTCTCGCCCTGTGGCAGGTCGCCGGCATGCGGCTCGGCGAGGCCTTGGTGGCAACCCCGGTGCAGGCCGCCGTCAGCCTGGTCGCCACCTTGCGCGAGGGGGCCTTCTGGCCGGCGCTGTGGTCCATGCTGTGGCAGATGCTGATCGGCTATGCGGCGGCACTGCTCGTGGGCATCCCGCTCGGCATCGCCATGGGCCGCTCGAACCTCGTGCTGGCCATCGTGAAGCCTTGGGCCTCGTTGTTCATCGTGGTTTCGGCGGCGGCCATCGTGCCGCTGTTCATCATCCTCATGGGACGGGGCGTTCTATTCTGCACGTCCATCGTGTTCGTCGCCACGGTCTGGTACGTGGTGCTGACCATGACGGAGGCCGCGCGCGGCGTGTCGCCCCGCCTGCTGGACGTGGCCCGCGCCTTTGATGCATCCGGCTTCCAGCGGTTCCGGATGGTCATCCTGCCGGCCCTCTATCCCTATGTGCTGATCGCCGCCCGTATTGGCCTGGTCCACGCGTTGCGCGCCATGGTCACTGCGGAAATGTTCATCTCCGCCGGCTTCGGCGGGCTGCTGAACGATGCGGGCCTGGATCTGTCCACCGCGCCCTTGTTCGCGCTGATCGTGATGCTGATGCTCATCTCCATCAGCGCCACCGGCGTGCTGCGCTGGATCGGGCACCGCTCGGCGCCCTGGTACCGGAGCCAGACCGGCGGCTGACGACGCCTTCCAATAAAAAGGGGACCTTCCATGTTCGATATGCTCAGCCGACGTGACCTCTTGCGCACCAGCCTTTCCGCCGGCGCCGCCCTTGGTGGCATCCTGACCCTCGGCCCGGTGTCCCAGGCTTTTGCGGCTGCACCCCGCGTGCTCAAGGTCAACACCTTGGCCTCCGCCGCCGCTGTGAACGTGCCCATGCAGGCGGCGCTGCGCATGCAGCTCGGCAAGATCAGCGGCTTCGCTGACGCCGAGGTGCGCCCCACCGCCAAGATCCCGCAGATCGCCCAGGAGGTGATCGCCGGCTCCGCGGACATCGGCGACGCCGACGTGGCGTCTACCCTCGCCGCCGCGGAGGCCGGCGCGGACCTCAAGATCATCGGCCTGTCCTACAGCAACACCTCCCAGGTGATCGTGGTCAATGCCGACAAGACCAAGAGCCTGGAAGAAATCGCCACCAACGGCGGCACCATCGCCGTCAATTCCATCGGCGATTTCATGTACGTGATGCTGATCGGCGTCCTGCAGAAGCGCAACATCGATCCCAAGAAGGTCAATTTCATCGAGATGGGCAGTTCCGGCGACCGCGCCCGCGCGTTGCTCGCCGGTCGCGTCGATGCGGTGCCCATGCATATCGAGCAGGCCGCGCAACTGAAGGAGCGGGGCAACTACCAGATCCTGGTGCGCCCGTGGCAGGAATATCCCAACTGGTTCAGCGCGGTCATCATGACCACCGGCGCCTGGCTCCAGAAGGATGAGAACAAGCTCGCCGCCGTGGCGCTGCTGAAGGCCGTCCTGACCTCCTTCCGCAGCACCGATGCGGATTATGCCTGGTACAAGGCGCAGGTCGGCCAGTACGCCTCCTCGAAGGAGCTGAAGGCGGCAGGTGACGATTTCCTCAAGCCGATCTGGAAGACGCTCACCGAGGACATCAAGGCCTTCCCACCGAAGATGGAGACGCTGACCCCCGACGACGTCGCCAAGGTGATCCCGGTCTACAAGGCGGCCGGTGCGCTGAACGGCACGGTGGACCTCAACAAGCTGATCGACCGCACCTATCTCGAACAGGCGATCAAAGAGCTCGCCTGACATGGCACATCTCACGGTCTCGAACATCTCGAAGTCGTTCGCCGGCTTGCCGGTGCTGGTGGACCAGTCGCTGGAGGTCCAGGAGGGCGAGTTCGTCGCCCTCCTCGGCCCCTCGGGCTGCGGCAAGTCCACCCTGCTGCAGATCATCAACGGCCTGGTCAGCGCCGATTCCGGCCGTGTCGTGCTGGACGGCAAGGACATCACCGGCAGGACCGGCAGCGGACGCGGCATGGTGTTCCAGGGATCGGATCTGTTTCCCTGGCGCACGGCGCTGGAGAACGTGGCCTTCGGGCTGGAGGTGATGGGCGTTTCCAAGGCCGAGCGCACACGCCGCGCCATGCATTATCTGCACATGGTCGGTCTCGACGGCGCCGCCGACAAATGGCCCCATCAATTGTCCGGCGGCATGCAGCAGCGGGTGGGCATCGCCCGCGCCTTCTGCATCCAACCCTCCTTGCTGCTCATGGACGAGCCGTTCGGCGCCCTCGACGTCCAGACCCGCGACATCCTCCAGGATGAACTGGTCCGCATCTGGGAAGCCGAGCGCAAGATGGTGCTGTTCGTCACCCATGGCATCGAGGAGGCGCTCTATCTCGCCGACCGCATCCTCGTTTTCAGCAAGCGCCCGGCGCATGTGCTGAAGGAGATCACCGTTCCCTTCGAGCGTCCCCGCAGGGAAGACATGAAGCTCGCCCCGGAATTCCTGGAGCTGCGCCGCGAGATCTCGGACCTGCTTCGCCACGACATCAAGGCCTGAGCGATATCATGAGCATGCACACCCCCGGCACACCGGACATCGGCAGACGCCTCGCTGCCGATCTCGCGCGCCTTAGCTTCGAGGACCTGCCGCCGGACGTGGTGCAGCTCACCAAGCTGTTCACCCTGGATACGCTGGGCGTGATCGGCGGTGCCGCCAAGGCTCCCGGCATGGCGGAGTTGCAGGCGGCGCTGACCGAATGGGAAGCGAATGGCACGTCCACGCTGTTGCTGAGCGGGCGCACGGCCAATCCGGTCACCGCGGCGCTGGCCAATGGTGCGGCCGCGCACAGCCTGGATTTCGACGACCAGCACGACCCCGCCCGCGTCCACGTGTTCTGTGTGGTGCTGCCGGCGGTTCTGGCCGCGTTGGAAGCTGAGCGAAAGATCAGCGGGAAGGACGCCCTCGCCGCGATCGCGGTGGGTGTCGAGGTGTTCTGCCGGCTCGGCCTGGCCTGCTACAATTCGCTGGGCAAGGGCTGGCATCCCACCACGGCCCTGGGCACCATCTCCGCCGCCGCCGCCGTCGCCAAGCTGTACAAGCTCGACGCCGAGAAGACCCTGCACGCCATGGCGCTGGCCTTCGTGCAGTTGAGCGGCACGACGCAGTTCATTGCCGACGGCGCGCTCGCCAAGCGCATCGGGCCGGGCTTCGCCGCCCGGTCCGGCGTGCTGGCGGCGCAGATGGCCCGGCACGGCGTCACCGGCCCCTGGCGCTTCCTAGAGGGCAAGGCGGGCCTGTTCGAGCTCTACGAGCGCGGCGAGGTGCGGCCCGAGATCCTCTCCGACGGGATCGGTGAAATCTGGCGCGTACGCGAACTCAGCATGAAGCCCTATCCGTGCTGCCGCTGCGTCCACACGGTCATCCAGATCGCGCTCGATTACCGTGCAGAAGGCATCACCGGCGCCCACATCGCTTCAGGCACTATCGAGCTCAGCGAGGTGAACCGCCAGATCGTCGGTTCGCCGTTCGACCAGGACCACCACAATCCGGTGGTCCACGCCCAGTTCAATGCGGCCTATGCCTTCGCCGCCGCACTTATCGACGGCAAGGTGACCATCCCCACTTTCACGCCCGGTCGCATCCGCGCACCGGATGTGGCCTTCGGCTCGCTGTTCGAGACCATCGCCGCCGCCGACATGGAGCCCACCGCCGTCCCCCCGGCCCGCGTGCGGCTGCATCTGAAGGATGGCCGCACCCTGGAGCGCACCCGCTGGACCATGAAGGGCGCACCCGACGAGCCGATGAGCGAAGAGGAAGTGTTCGCAAAATTCCGCGCCTGCCTGGAGCACGGCTTCGGTACGGCACCGGATGACGCGACTGCGCTTCAAGAACAGGTGATGCGGGTGGACGAGGCGCCGGCGGCGCGTGATCTCATCGCATTGTTCCTCAGGTGCCGCCAGAACGGGCGCGCCGCATGACGCCGCACGCTCTCACCCCGCTCGACGGGATCGATACGCCGGCCCTGCTGGTGGACGTCGACGTGATGGAAGCCAACATGGCGCGCATCATCGCGCGTTGCCGGCAGGCCGGCGTCGGCTGGCGGCCCCATTGCAAGTCGCACAAGTCGCCCGACATCGCCCGGCTACAGATCGCCGCCGGCGCCATCGGCATCACCTGCGCGAAGCTGTCGGAGGCCGAGGCGATGGCGGAGGCGGGGATCACCGACATCCTCATCGCCAACCAGATCGCCGGCCCGCTCAAGATCGCCCGGCTGATGGCCCTGCGCCAGCAGGTGGATGTGGCCGTGGCGGTGGACGGACCGGACAATGTGGCCGCCTTGGCCGCTGCCGTACAGACCGCCGGCATGCGGCTGCGCGTGCTCATCGAAGTGGATACGGGCACGCGGCGCGCCGGGGTGCTGCCCGGCGCGCCGGTGGTTGAATTGGCGCGCATCATCGCGTCCCATCCCGGATTGGAGCTGGCCGGCGTGATGACCTGGGAGGGTCACACCACCCGCATTCGCGACCCCGCCGAGAAGCGCGCCGCCATCGCGCAGGCGGTGGGCGATCTGGTGCGCAGCGCCGACCTGTGCCGCGCGGCGGGCTTTCCCATTGCCATCGTCAGCTGCGGCGGCACCGGTACGTTCGAAACCTCCGCCGGCATTCCCGGCGTGACCGAGATCCAGGCTGGCGGCGGCATCTTCGGTGATGTGCGCTACCGGACCATCTACAATGTGCCGCTGGACTACGGGCTGACCGTGCTCTCCACCGTCACCAGCCGGCCGACGCCGCAGCGGGTGATCTGCGATGCCGGCAAGAAGGCCATGAGCACGGATGCCGGCATGCCGTTTCCGCTGGATTTGCCGCCGGTCGCCTCGGTGGGGTTTTCCGCCGAGCACGGCAAGATCGAATTGCAGGGGCCGAGCGAGGAACCGCGCGTCGGCGACCGCATCCGGGTGGTGGTCGGCTATGCCGACACCACCGTCCATCTCCATGACGAGATTCATGCCCTGCGAGCCGGGCAGATCGCGCACATCTGGCGCATTCCACGGGCCGCGCGCCTGCGCTGACGCGCCATCCCCCAACCAGCATCAGAGACTTGTATGACACGCGCAGCGGCAGACCCGTCCTATCGTCTCGGCGTCGATATCGGCGGCACCTTCACCGACGTGGTGCTGATGAGCACCGATGGCTCCATCTTCAGCAAGAAGGTGTTGTCCACCCCCCCCGATTATAGCGAGGGCATCGAGACCGGCGTCTCGGCGCTGCTGGCCGAGCTGAACATCGCCGCGTCGCAGATCCGCGAGTTCGTCCACGCCACCACAGTGGCAACCAACACCATCATCGAGCGCAAGGGCGCCAAGGTCGGCCTCCTCACCACGCGCGGCTTCCGCGACGTGCTGGAGATCGGCCGCTTCCGCACCCCCAAGCTCTATGACATGACCTACAAGAAGCCCGCCCCGCTGGTGGATCGCCACCTGCGCCTGGAGGTGGACGAGCGCATCGCCGCCGACGGCAGCGTCATCACCGCTCTCGACGAGGTCGCGACGACCGCGGCCGCCAAGGTGTTCGCGGCGGAAGGTGTCGAGGCAATCTCGGTGACCTTCATCAATTCCTACGCCAATGCCGCGCATGAGCGCCGCGCCGCCGAGATGCTGCGCCAATTTCTGCCGGGTGTTCCGGTGACCGCCTCGGTCGACCTGCTGCCGCAGCTGGGCGAATATGAGCGCACCTCCACCACGGTGGTGAACTCCTACATACGCCCGGTGGTGGAGCGTTATGTCTCGGCCCTCAAGGCCCGGCTCGATCGCCTCGGCATCCAGGCTCCGTTGATGATCATGCAGTCCTCGGGCGGCATCTCGCCCGGCGACGTGGTGGCCCGCCAGCCCATCGACATCATCGAGAGCGGACCGGCCGCCGGCGTGCTGGGCGGCCAGCGCCTGGGGGTGAAGATCGGCATCGGCGACATGCTGGTGTTCGACATGGGCGGCACCACCGCCAAGGCCACCGTCATCGAAAAGCACGCCTTCTCGCTGTGCCCGGAGACCGAAGTGGGCGGTGGCGCGGCGCTGGGCACGCGCATGATCAAGGGCGCCGGCTATCCGGTGCAAGTGCCCACCATCGACATCGCCGAGGTGGGCGCCGGCGGCGG
>NZ_JAYRPE010000001.1:0-112672 GCF_041911315.1 Xanthobacter sp. | reverse complement strand
GACCTCGCCCGCGACCTCACCGGCGTGCTGGAGCGGCACGGCGAGGGCGGACGGCGCTTCGAGGCCGCCTTCTTTCGCAGCGACGGTGCGGTGCGGCGGGTGGCGGCGGGCACGGCTGCGCCACTGCGCGACGGCGCGCGCCTCGCCGCCCTGTTCCGCGAGCGGCTGGAGGCGCTGGCCGACCCGCTCGATCCCGGCTTCGGTTATGACGTGATCCGCCTGTCCGTCACCGCCGCCGAGCCGCTCACCGCCACCCAATCCGGCTTCGACGCCGAGCCGGACGGCGCAGGGCTCGACCAGCTGGTGGACATTCTCTCCGCCCGGCTCGGACCGCGCCGCGTCACCTGCCTTGCCGCGCTGGACAGCCATATTCCCGAGCGCGCCGCCGTGCGGGTGCCCGCGCAGAAGGCGTGGCGCAGCCGGGAAACACGCGCCCAGACCTCCCTGGCACACGACTGGGCCGAGCCGGCCGCCGCCGATGCGCCCCTCGCCCGCCCGCCGGCCTTGTTTCCCGCGCCCGAGCCGGTGGAAACGCTGGCCGAGGTACCGGACGGCCCGCCTTTGCGTTTCCGCTGGCGGCGGGTGCTGCACGAGGTGGCGCGGGCCGAGGGGCCGGAGCGCATCGCGCCGGAATGGTGGACCGCCCTCGATGGCAACCGGCCGGGTCTCACCCGCGACTATTTCCGCGTGGAGGACACTGAAGGACGCCGCTTCTGGCTCTATCGCGAAGGCACCTACGGGCGGGAGACGTCGACGCCCCGCTGGTTCCTGCACGGGCTGTTCCCGTGAGCGCGCCCTTCTATGCGGAGCTGGCGACGGCCTCGCATTTCTCCTTCCTGCGCGGGGCGAGCGCGCCAGCCCATCTGGTGCGTACCGCCGTCGCTCTCGGTCTCGACGGTCTCGGCATCGCCGACCGCAATACGGTGGCCGGTGTGGTGCGGGCCTATAGCGCCCTGGAGGACCTGCGCGCCCTCGACGAGAATCTGGAAGCCGACGATCCCGAGGCGGAGGCCAAGCGCGCCGTCGCCACCCGTGCCCGCGCGTTCCGGCTGGTGACGGGCGCACGGCTCATCTTCTGCGACGGCACGGCGGATATCATCGCCTATCCCTCGACCCGCGCCGGCTGGGGCCGGCTCTGCCGTCTCCTGACCACCGGCAACCGGCGGGCGAAGAAGGGCGAATGCCACCTTTCCCTCGCCGACCTCCTCGCCGACGCGCGCGACCTGATGCTTATCGTGCTGCCGGGCGAAGACGGAAGCGATCTTCCACCCCTCCTCTCCCGCCTCGCCGAGGCCGCCCCCGGGGCGGTGTGGCTTGGCGCCGACATGCCCTTCCATGGCGCCGACCGACGCCGCCTGGCCGCGCTGAAATCCGTCGCCCACGCCGCCGGCGTGCCTCTGCTGGCGATGAACGAGGTGCTGTATGCGACGCCCGAGGAGCGCGACCTGCAGGATATTCTCACCTGCGTGCGCGAGGGCACCACCATCGCCGAGGCCGGGCGGCGGCTCATGGCGAATGCCGAGCGCCACCTCAAGCCTGCCGCCGAGATGGCGCGTCTGTTCCGCGACGCCCCCGAGGCGGTGGCGGAAAGCGCGTCCCTCCTCGCCCGCATCGACTTCACCCTCAAGGAGCTGAAATACGACTATCCCGAGGAGCCGGTGCCCCCCGGCTGGACGCCGCAGGCGTGGCTTGAGGAACTGACCTGGCGCTGTGCCGCCGTGCGCTATCCCGAAGGGGTGCCGGAGAAGGTGGAAAAACTGCTGAGGGACGAGCTGGCCCTCATCCGCAAGCTCGAGTACGCGCCCTATTTCCTCACCATCCACGACATCGTGCGCTTCGCCGAGAGCCAGGGTATCCTCTGCCAGGGGCGAGGCTCGGCGGCGAATTCCGCCGTCTGCTACGTGCTCGGCATCACCGCCGTGGACCCAGCCGACAACGATCTTCTCTTCGCCCGCTTCATCTCCGAGGAACGGCGCGAGCCGCCCGACATCGACGTGGATTTCGAGCACGCGCGGCGCGAAGAGGTGATCCAGCACATCTACGAGAAATACGGCCGCCACCGCGCCGGCATCGTCGCCACCGTCATCCACTACCGCCCGCGCAGCGCCATCCGCGACGTGGGCAAGGCCCTCGGGCTGACCGAGGACGTCACGGCGCGCCTCGCCTCCACCCAGTGGGGCAGTTGGGGGCGGGACATTTCCGACGCGCATATCCGGGAGGCGGGGCTCGACCCGTCAAACCCTTTCATCCGCCGCGCGGTGCAGTTGGCCGGCCGGCTGATGGGCGCGCCGCGCCACCTCTCCCAGCATGTGGGCGGCTTCGTGCTGGCCCGCGAGCGGCTGGATGACACGGTGCCCATCGGCAACGCCGCCATGGCGGACCGCACCTTCATCGAATGGGACAAGGACGACATCGACGTGCTCGGCCTGATGAAGGTGGATGTCCTGGCGCTCGGCATGCTCACCTGCATCCGGAAGGCGCTCGACCTGATGCGCGACCACGAGGGCATCGACTGGGGTCTTGCCGACGTGCCAAGCGGGCAGGCGGACGTCTACGCCATGCTCCAGCGCGGGGATTCCATCGGCGTGTTCCAGGTGGAGAGCCGGGCGCAGATCAACATGCTGCCGCGCCTGAAGCCGAAGGAGTTCTACGATCTCGTCATCCAGGTGGCCATCGTACGGCCGGGACCGATCCAGGGCGACATGGTCCACCCCTATCTGAGGCGCCGCAACGGGCTGGAGGCGGTGGACTACCCCTCCCCCGCCCCGCATCTCGGCGACAAGGACGAACTGCGCGACGTCCTCCACAAAACGCTCGGCGTGCCGCTGTTTCAGGAGCAGGCCATGAAGCTTGCCATGGTCGCCGCCCGTTTCTCCGATGTGGAAGCCAACAAGCTGCGCCGGGCCATGGCCACCTTCCGCAACCTCGGCACCATCCACGAATTCGAGAGCCTGATGGTGGAGCGCATGGTGGCGCGCGGCTACAAGCGGGAATTTGCTGCGCGCTGCTTCGAGCAGATCAAGGGCTTCGGCAGCTACGGCTTTCCCGAGAGCCATGCCGCCTCCTTCGCCAAGCTCGTCTACATCTCCTCCTACATCAAGTGCCGGCACCCGGCCGCCTTCGCCTGCGCGCTGCTCAACGCCCAGCCCATGGGCTTCTACGCCCCGGCGCAGATCGTGCGGGATGCCCGCGAGCATGGCGTGGAGGTGCGCCCGATCGACGTCAATTTCAGCCATCACGACAACACGCTGGAACACCGCAACGATGGCACCCTCGCCCTGCGTCTCGGCTTCCGACAGGTGGATGGCTTTCACGAGGACTGGGGCGGGCGCCTCGCCGCCGCCCGCGCCGTTCCCTTCGCAAGCATCGAGGACCTCGCCCGCCGTGCCCGCCTGCCCACCCGCGCGGTGAAACTGCTCGCCGATGCGGATGCCTTCCGCTCCATGGGCCTCGACCGCCGCGCGGCGCTGTGGCACGCCCGCCGCCTGCCGGACGACGACGCCCTGCCCCTGTTCGCGGCGGCGGACGCCCGTGAATTGGGCGTTGAAGAGGAGGTGACGCTGCCGCGCATGGCGCGGTCGGAGCACATCGTCGCCGACTACCAGACGGTGCGCCTCTCCCTGAAGGGGCATCCCATGGACGAACTGCGCGAGCATTTCCGGAAAGAACGCATTCTTTCCTGCGCCGAGGCATCAGCACTGAAGGACGGCGCCTTTGCCCGCACCGCCGGCGTGGTGCTGGTGCGCCAGCGGCCGGGCAATGGCAAGGCCATCTTCATCACCATCGAGGATGAGACCGGCATCACCAATATCGTCCTGTGGGAGCGGACGCTGGAGCGCTTCCGCCGCGAGGTGATGGGCGCGCGCCTGCTTTTGGTGGAAGGACGCATCCAGAAGAGCCCGGAGGGGGTGGTCCATCTCATGGCCCAGCGCCTCACCGACCGCACCGCCGACCTCGCCTTGCTCTCCCAGGTGCGGCAGCCGCGGATGGAGGTGGCGCGGGCCGACGAGTTCGCCCACCCCCAGCATCCGCGCAAGCATCCGCGTGACGTAAGGGTACTGCCCAAGTCCCGGGACTTTCACTGAGCGCGCCGCCCGCGATGCCGCAGAGGTATCCAGCAGCCCAAGTCCGTAAGGGGGCAGGCGAAAACCCGATAAATCGGGCAAAAAAGGCACGAGGGCCCCGCGCACTTCACGATTTATCCACAAAAACCCGTGAGGCTTCAGAGCATATGGAACCTAAGGCCGGGATACCGTCGCCGTGAAGCCGCTCCTCATCGTTACCGGATTTGTGGCCGCCGCCGCCGTGGGCGCCGGCATGGCCATCAGCCCGCTCCTGTCCGCCAAAGACGACGGCCCGGCGACCACCCAATCCATTTCCCAGCCGGCGAACCCGGCTGCCGGACAGGCCGCCCAGGGCAAGGGCGCGACCGCCGCGCAGAAGAGCGCGGCCGCATCGGCCCAGCCGGTGCCGGCCCCCGCGCCGGAGCCCGCGGCTCCGCCGCCGGTCACGCCGCGCAAGAACTACACCTACAAGTCGTTCGACGTGGATGGCTCCTACATCGCCATGACCTTCGACGACGGCCCGAACCCGGAGACGACGCCGCGCCTCCTGCAGATCCTGCGCGAGCGCAACATCAAGGTGACCTTCTTCGTGCTCGGCAACATGGTCGCCAAGCACCCCGAAGTGCTGAAGATGATCGCCGACGAGGGCCACGAGATCGGCAGCCATTCCTGGAGCCATCCGCAGCTCACCCGCATCAGCCAGGCGGCCGTGGACAAGGAGCTGGGCAACACCTCCGAAGCCATCTTCCAGGTCACTGGCAAGCGCCCGATCTATCTGCGCCCGCCCTACGGCTCCATGAAGCCGTCGCTGCGCAGCTACATCGAGGACAAGTACGGCCTGACCATCGTCAACTGGTCGGTGGACCCCAACGACTGGAAGAACCGCAACAGCCAGGCTGTGCATGACGCCATCATGGCGCAGGTGAAGCCCGGTGCCATTGTGCTCTCCCACGACATCTACGCCACCACCGTGGATGCCATGCCGCGCATCCTCGATGAGCTGGCGGCCAAGGGCTACAAGTTCGCTACGCTGTCGCAGATGGTGGCCATGGACAAGCCGCTGAAGGTGGCCCTCGCCACCCCCGGAACAACCACCGCCAAGAAGCCGAAGCCCGCTGGCGCGAAGCCCGCCGGCACCTCCAAGCCGGCCGCCGCCGCGCCGAAGCCGGCCGCATCCCCGGCCCCGGCCCGCAGTGCCGGTGTCTACTGACGCGACAAACCTATCCCCTCAAACGGCGCTCCGGTCCCCGGGGCGCCGTTTTTCGTTTCGGACCGGTCAGTCCTCGCCCGGATGGGTATGCCCATGATGGTCGTGGTGGGCATCCAGCGCGGGGAGCGTGAGGCCGAAGGTCTTCACCAGATCGTCCACCTGTGCCGGCGACAAATAACGCGGATTGAGGCCGCGCAGCAGCAGATAGAGCTTCGCCGTCTCTTCCAGTTCCTCGGTAGCGAAGACCGCCGCCTCCAGCGTGTCGCCCGCAACCACCGGACCGTGATTGGCCAAGAGCACTGACGTGTACCGGCCGGCAAGGCCCCGGATCGCGTCAGCGACGGCGGGATCGCCCGGCCGATAATAGGGCAGAAGCGCCGTCTGCCCGGCGCGCATGAGGTAATAGGGTGTCATGGGCGGCAAGGCCGCGCGCGGGTCGATCTCCGGCAGCATGGTGAGTGCCACCGAGTGGGTCGAGTGCAAGTGCACGATGGCCCTTGCCGTGCCGCGGGTCTCGTAGAGCGCCGAATGCAGCGGGATTTCCTTGGTGGGCGGATCGCCACTCAGGAGCCGTCCAGCGGCATCGAGGCGGGAGATGCGCGCGGGATCAAGGAAGCCGAGGGACGCATTGGTGGGCGTCACCAGCCATCCGCCGTCGTCGAGCCTCAGGCTGATATTGCCGGACGAACCGGGCGTCAGCCCCCGCTCGAACAGGGAGCGCCCGAAGCGGCAGATCTCCTCCCGCAGTCTGGTCTCGTCCATGGCCGGCCTCCGCTTGTTCCGCCGACGCACCAAAGCGAAGCGGAACTCCCTTGGCAAGCGTGAACCGCACCGCGGTTAAAACGATTTGATCCACCATCGGCGGACTCTTACAAAAGGCTCCAGATGCCGTCTGGCCAACAGGCGGCCGAGACACGGGGAAACGGCCATGGTCGAGCAGGCGGACGGAACAGCGGGCAACCAGGGCGCCGGACGCGCGGGCGTGATCGGCCTCGGCTCCATGGGCTTCGGCATGGCCCAATCGCTGCTGCGGGCGGGGCTTGATGTCGCCGGCTGCGATGTCGGCGCGGCCGTGGTGGAGCGCTTCGTCGCGGCGGGCGGGCGTGGTGCGGGCTCACCGGCTGAGGCGGCCGAAGGGGCGGACATGGTGGTGAGCGTGGTGGTCAACGCCGCGCAGACGGAGGCCATCCTGTTCGGGCCTTCCGGCGTCGCGGAGACGCTGCCCGAGGGTGCCGTCTTCATCTCCTCCGCCACCATGGACCCGGACATCGCCCGCAGCCTCGCCGCGCGGCTGGAGGCCACCGGGCGGCACTATCTCGACGCCCCCATCTCCGGCGGCGCCCAAAGGGCGGCGGAAGGGGCGCTCACCATCCTCGCGTCCGGCAGCCCCACCGCCTTCGCCAAAGCGAAGCCAGCCCTCGACGCCATGGCCGCCAAGCTCTACGCGCTGGGTGACGCTCCCGGTCAGGGTGCCGCCTTCAAGATGATCAACCAGCTCCTCGCCGGCGTGCACATCGCCGCCGCCAGCGAGGCCATGGCCTTCGCCGCGCGGCAGGGGCTGGACCTGAAGAAAGTCTACGAGGTCATCACCGCCTCGGCCGGCAACAGCTGGATGTTCGAGAACCGCATGCCGCACGTGCTCGACGGCGACTACACGCCGAAAAGCGCCGTGGACATCTTCGTGAAGGACCTCGGCATCATCCAGGATATGGCGCGCAGCGCGAAGTTCCCGGTGCCGGTCTCGGCCGCCGCCCTGCAGATGTTTCTCGCCACTTCCGCCGCCGGCATGGGCCGCGACGACGACGCCTCCGTTGCCCGCCTTTATGCCCGCATCACCGGCACGAAGCTGCCCGGCGAGGGGAGCTGAGGCGCGGCGGGAGTCGCTTTTTTGCCGCGGCAGGGACGTTACACTCCGTCGCGATTCGTTACCTTTGGAGAATGCCTGTGCAACCTCGCCCCGCGAGGGTCAGGCATAGACCCGACGCAACCACATGAGGATCCTGCCGATGACCCTCTCGCTCCGCGCCTCTTTCCTCGCGCTCCCTCTTCTGGCCCTCTGCGCCGGCCCGGCTCCGGCGCAAACCGCCGCCAATCTCACCGCAGAGCAGGCCCAGGCCCTGCGCACCGCCTGTTCGGCGGACGTGAAGAAGCTGTGCGGTGACGTGCAACCCGGCGGCGGCCGCGTGGTCCAGTGCATGCAGAGCAAGAAGGAACAGACTACCCCGCCCTGCCAGGCCGCCCTCGGCGCCCTCGGCAAGAAGTAGTTTCCTCAGCGAACCTCAGGCGCGCGAGGCTGGCGTTATCTACCGCAGCGCACGGCGGCCCGCGCGCTGACTTGCTCCGCTCTCCCTCCGTCAGCGCGGCGGTGGTTTTGCGGCATTGCATCATGGCTCAGGTGGCGTTTCACTGGAGGTGAATTCGGAGCCTGACCTTGCCCCATCCCTCGACCACCCTCGAGACCCCGTTGCTGCGGTTCCTGAAGGACACGCACGCGGATTTCTCCCGCATCGACGAGGGCGAGGTCGCCTCCTACATCCCCGAACTGGGCAAGGCCAATCCTGACCATTTCGGCATCGCCGTCGCCACCACGGACGGGCATGTCTACGAGGCGGGCGACACGCAGGTGCCCTTCACCATCCAGTCGGTGTCGAAGGCCATGGTGTTCGCCCTGGCTCTCGATCTGCTGGGGGCGGAGCGGGTGGAAGCGGCCATCGGCGTGGAGCCGAGCGGCGAGGCGTTCAACTCCATCCGCCTTCGAGCCGACAACAAGCCGTTCAACGCCATGGTGAATGCGGGCGCCATCGCCTGCTCGGGCCTCATTGCCGAGAGCACCGGCGGGGATGCGTTCGAGCTGATCCGCCAGGCCCTCGGCCGCTTCGCCGGGCGCGACCTCGGCCTGGACGAGGCGGTGTTCGAGAGCGAGCGCTCCACCGGCGACCGCAACCGTGCCATCGCCTACCTCCTGCGCACCTATGGCGGCGTCACGGGAGACGTGGACCGGCTGCTCGATGTCTATTTCCGCCAGTGCTCCGTGCTGGTCACCGCCCGAGACCTTGCAGTGATGGGCGCGACCTTCGCCAACCACGGCGTCAACCCGCTCACCGGCGTCACCGTGGCCTCCAGCTACGCGGTGGCGCGCACGCTGGCGGTCATGAGTTCATCCGGCATGTACGACTTCGCCGGCGAGTGGATCTACCGCGTGGGCGTGCCGGCCAAGAGCGGCGTCGGCGGCGGCATTCTCGCGGCGCTGCCGTCCCAGCTCGGCCTCGGCACCTTCTCTCCGCGGCTCGACATGCACGGCAACAGCGTGCGCGGCATCCGCACCTGCGAGGCCATTTCCGAGGCCTTCGACCTGCACATGCTCTCCCGGCGGGACGATGTGCGCACCTGCATCGTCGCCGATTACGATTTCCGCACCGTGCCCTCCAAGCCCGGCCGGCAGCCGCACGAGCAGGACATCCTCTCCGCCCGTTCCGGCGCCATTCGGGCCATCGAGCTGGCCGGCAAGCTTTCCTTCGCCTCCATGGATTACGTCACGCGACGCCTCACGGACCCCGGTGACGTGCCGGAGTTCCTCATCCTCAACCTGCACCGCGTCGCCACCATCACCGACGCGGGCTTGAGGCTGCTGACCGGCCTCATCAAGAACCAGCTGCCGGCCGCCACCACCGCGGTCATCGCCGGCGTGGAGGCGGCCTCCCCGCTCAATCCCCAGCTGAAGGCGCTGCGCGAGCAGGGCGTGCGCGTGCGCATCTTCCCCACCTACGACGCGGCGGTGGAGTGGGCCGAGGACCAGGTGGTGTACCGCCATGGCGGGTTCTCGCGCATAGAGGTGGAGGCGGACCTCAGCCGACAGGCGCTGCTCGCGGGCCTTTCCCCTCAGGAGTTGGCCGATCTGTCCCGGCTCGGCACCCGCGTCGTATTCCCGGCCGGCACAAGGATCATCTCCGCCAACGAGCCGCCGGCCAGGGTCTATTTCCTGCTGCGGGGCATGGTCAGCGCGCGCTCGGTGGGAGACGTGCGGCTCTCCACCATGATCCCCGGCATGGTGTTCGGGGAAATGGCCCTCATCGAGCAGCCGCGCAGCACGGACGTCTGGGCGGACACGGAGGCGGTGTGCGTGGAGGTGACGGCCGACCAGTTCCATGCCTTCCAGGAGACCCACGCCCGCGCCGCCGACAAGATCATGCGCAACCTCGCCATCCTGCTTGCCGGGCGCATCCGCATGGCCACCGCCCGCATCGAGATGCTGACCGGATAAACCCTTCCGCATCATTGGCTTGCATCATCACAGGCACAAGCCCCAGGAGGCCGTCCGGTCGCGCACCGCGCCTAGCACTTTCGGCCAGCCTTGAGCGAAGCCCTTTACAACCCCCCGTTCCCCTCCCAGTCTTCTTCCAAAGAGAAGAATTCGGGAGGTGAAGATGGTGGATACGGTGGAGAACCGGCCACAGGCCGTGCAGGCGATGCCGGCGGTCCGGGCGGTGACGTTCGCGGACGTGAAGGCCTCGCTCATCGAGGGACTGTCAGACTTCGCGCAGGCTCCGGCCTTCGGCCTTGCGTTCGGCGCGCTTTATGCGGCGGGCGGTCTCGCCATCGTTGCCTGCGTCTTCTTCTTCGAGCTGGGCTATCTCGCCTATCCGCTCTTCGCCGGATCCGTGCTGATCGGGCCGTTCGTGGCGGCCGGGCTCTACGATGTCAGCCGGGAACTCGAGGCGGGCCGCCAGCCCACATGGCAGGGCGTCCTGTCCACCATCTTCGCCCAGCGCCAGCGCGAGCTTGGATGGATGGCGTTCGTCACCATCTTCGCCTTCATCATCTGGATGTATCAGGTGCGGCTGCTGCTCGCGCTGTTCCTCGGCTTCGCCTCCTTCGCCACGCTCAACGACTTCCTGAAGGTGCTGTTCACCACCTCGGACGGCATCGCCTTCCTGGCGGTGGGTCACGTGATCGGTGCGGCGCTGGCGTTGGGGCTCTTCTCCATCACGGTCATCTCCTTCCCGCTGCTCATGGACCGGGATCTCGACGTGGTGACCGCGATGATCACCAGCGTGCAGGCGGTGCTCACCAGCCCTGGTCCGATGATCCTGTGGGGCATCTGCGTCGTGGTGCTGATCGCCATCGGCACGGCACCGGCCTTCCTCGGGCTGATCTTCGTGCTGCCGGTTCTGGGGCACGCCACATGGCACCTGTACCGCCGGGCCGTGGCGCCGCTTCCCTGAAACGGCCACGCCGGCGCGAAGACGGCGTCGGGGCACGCCGCCTAGCGCTTCGGCTTGGAGGGAGATTTAGGCGCGGCGGCCTTGCGCGCCTGCGTCTTCTTGCTGGCGGTAGCACTCTCCGTGGCGGACGCGAGCGCCTTAGCGGGCTTGGGTGTCGTTGTTTTGGCCGTCGTAATCTTGGCAGCCGCGGTCTTGGCAATCGCGGTCTTGGCAGCCGGTTTCCTGACCCGCGCAGCTTTGCCCGAGGCGGTTTTGACTGCCGCAACTTTGGCCGGCTTCGCTGAGCCCTTGGCCTTCGCCACCTTCGGCTTCACGGCCTTAGGTTTCACCGACTTTGCGACCGTCGCTGTCCTCGCCGCCTTGGCGACCATCGTCTTGGCAACGCCCTTGGTCCTCGCCCCCGCTTTTGCCAGCCTGGTATCGGCGGCAGGCACCGGGGCCGGAGCAGCCTTCGCCTGTGCTGCAAGCGCCTTGCTCACCTTGCCCTTGGCGCCTTTGGTTCGGGCGGGCGGCGCAGCGTCCTTCTCCTGCGCCTCATCGGCCGGCGACGGTTTTTCCGGGTCCACGGCAAGCGCCGCTCCGCCCTTCGCGGACTTCGTCTTGGCCGTTTTCGCCTTGCTCGCCTTCGCCTTTGCCGACTTCGGGGCAGCCTTTACCGGCTTCGGCTCCTTCGACGGCTTTCCCTTCGGCGCCTCGGGCTCGGCCTGCTCGGGCGCAGCGTCCGTGCCCTTGGCCACCTTGGCCTTGCCTTCCCGGACCTTGGTTGCCTTCGCTTTCGCCGGCTTCGCCTTGGCGGCGACTCCTTCGGCGGCGCTCGCGGCTTCGGCCTGCGCCTCCTCCCAGCGCCGCGCCATGATGGCGCCGAAGGACAGAATCAGCTCGGAGAGATCCTCCTCCTGAACCGCCGCAGCAGCAGTTTCGACGGAGAACCAGAATCCATAGCGCTGGAACCGTTCCGGCCACTTCTGCAGCAGGCGCTTGACCTTGAGCGGGAACACCAGCACGTCGCAGAGCACCGAGCGGGTGCCGAGGCGCTTCTCGTAGGTGTATGCGCCGAGCGGCTCGCGGGAGACCACGCCGACGAGGCCGGCCTCCTCATAGCATTCGCGGGCGGCCGTCTTTGGAGGCGTCAGTCCCTTGATGGGCCATCCCTTGGGGATCACCCAGCGGCGCGTCTCGCGGGAAGTGATGAGGCGGACCTGCACCTCGCCGTCGCGCCGCACACGGTACGGCAGGGCAGCATATTGCACCCTGCGTCCCGAAGGCCCGCCGGTGACCGCGAGATGGGGCCATTCCGACGAAGGCGCCATGACGATCCAACATCGGCGGTACGTGAAAAACAGACGCAATACACGGGGGACCCGTTCTCCGCCCGCCGACGGTAGAATCGGTCATTATGACTGATCTATCACAAAGCATTCCTGCCAAGAAATCGGCCTGAAACGCGAGTGCCGGCCCCTATTGGGGCTCGGCTTCGTAGACCAGGACGGTACGGGCCCGCACCTCGATCTCCCCGGCCTCGACCGGCACGGCCATGCGGGCCGAATCCGCCTTCATCATCATGGGCGCCGGCATGATGGGACCGCCGCTCTGCCCCTCGGGCTGGATCGACATGATGCGCGTGAGCCGAAGCCCCGCAGCCGCCGCGACGCCCTTCGCCTGCTCGATGGCATCCTTTACGGAGGCGGCGCGCGCTTCGCCTTCCAGACGGTCGGTGTCGGCGAGGGCGAAGGAGAGGCCGGAGGCCTGGTTGGCACCGGACTGCACCACCTTGTCGAGGAGCCCGCCGAGCTTGCTCAGGTCGCGCACCGTGATCCGCACCGAATTGCGCACCTCGAAGCCGATCAGCTTCGGCGTCTCGCGTGACGGCGGCTGCGGATAGGACTGCTGAGGCTGGATGGAGAAGGAGGAGGTGGAGATGTCGTTCGGCGCAATGCCGGCCGCCTTCAGCGCCGCGATCACCTCCGACACCGCCTTGGAATTGGCGGCAAGGGCGTCATCGGCGGTCTTGGCATTGCTGACGACCCCGGTGGTGAGCACCGCCATATCCGGCGGCGCGGTGCGCTTCGCCTCGCCCACCACAGTGATGGTGGCCGCCGCCGCCGCAGGCCCCGCAACGGCAAGCGTTGCGGCCAAGGCCGCCGCGAACACGGCCGCCGTGCTGGCCGCGGCGCGCGGAAGGGAAACGATGCGGGCCGGCGAATGACGCATGGAGGTATCCTCGTTCGGCCCCGGGCGTTCTGTCACCGGGACATGGACCCGCAGACGACAGCGCGAACACGGCGCCATTGCGGCGAGGCCGCCCCCGTCCCCACCCTTAGGGCACGCGTCTCCCGGCTGGACGGGAATCTGTTGTTCCCGAGAGGCAGGATTGGTAGAGCAGCAGGAACATGCCGCACTTTGGGGGCCTGTAGCTCAATGGTTAGAGCTGACCGCTCATAACGGTTAGGTTGCAGGTTCGAGTCCTGCCGGGCCCACCAAATCTCAATGGCTTGTGGACGAAGTGCGATTTGGAGCGCTCACGCGTTCGGCGGCGAGGCAAGCCATCTGTAAATAGCCTTCAGGTGTCGCGTTCACTCTGTTGGCTGAGGGCGGCTACCGCGATGTTCGCTGCCGGTAGCAGAAGCTGTGAAGCTCAGACTCACCGGGAAGGCGAGACTAGTTCTTCGCCCGTCCGGTCGGGGCGCCGGCCACGTACTGGATGGCGCGGTGAATCAGCTCGGCCAGATTCGTCGCCCCGAGCTTGGCCTTGAGCTGGGAGCAGGTATTGGCCACCGTCTTGTAGCTGACGCCCAGTTCGTCGGCGATCTGGCCATAGGCCTTGCCCTCGGCAAGCAGCGCCAGCGCCTGCAGCTCGCGCGGAGTGAGATCGGCCATCACGCCGCTGCGCCCGCGTGTGCCGAGCAGGGCCACCTCCAGCGCGAGGTCGTGGCTGATGTAGGGCTGGCCGCGCCGCACCTTCTCGAAGGCTTCGAGGAGGTCGTCGGGCGAGGTGTCCTTCAGGAGATAACCGGTCGCACCGGCCTCCAGCGCGCGGCTGGCGATCACCGGGTCGGCGTGCATGGAGAAGACCAGGATGGGCATGCGCGCCGCCTGCGCCCTGAGCCGCCGCACCAGAGCGAGGCCGGCGAGGCCGCTGCCGTTGAGCGCGAGATCCACGATCACCACGTCCGGCCGCTTGCGACGGAACAGGCGATAGCCGGCCAGCGCCGTCTGCGCCTCCATCAGGTCGCTGATGCCCGCGTCCTCCAGCAAGTGCCGGCAGCCCTGCAGCACGATGGGGTGGTCGTCGATGAGGAGAACGCTGGTCATACCGAATGCCCTGGCCCTGAACGCACGCGCCTGCCCTCGGCGGAGGCCGAAGACGCAGAGGCAGAATGCCCCAACGGGATGGGAAGCTCCACAAAAAGGCGCGCCCCTCCTTCGCTACCCCGCTCCAGTCGACAGATGCCGCCCAGCGCGCGCACCCGTTCCTTCATGCCCGAGAGGCCGTGGCCCATGGATGGAATGGCCGGCGGCCCCTGCCCGTCATCCGCGACGACAAGGCGCAGCATGCCCCCTGCGCCACGTCGGCCTTCCTCGCCCACGATGATGCGCACGGAACGGGCATTGCCGTGCTTGAGCGCGTTGGTCACGCCCTCCTGCGCGCAGCGATAGACAGTGGCGTCGAAAGATGGCTCGTAATGATCGGAGAGCACACCGGTCTCCAGCGCGAATCGCCGCTCGGGATCGTGCTGGCGGAAATCGGCGACGAGGCTGGAAAGCACGTCCTTCAGCGGCACATGGTCGAGCGCAGCGGGGCGGATGCGGGTGAGCAGGCGGCGGTTGGCGACCTGCATCCGCTCGACGATCTCAATGAGGCTCTTCGCCCGCGCCACCATGCGCTCAGCATTCTCCGCAGGTGCGGTGGCCGCGAGGCGGGCGAGCGAATCGGCGCTGGCCTTCAGGCCGAACATGAGTGGCCCCAGCTCGTCATGCAGATCACCGGCGATCTGGCGCCGCTCGTCCTCCTGCAGGCTCACGAGACGGCCATAGAGGTGGGCATTCTCCTCCCGCGCCGCGCCGAGGGTTTCGGCGAAGGCGTTGAAGCGCTCCGCCACCTCGGCGAGCTCGCGGGTGCGGGGCGGTTCGACGCGGCAGGCGAACTCGTTGTGCTCCAGCTCGTCCAGAGCGCCGCGGAAGCGCGAGAGATCCCGTCGCACCTGTCCCAGGGCGACGAACAGGGCCGAGAGGATGGCGAAGTTCACCGCGAGGGCGACGCTGGCGAAATCGAATACGTCGTCCCAGACCTCCGCCACCTCGTCGTCGGGAACGCCCTCGATCCGCACCCGGCCGATGAGACGCCCGTCAGCCACCACGTCGATCCGTCGCGTGACCTGTGACACGCCGATGAGCCGGGCGAACCAGGAGGGCGCCGCCTCGCTGTTTGCCGGCGCGCCATCGGCGGGCAACACGGCCGGGCGCCCGTCCGGCCCCTCGAGGGAGATGCGCACATGGCGCAGGTGGCGCAGGTGGGGCGGAAAGGCCGCGGCGAGGGTCGTTCCCTGCTCCGTGGCCACACGCTCGGCCACCTCGCGGACCATATTTTCCGCCATCTCGATGGAGGCCACCATCTCGCGCCCGGCCGCAACGCGCGCATTCACCACCACCACGGCGCCCGCAACCACAGCGGCGACCAGATTGATGGCGAGAACGGCGCCGAGCACGCGGGTGCGCAGCGACACGCGGCGCACCGACGCCTCCCCTGCGCCCGCCTGTCCCGCCTCGTCTTTCGCGCCCGCGATGCCCCGCGGCAACGAGGCGCGCGTGGCGGGGTGGACGCTCATGGGTTCCTCCGTTCGGCCGCCGGCGCGGCAAGCGCGGCGAGGGCGTTCTCGCGACTCGCCCCGGCGGCCCGCAGATTGAAATAGTGCTGGCACAAATCACTATAGCCGATCCGCCGGACCGCGCGACCGACCGTGATGAAGCCCCCGAGCAGCGCCTGCGGGCTTTCGACCACAGAAATTTCGCCCAGCATCCGCTCCAGCTGGAGCGTCCGGTTGGCGAGCATGCGGCGGTTCTCGTCGAACACGGCGTCGGCCTCGCTCAAGAGCGCCGAGATCTCCGCCACAGCCTCGGCCGACGCGGGCGCTCCGGCCGGCGCGGACCGCGTGGCGAGAAAGACCTCGGGCGGGGTATTATCGCCGACATCCAGCCACTCGCGCGCCGCACTGCCTCGCGGGCCGGCTCCTTTGGCGGCACTGCCGGCCCCGGGCGGTGGCGCCGCCTCCGGCGCCGAAGCCGCGCTGGAGGCAACCGGCCGACGCTCCTCCTCCTCGCCACACGACGCCAGCACGAGCGTGCCCGCCGTTGCCAGAAGGCACACTGCGAAGAGCCGGGCGATGGACAGCCGACGGGAAGCACGGCCAAGGCGCATCGGCAAAGCAGTCTCTCCCACGTAATCTGCCTTCTCCGCTGACATCTTCACCGCCCGGCCATCTGCATGGACCGCGTCTATCTCTGAATATTTTCTCAGAACAAGAGGCATTCAGATTCCATCTTGGCGAAAACACGAATGATATAAAGCACAACACCTCCGCCAACAGCACAAATAAACGAACCCGGACGGAGCTTGGAACGCTGCGGCAGCGGTCGGCAAACAACATACTTATCAGACACTTATGGAAGTCCGGCAACCGTCTTTGCCAAGTGTTCCCACAATGAATTGCCGAATGATCGGCAGACAAAGGTGCGGATACCGCTTCAACTGGTGCCACACAAGATAACGAACCATAAGAATTCAATAAGAAAAAGAAGAACGGGTCTCAGGTCGCAATCGGAGGACGACCGCCACCCTGGCCATCACCAGCTCTGCTTCCCGCGAGGTGCGATCTCCTGCGTCCCGGCCATGGGGCGGAGGTGCGGACCATCTGCGCAAGCGGAGGGGAAGCTTCGGCTCCCGTGTCGCTCCCGCTGCCATCCGGCCGCGTGGGGCATGCACGGGTGCGGGAGGGACAAGTCCAACCGAGTGAGGAACCACCCAAGGAAAACGCCAAATGACGAGATTGTTTTCTTCCGTCTCCCTCTGTGCCGTGACCCTCGCCCTGGCGGCGGGTTCCGCGGCCGTTAGTTCGCAGGCGCTCGCCAACGACAAGCTCGTCGAACTCGCCAAGAGCGACGACAACTGGCCGATGACCGGCAAGAACTACGACGCCAACAACTACAGCCCACAGAAGCAGATCAACAAGGCGAACGTGAAACAGCTTCGCCCGGCCTGGTCTTTCTCGACCGGCGTGCTGTCCGGCCACGAGGGCACCCCGCTCGTCGTCAACAATATGATGTTCATCCACTCGCCTTACCCGAACACGACATTCGCGGTGGGCCTGGATGATCCCGGCCACATCCTGTGGCAGCACAAGCCGAAGCAGAACCCCACCGCCCGCGCGGTCGCCTGCTGCGACGTGGTGAACCGCGGCCTCGCCTACTGGCCTGGCGACGGCAAGACCCCGGCGCTCATCCTCAAGACCCAGCTTGACGGCCACATCGTGGCGCTCAATGCCGAGACCGGCGCGGAGTTCTGGAAGCTGGAGAATTCCGACATCAAGGTCGGTTCCACCCTCACCATCGCCCCCTATGTGGTGAAGGACACGGTGCTGGTGGGCTCCTCGGGTGCCGAGCTCGGCGTGCGCGGCTACGTCACCGCCTATGACGTGAAGACCGGCGCGCAGAAGTGGCGGGCCTATGCCACCGGCCCGGACGAGCAGGTGAAGCTCGCCGACGACTTCAACAAGGCCAATCCCCAGTACGGCCAGAAGGGCCTCGGCACCGGCACCTGGGAAGGTGACGCCTGGAAGATCGGCGGCGGCACCAATTGGGGCTGGTACGCCTTCGATCCCGGCACCAACATGATCTACTACGGCTCCGGCAACCCCGCGCCGTGGAACGAGACCATGCGTCCCGGCGACAACAAGTGGACCATGACCATCTGGGGCCGCGACATCGACACCGGTGAAGCGCACTTCGGCTACCAGAAGACCCCCCACGACGAGTGGGACTATGCCGGCGTCAACGTCATGATGCTCTCCGAGCAGAAGGACAAGGCCGGCAAGATGCGCAAGCTCCTGACGCATCCGGACCGCAACGGCATCGTCTACACCCTCGACCGCACCGACGGCTCGCTCGTGTCTGCCGACAAGATCGACGACACGGTGAACTGGGTGAAGCAGGTGGACCTGAAGACCGGCCTGCCCCAGCGCGATCCGGAATACGCGACGCGCATGGACCACAAGGGCCGCGACATCTGCCCCTCGGCGATGGGCTACCACAACCAGGGTCACGACAGCTACGACCCGGAGCGGCAGTCCTTCTTCATGGGCATCAACCACATCTGCATGGACTGGGAGCCCTTCATGCTCCCCTACCGCGCGGGTCAGTTCTTCGTCGGCGCCACGCTGTGGATGTATCCCGGCCCGAAGGGCAACAAGCAGACCTATGAAGGTCTCGGCCAGGTGAAGGCCTACGACGCCATCAACAACAAGTACAAGTGGGAAGTGATGGAGCGCTTCGCGGCCTGGGGCGGCACGCTCGCCACCGCCGGCGGCGTGATGTTCTACGGAACGCTGGACGGCTTCATCAAGGCCCGCGACAGCGACACCGGCGAGCTTCTGTGGAAGTTCAAGCTGCCGTCCGGCGTCATCGGCCATCCCATGACCTACACCCACAAGGGCGTGCAGTACGTCGCCATCTATTACGGCGTCGGCGGCTGGCCGGGTGTGGGCCTGGTGTTCGACCTCAACGATCCCACCGCCGGCCTCGGCTCCGTGGGCGCGTTCAAGCAGTTGCAGAATTACACCCAGATGGGTGGCGGCGTGATGGTGTTCTCGCTCGACGGCAAGGGCCCCTACGACGACCCGAAGGTGGGTGAATACGCTTCCGGCGGCTGACCTCCGACAACCGCCCCTTGCCGGCCGCCGTCACCTCGGCGGCGGCCGGTTTCTTCTTTCGCCACAAGCGCATCCATCGCCACCCTGATCGCCTGCCGAACGACGGCGCGACCGGACGCGAGCCAGACGGAGGCCGAACCGATGACCTGTTCTGCGAGCACCCCCGCGCGCCCCGCCGCGACGTCCGCCACCAGCCATTTCGTCGCCGGAGCCCTTGTCGCCGGGACACTGGCCCTCTTCGCCGCGCCAGCGCTCGCCCAGACGGCGGAATCCGGCAAGATGTCGCCGCAGACAGCCGCCGGGGGCTCGGCCGCGCCGGCGCAGGCCGCGACTCCTCCCGATCCCTCGATCCTGCGCGTCTGCGCCTCCGAGGTGGAAGCCCCGTTCTCGCAGAAGGACGGAAAGGGCTTCGAGAACCGCATCGCCGGGGTGCTGGCGCAGGCCATGGGCCGCAAGGCCGTCTTCGTATGGACTTCCAAGCCCGCCATCTACCAGGTGCGCGACCAGCTTGACGCAAAGCTTTGCGACGTGGTGATGGGCGTCGACACCGGCGACGCGCGGGTGCTCAGCTCCAAGCCCTATTACCGCACGTCCTATGTGCTGGTGACCAAGGCCGACCGCAACATCACCGCCACCGACTGGAACGACCCGCAGGTCAAGGCGCTCAACCGCTTCGTCGTCCGCTTCTACTCGCCGGGCGAGACCGTGCTGAAGCGCCTCGGCAAGTATGAGGACAATGCCGCCTATCTCTACAGCTTGGTGAACTTCCGCTCGCCGCGGAACCAGTATGTGCAGGTGCCCGGCGAGCGCGTCGTCTCCGAGGTCGCCAATGGCGAGGCGGACATCGCCTTCGCCTTCGCGCCGGAAGTGGCCCGCTATGTGAAATCGTCCCAGGTGCCGCTGCGTATGAGCCTTGCCGGCAACTCCGTCACCAAGTTCGACGGCACCGAGATGCCCCTCCACTACGACCAGTCGGTCGCCGTTCGCCTTGGCGACACCGCGCTTCTCGCCGAGATCGACGCGGCGCTGGTGAAGGCGCGGCCGCAGATCGACGAGATCCTGGCCGACGAGGGCATCCCCCTGCTCAAGCCCAATTCCTGATCCGGCCCAAAGCCGTCATTTCCATCGGAACTTTTCTGGAAGGTCCAATGCACAGCCGTTTTCTGTCGCGGGGCGTCAAGGCCCTCCTCGCCGTCGCGTTCGTGTCCGGCTTCGCCCTTGCTGCGCAGGCCACGCTCAACTTCACCAATACGGTGACCGGCCAGCCACTGGACCTGTCGGACGCTCCTGCGGAGGGCCGCGATACCGAAGCGGTGAAGAAGTTCCTCGCCACCGGCGTGAACGTCTACGTGGAGAATCCCACCTGCCTACCCAAGGGCAAGGATCTGTTCCTCTCCATGTGCTCCGGCTGCCACGGTCATTATGGCGAGGGCAAGATCGGCCCCGGCCTCAACGACAGCTACTGGACCTACCCGAAGAACATGACCGATCAGGGCCTGTTCGAGACCATCTTCGGCGGCGCGCAGGGGCAGATGGGGCCCATGTACGGCGCGCTCAATCTCGACGAGATGCTGCTGGTGATGGCCTGGGTGCGCCACTTCTACAAGGACGATCCCAACGACGCGGTGTGGCTGACCCCGGCCCAGCGCGCGGCCTTCAAGCGCTTCAACGAAAAGGAAGATCAAACGCCGGATCTCGACAAGGCACCGGTGTGCAAGGCGACGGCCGCGAGCGCGGCCGGGAGCAAGTGAGAAGGGAGGACAACAGATGAAGCATAAGGTTCGCATGCCCATGCTCGCCGCCGCTGCCGCGTTCGCGGTCACGGCCCTCGCCGCCGGCGGTGCCGCTGCCTATGACGGCACCAATTGCAAGGCGCCCGGCAACTGCTGGGAGCCGAAGCCCGGCTATCCCGACAAGGTGGCCGGCAGCAAATACGACCCCAAGCACAACCCGGCAGAGCTGGCGAAGCAGGGCGAATCCATCACCCAGATGGAAGCGCGCAACAAGAAGCGCGTTGAGTATTTTCAGAAGACCGGCCAGTTCGTCTACGACGTGAGCAAAATTCCGTCCAACTGACTTGGCCTTTCCCGACCCCCACCAGCAAGGCTGAGCCTTTCCGCGAAGCCGGGCAATCCTCCGATGGATGGTGGGCAACTGGCGCGGCCGCTCGGGACCTCCGCGCGGGACCAACATCCCCCGCTCCCGTCGGCTGCGCCTTTCTTGCCGCAAGGCCAAGGGGACACCTGATGCACGCCATCGCCGATCCGGACGGCGCGCTCGCCCAGTGGCGCGACCGCGCGCTCGATTTCGAACGGGCGGTCGGGCGCATCGTGCTCGGCCAGGAGCGGGTCATCCGTCTCCTGACCATCGCGGTGTTCGCCCGCGGCCATGTGCTGCTGGAGGGCGACGTCGGCGTCGGCAAGACGACGCTGCTGCGCGCACTCGCCCGCGCCATCGGCGGCGCCTATGAGCGGGTGGAAGGCACCATCGACCTCATGCCGGCCGACCTCGTCTATGACGCCCGCGTCGGCGAGGATGGACGCCCACGGGTCGATCCCGGCCCGCTGCTGCGCCGGGGGCCGGAGCTCTCCGTCTTCTTCTTCAACGAGATCAACCGCGCGCGGCCGCAGGTCCACGCCATGCTGCTCAGGCTGATGGCCGAGCGCACCGTCTCCGCGTTCGGGCGCGAATACGTCTTCCCGTTCCTTCAGGTGTTCGCCGACCGCAACCGCGTGGAGCGGGAGGAGACCTTCGAGCTGCCCGCCGCCGCCCGCGACCGCTTCTTCATGGAAGTGCAGGTGAAGGCGCCGGAAGATTTCGCCGCTCGCCGCGCGCTGGTGTTCGACCCGCGCTTCCACGACACCGACCTCCTGATCGCGGAGGTGCCGGAGGCGATCATCGACTACCGGAGCCTCGATCAGGTCTCCCGTGAAATCCAGAACACCATCCCCGCCAGCGACGCCATCGTCGCCTACACAATCGCGCTGTGGGATGCGATCCGCACGCCCGACAAGGCCGGCATCGCCCTTCCCGGCGTTCGGATGGATCGCCTTGTTCAGGGCGGTGCCAGCCCGCGCGGCATGTCCTACCTCATCCGTGCCGCGCGTGTGCGTGCGTGGCTGGAGGGGAGGGACATCATCGTTCCGGAGGATCTGCGCGCCGTCTTTCCCGAGGTGATGGCCCACCGCATCTTCTTCGATCCGGTCTATGAAATGCGGCGCGAAGAGATTTCCGCCGATCTCTGCCGCGCCGCATTCGCCACGGTGCCAGCACCATGAGCCGCATCACGACCGGGGATCCCGAAGGGGAATACGGCGGCAACGTCGTGCCTTATCGCCTCAGGTGGCGCCCTCGCGGGGTGCGACCCGGCGCGCATCCGGGCCAGGGCGATGGCGGTGACGGCACCTTCCGCACCCTCGTGCCGCTGGTGGCGCGGCCGGACCCGCGCCGCATCGACCTGCGTGCCTCGCTGCGCGACCCGTTCGAAGGCGTGCATGTCCGCACCTTCGCCCCACGACGCGCCACGACCGTCGCGGTGCTCACCGATCTGTCCCGCTCCATGGGTTTCGACGACACGGGCGCTGAGGTCGCACGCCTCGCCGCGACGCTCGCAGCTTCGGCCGCCGCGACGGGGGATGAATTCACCCTCATCGGCGCTGGTGGCGACCTGCGTGAGGATGCCTTCATTCCCGCCACGCGACGCCGGGGGCTCGGCGCGCAGGTGGCGGCCGCCATCTCGGACGCGACGCCATCCGGGACGAGCACGAGGGGCCTCGCCACCGCGGCGGAGCGCCTGCCGCGGCGCCGCTGCCTCGTCTTTCTCGTCTCCGATTTCCTCATGCCCGAGGCCGATCTCGACCTGACCCTCGATGCCCTGTGGCGGCACGATGTGGTGCCGGTGCTGGTGCGCGACAGCCGCACCGAGGGCGACGTGCCGGCCTGGGGCCTGATGGAAGTTGCCGATGCGGAGACTGGCGGGCGGCGGCTGGTGTTCATGCGTCCGGGGCTGAGGGCAAGGTGGCAGGCGACGGCGCGGGCAAGGATCGCCGCCCTGGAGGCCCGCTTCGTCACGCGTGGATACGCGCCATTCCACCTCGTGAACCGGTTCGATGCCGATGCGCTGGTCGCGTTCCTTGCCAGCCGCTAGGCACTGTCGCACGGCGGCCCTGGCGCTCTTCGGCGCGCTTCTGGCAGGTGCGCCCGCCCACGCGGCGGGGGTGGACCTCTACGCACCGCGCGCCTTCGGCTATCTCATCGGCGACACCATCTCGCTGGAAGCGGTCGTGACCCTCGATGCCGGCTGGCGGCTCGACGAAAGCGCCCTGCCCCGTCCCCGCCCCGTCACCTACTGGCTCGACCTGAAGCGCCTCGACGTGAAGCCGGAAACCACGCCGGATGGCGCCCCGCGCTATCGCCTCACCCTCACCTACCAGACCTTCTATTCCCCTCTGGAGCCACGCGCGCTCGACGTTCCCGCCGTGCCCCTCGCCGCCCGCAAGGGCGACGCGCGACAGACGCTGACCATTCCGGCCTGGACCTTCGTCTCTTCCCCCTTGCGCGAACTGGTCGCCAGCCAGCGGGGCAACCCCATGGCACTGCAGCCGGATATCCGCCCCCGCCCCTATCCCCTCGCCGGGGATGCGCAACTCGCCGCTGCTGCGGCGGCCGTGGCTGCGGCAAGCCTCCTCGCCTTCGCGGCGGCCTCGGGATGGGGACCGTTCGCCGGCCGGAGCCGGCCATTTGCGACCGCTTTGCGCCACATGCGGCGGCTTCCCGACCTCGACGCACAGCTTGGTTATGAGGACGCCCTCCAACTCCTCCACCGCGCCTTCGACGAGGCCGCGGGACAACGGCTGTTCGCCGAGGATGTGCCGGGCTTCCTCGCGCTACGACCCGCGCTCGTAGGCGAGGCTGAGGCGATAGACCGCTTCTTCACGGCTTCCCGCATCGCCTTCTTCGGCGATGCGCCTGAGACGGCCATGGCCTTGCTGCCGCCCGAAGCGCTGATCGATCTCGCCCGCCGACTCGCCACCGTCGAGCGGCGGGGCGGCACGGGGCAGGGAACGCGAAAGGAGGCTGCCTGATGCTCGGCCTCGATGTGGATCATCCCGCGCTCCTGTTCCTGCTCGCGCTCGCCTTGCTCCCGCTCGGGGCATTGCCCCTGCGCGGCGCCGCACTGCCATCGGTGGCGCTGGTGCCGCGCGACGGGCTTTCGATCGCTGTTTCCCTCGGAATACGCCTCGCCGGCACCTTCGCCATCGGTGCCCTCGTTCTCGGCCTCGCGGGGCTGAACCTGAAGGCGCGGGAGGTCGAGCGCATCGGTTCCGGCGCCAACCTGATGCTGCTCATCGACCGCTCGGCCAGCATGGACAACACCTTTGCCGATCGCGCGCCGGGCGCCGGGGAGGAATCGAAATCCGCCGCCGCCAAGCGACTGCTCACGGAGTTTCTGGGTCGCCGCCCGCGGGATCGCATCGGTATCGCCGCCTTCTCCACGTCGCCCATCCCGGTGTTGCCGCTGACCGACCATCACGAGGCCGTCGCCGCAGCCGTGGCCGCCATCGACCGGCCGGGCCTCGCATTGACCGACGTGGGGCGGGGCCTCGCCCTGGCTCTCGACAGCTTCGATGCATCAGCCGCTTCCGGCGGCTCGCGCGCCGTTCTGCTGGTGTCGGACGGCGCGGCCGTCATCGATCCACGGGTACAGGCAGCGCTGCGCGATTCTCTGAAGCGCTCGCCGGTGCGGCTCTATTGGCTCTTCCTGCGCACCGTTGGCTCGCCCGGCATCTTCGACAAGCCACGCGTCCCCGGCGAGGACACGCCGCAGGCCATGCCGGAGCGCCACCTCAATCTCTTCCTCGCCAGCCTCGGCGTGCCCTATCGCGCCTTCGAGGCCGGCAGCCCGCAGGCCGTTGCCGACGCCATCGCCGAGATCGACCGGCAGGAGAGCCAACCCATCCCCTATTTGGAGCGCATCCCGCGCCGCGACCTCACGCGGCTCTGCTATGGGCTTGCCGCCGCCGCGTGCGCATTGCTGCTCGCTGCCCGCCTGGCCGAACGCGGCCTCGGCGCCCGGCGGCGTACCGCCACCGACCTGCCCGGCATCGACACGCGGAGGGCAGCATGAAGCTGCGTATCCTCAGCCTCCGCCGCATTGCCGCACTGACCTCCCTCGCGGTGATGACAGTGGCACTGGCGGCGTTGGCCATAACGGGAACTCGCATGGCCCTCCATGCCAAAGCCAACCGCACCATCGCGGCGCTCGCTGCAGGCCGCGACCTGCCGGTCGAACTCGATGCGCCGGATCGACTGCTCATGGCCCGCGCGCATTTCCTCATGATCCGCGACCGGCTGGACGAGGCGCAGCCGCTTGTGGATCGGCTCGCCGCGGACCGCAGCCCGCTTGCGGTGGCCGCACTCTACGATCTCGCCAACGCCCGCCTCGCCACCGCCATCTCGTTTCTGGAGAAGACGGAGATCGATCCCGCCGTGCCGCAGGTGCGTCTCGCCAAGGCGGGCTATCGCGCGGCGCTGGTGCGCGCGCCGGACTTCTGGGACGCCAAGTATAATCTGGACATCGCCATGCGCCTCGTGCGCGATTTCCCGCAGATCGAGCAGGACCAGCAGGACGAGGCGCAGGAGACGCCGAAGCGGCTCTGGACCGACCTTCCCGGCCTGCCCAAGGGACTGCCGTGATGGGGCGACCGGACGCCCGCACGCTTGTCCTCGCCGCGGCATTCCTTCTGGCGCTGGCGGCCATCGTCGCGCCGAGGCTCCAACGGCCGACCGACGCCTACCGGTTGCTGGCGGTGGTGGACATCACCGGCTCCATGAATGTGCGCGACTACAGCTTCGAGGGCCGCCCGGCCTCGCGACTCGACACCGTGAAGCGGGCTCTCAGCGGCCTCGCCGCCCGGCTGCCGTGCGGCTCGCGCATGGGGCTCGGCATCTTCACCGAGCGGCGCACCTATCTGCTGTTCGAGCCGGTCGAGGTCTGCGCCGACTTCGCGCCGCTCGATGGTGCCATCGGTGCGCTCAACTGGCGGATGGCGTGGGAGGGGGACAGCTACATCTATTCCGGCCTCTATTCCGCCATCGACCTCGCCGGACCGCTCGACGCCGACCTCATTTTCTTCACCGACGGACAGGAGGCGCCACCGCTGCCAACCTCGGGCGCGCCTGCCTTTTCCGGCGAGCCGGGCAAGGTGCACGGCTTGGTCGTCGGCGTCGGCGGCATCGAGCCGGCACCCATTCCCAAGTTCGACCGGGACGGGCGGGAAATCGGCTTCTACGCCATGACCGACGTGCCGCAGGAGAACCGCCACGGCCTGCCGCCGTCCGGCTCGGAGCAGCGCGAAGGCTGGCACCCGCGCAACGCTCCGTGGGGCGCCGACGAGGCGACTGGGCAGGAACATCTCAGCGCCGTCCGCACCGACCACCTCAAGGATCTCACCGAGGCGACGGGCCTTGCCTACGCGCCTCTGGCCGATGCCGGGACTCTCGCCGCCGAAGTCCATGCATCGGCCCGCCCCCATCCGGTCGCCGGCACCATGGACACCGCGCCGCTACCGGCCGCCCTCGCTTTGCTGCTGCTCACCGGGCTCTACCTCGCCCAAGTGTGGGACCGGCGCCCGACTTTCCTGCGCAACCGAAGGATTTCCACTTCATGATTTTTGCCCGCCTCTCCCGCCGCGCCCTCCTGCCCGCCCTCGGCGTCCTCATCGCGCTTGCCGCGCCCGCACAGGCCCACGGCCCGACCCCACAGAAGGCCGAGGCCAAGGCCACCGTCGCCGCGACGCCCGACGCCGTATGGAAAATCGCCGGCGATTTCGCCGGCATCGGGGCCTGGCACCCCATGGTGAAGGCGGCGAAAGCCAAGGGCGGCAACGTGGCCGGCGCGGAGCGTGTGCTGTTGCTGGAAAAGGGCGAGATCACCGACGGGCTCGATGATGTGGACGCCGCCCAGCGCAGCCTCTCGTGGCGGCTCAACACCGAGAATGTGGAGGCGCTGCCGGTCAGCTTCTACACCATCACCCTCTCCGTGAACGATGCCGGTGGCGGCAAGAGCGAGGTGGTGATGGCTGGCCGCTTCTATCGCGGCGACACCTCCAACTTCCCACCCGACGAACTCAACGACGAAGCCGCCGTCGCGGCCATGACGGCGTTCTTCGAGGCCGGTGTCAACGGGCTCAAGGCCAAGGCCGAAGGCAAGTGAAGTTACTGGCGGCGCTTGTCTTTTCCTTTCTCGCCGCCCTACTCCTCGGCTGGAGCGCGCCCGCGACCGCTGGCACGCTCCTCGCCCTGTGCCAAGGGGCCGCGGAGGTGGATGTGATCGACACCGCGACCGGTGCGGTATCGACGCGGGTGAAGGTGGACAAGGTGCCGGCCGGAATCGCGATTTCTTCTGACGGCACAGCCGCTTACATCACCCACCCGGACATCGGCCTTCTCACCCGTCTCGATGTGAAGACATGGACAGTCGCGGGCACCGCCCATATCGGCGGGCAGCCGTTCGGCATCGTGGCGGCGCCGGATGGTGGGGCGTTGTATGTAAGTGACTGGTCTGGCGACAGAATTCTGCGCATTGACGCCCGCAGCCTCGCCGTCACCGGCACCCTTGCGGTAGGGCGGTCGCCGGCGCATCTCGCCATCGATCCGGATGGGCGCACGCTCTACAGCGCCGATCGGGAGAGCGATGAAGTCAGCATTATCAACACCTTAGACTTCACCCGTACCGCCGTCATCCCGGTCGGACGGGCGCCTTATGCGCTGGATGCCTCCCATCCCGAATTGGTGGCGGTGGCGGATGTGCGGAGCGGCGATATTGCATTGATAACAAAGGAAAAAAATGATACGAAGCGCATCGTCGGCATGAAGATGCCCTATGGCGTCGCATTCGTGCCCGGCCGGGGGCTCCTGCTGGCGACGGACCAGCAGGCGGGCATGCTGGATGTCATTGATATTGCGACAGAAACCATCATCCACCGCATCCGGCTGGGCGGCTCCCCGGAGGGGGTGGTGGTGGATGCAGCGGCGGGGCGGGCCTATGTCGCCGAATGGTTCGCTAACCGCGTAACCGCCTTGAATCTCGACGATTTTTCCATCGCGACGCGCATCGCGGTCTGCGACGGCCCGCGTGTGATGGCGCTCGTGCCCTGACCGTCCCGGCACGGCTGGATTCAGCTGCATTCGGCTGCGTTTCACCACCGGAATCGGTATGTTCAGGCCGGTGTCAGCGGACAGTCAGCGCGAGAGTCAGATTTTCGCGCCGCCCCCCGCCCGGAACGGATGAAGAGTCGCACATGAACGCATGGGTTGCAGCCGGGGTTGCATTCGTCACCATGGCCGTGACGATGGCGGCGGGGATGGCCATCGGCAGCCGGCTGTCGGACTCCCGCTACGAGGACGGCTCGGTCAAGAACCTGCGGACCAGCGTCGCCATCATCGCGACCATGTCGTCCCTGCTGCTGGGTCTGATGGTGAACTCGGCCCGCTACAATTTCAGCGACGCCTATTCCGACGTCCAGAAATACGCCGCCGTCCTCCAGATCACCGACCTCAACCTGCTCAGCTTCGGCGCGCCCGCCTGCCCGCTCCGGGGCGACCTCCAGGCCTATGCCCGCCAGCTCGTGGCGGAGACGTGGACCACGGGCGAGGATGAGGCCTCAGGCTCCGCGCAGGTGTCGGCCCTCACCGCGCTCCTGCGGTTCGATGCCGGCGTGCGGAACCTCAAGAGCGAGACCGCTGACCAGCAGGACGTGCGGGGCACCCTGCTCGCTCTGTCGCGGCAATTGGTGGAGTATCGCTGGAAGGTGACGGGCGTCGCCCGCACCACCACGCCGGCCGGCTTCATCTTCGTGGTCATCTGCTGGTTCGCGCTGATCTTCCTCTATTCCGGCGTGTTCGCGCCACGGAACGCGCTGGTGCTCACGGGCCATGCGCTGGGCATGATCGGCATCTCCGCCGCCATCTTCCTGGTGATGGAGATGGGCCAGCCCTTCACCGGGCCGATCAAGGTGTCCCCCGCCCCGGTGGAGCGCCTGCTGGCGCGCATGCAGGCGGAGCCCTGCCCCACGGTGGCGCCGCAGCGCTGAAACGGCGACGGCCGGATCGCGGAATGCGACCCGGCCGTCGAATGCCCCGGACGAAGCCGCCTCAGTTCAGGCGGGGCTGCTGCGATGTGCCCTTGTACCAGTCGAAGGGCTTACCCTCGGTGGAGAGCATCACCGACTTCACGTCGAAATGGTCGTTGAAGCTCTCGATGCCGAACTCGCGGCCGATGCCGCTGTCGTCCACGCCGCCCCAGGGCGAGGCGGGATCGAGACGGTGGTGGTCGTTGATCCAGACGATGCCGGCCTTCACCTTCGCCGCCACGCGATGGGCGCGGTGCACATCGCGGGTGCGGATGGCGGCGGCGAGGCCGAACGGGCTGTCATTGGCGATGGCGAGGGCCTCCTCCTCCGTCTCGAAGGGGATCACCACCGTGAAGGGGCCGAACACCTCCTCGCGGGCGATGCGCATGTGGGGCGCCACGTCGGCAAACACGGTGGGTTCCACGAAGAAGCCGTTCTCGTGGCCGGGCACGATGCGGCGCTGGCCGCCGGCCACGAGGCGCGCACCATCGTCATGGCCCGCCTGCACGAAGGAGAGCACGCGGTCGAGCTGGCGCTGGGAGACCACGGGGCCGAGCTGGGTCTCGGGATCGCGGGGATCGCCGATGCGGATGGCCTTGGTCTTGGCGGCGAGGCGCTCCACGAACTCGTCATAGATGGTCTTCTGCACGATGTGCCGGGCGGCACAGACGCAGGTCTGGCCGGCGCCCACGAAGGCGCCGAAGGCGGCATAGTTCACCGCCTGCTCCACGTCGTAATCGTCGAACACCATCACCGGCGTCTTGCCACCCAACTCCAGCGTCTGGTGGGCGAAGACCTTCGCCGCCGCCGAGCCGGCGATGCGGCCGGCCTCGGTGCCGCCGGTGAGCACCAGCTTGTTGATGTCGTGATGCTCGGCGAGGAAGCGGCCGGAACTGGCGCCGATGCCGTTGACCACATTGAACACGCCGGGCGGCAGGCCGTTGTCGCTCATCAGCTTGGCGAGGCGGAGCGTGGTGAGGGGGGTGTATTCGGAGGGCTTCACCACCGTCGTGCAGCCGGAGGCGAGCACCGCCGCCAGCGACTTGCACAGGATCATCAGCGGGTGGTTGAAGGGCGTGCAATTGGCCACCACGCCGATGGGCGTGCGGCGGGTGTAGTTGAGATAATTGCCTTCCACCGGGATCACGTCATCGCGGCGGGCGAGCGCAAGGCCGCCGAAATAGCGCAGGAAATCCGGCAGGCGGCCGAGCTGGGCGCGGGTCTCGTTCACCGGCCGGCCGTTGTTCTGGGTTTCCAGCTGGTACAGCTCGGGCAGCGCGGTCTCGAAGGCATCGGCGATGCGGTTGATGAGCTTCACCCGCTCGCGGATGGCCATGCCGCCCCAGGCGTCGCCGTTGAAGGCGGCGCGGGCGCTCTTCACCGCCGCGTCCACATCCTCGCGGGTGCTGTCGGGAATGATGGCGATGACGGCGCCGGTGGCGGGGTTCTTCACCTCCACCGTGCCGCCGCCGATGCTCTCCACCTCGCGGCCATCGATGAAATTGCCCCGCGCCGCGACGGCGGCTTCGGCTTTGGCGTTCATGACGTTTCTCCGGTTTTTTCTCAAAGGACGACGGCGTGGCGCGACAGGGCCGCGACCACCCGCTTTTCGGCATCGGCGATATGGTCCCGCAGCAGGCGGGCGGCCTTGCGGCCGTCGCGGGACTGGAGCGCCTCGATGATGGCGACGTGCTCGGCGATCAGCCGGTCGGGGTCGCGCCCCTGCATGGTGCCGATGCTGACCAGCACCAGCCGGTCGGCCTGAGCGACCAGATCCACCACCTCTTCCCGCATCCGGCGATGGGGGGAGCACATGGCCACCGCGACATGGAAGGCGCGGTTGTAGCGGATGAAATCGGACTTCGACGCATCGAAGGTGCGGAAGGAATCAAGGGCGGCCAGCACCTCGTCGGTCGCGTGGCGGGCGGCGTCGGCCGCGCAGGCCGGCTCCATCACCTCGCGAAAGCGGAAGATGTCCCGCGCGTCGGCCAGCGACACCGGGTTCACCCGGTAGCCCTGGCGCGGGAGCACGGTGATGAGGCGCTCCTGCTCCAGCCGCAGCAGGGCCTCCCGCACGGGCTGCTTGCTCACCTCGAAACGCCCGGCCAGCTCCTGCTCGCGCAGCTCCTCACCGGGCTGGAGACGGCAGCCGAGAATCTCGTCCTTCAGCCGCGCATAGACCGCGTCCCGCAGCAGGCCGGAGCCGCCCATGGCCTTATCAGAGGCGATGTTTTGATCGATCAACATATTTCATGCCCTGACGAACTGGCGGAAGTTTGGAGGAGAGATAACGACAGAACAACGGAAAAATGTCGCTTGACGTGGGTTTTCGGTTCTGTCTGAAATATCACGACAAAAAATTTAGCCGTCAAGAGCATCTCAGGGAGAGAAAAAATGCCCACACTCACGAAGCGCACAACAGCCTCGTGGCTCGCCGCGACGGCGCTGTCCGCGCTCGCGGTCCTGCCCGCGGCGGCGCAGCAGCCGCCCATCAAGATCGGCTTCATGACGGTGCGTTCCGGCGCGCTGGCGGCCGGCGGCAAGCAGATGGAGCAGGGCATGGAATATTGCCTTGCCGAGCGGAATGGCATGATGGGCGGCCGCAAGGTGGAGCTCATCACGGTGGACACCGCCGGCCAGCCCGCCACCACCAAGACCCGCGCCCAGGAACTGGTGGAGCGCGAGCGCGTCAACGCCATCATCGGCCCGCTCGCCGCCTTCGAGGCGCTGGCCATCGACGACTACATCCGGCAGGTGGGCGTGCCGGTCATCTCGCCCTCGGCGGCGGCGGAAGACCTCACCCAGCGCAAGCAGAATCCGTGGTTTGTGCGCGCCGTGGGCACCTCGGCCCAGGCCAACCACGCGCTCGGCGAATATGCCGCCAAGGATCTCAAGCTGAAGCGCGTCGTCACCATCGGCGACGATTTCGCCTTCGGCCACGAGGCCACCGCCGGCTTCCAGCGCGCCTTCGAGGACAATGGCGGACAGGTGGTGCAGAAGCTGTGGCCGCCGCTGAACGTCGCCGACTACGGCAGCTACATCAGCCAGATCCGCACCGACGTGGACGCCGTCTACGCCGCCTTCGCCGGCGGCAACGGCCTGCGCTTCCTCCAGCAGTACGCCGAATACGGCGCGCCGGTGAAGGTGATCGCGCAGATGACCACGGTGGACGAAGGCATCCTCAAGTCCATGGGCAAGGAAGCCGTGGGCGTCATCTCCTCCGGCTGGTACACGGCGACCCAGGACGTGCCCGGCAACAAGGAGTTCGCCGCCGGCATCCGCGCCAAGTACGGTGCCGACCCCGGCTACTACACCGCCGGCGCCTACGAGGCGTGCGCCTTCCTCGATGCGGCCGTGAAGGCCATCGACGGCAAGGTGGAGGACAAGCAGGCGCTCATGAAGGCGCTGCGTTCCGTGAAGCTGGAGAAGGGACCGTATGGCGAGGTCACCCTCGACGAATACGGCAACCCCATCATGAACGTCACCATCCGCAAGACCGAGGAGAAGGACGGGCGGCTGCAGAACGTGGTCATCAAGACCTATCCGAAGGTGACGCAGTTCTGGACCTACGACCCCAAGGCCTTCCTCGCCGAGCCGGTCTACAGCCGCGACTACCCGCCGGCGAAGAATCTGGGGAAGTGATTTCGGGGATTTAAGCCCCGGACTTCTCCCTGCTGAGAGCCGTCATGCCCCGGCTTGTCCGGGGCATCCACCACGCCGCTTGCCGGCTGCATGACTCCCGGCAACCGGCCCGGTCGCATCGTGGATCCCCCGGACAAGCCGGGGGATGACGGCTCGATAGGCATCGTCCCGGGCCCCCTCTTCCTTATCCGAGGACCAATCATGACCTTCTGGGTCAGCCAAAGCCTCAACGCCCTCGCGCTCGGCGGGCTCCTGTTCATGCTGGCGTCGGGCTTCAGCCTCATCTTCGGGCTGATGCGGGTGGCGAACCTCGCGCACGGCGCGCTGTTCATGCTGGGCGCCTATCTCGGCCTTGCCGCGGTGAAGGCCGGGTTCGGCTTCTGGGCGGCGGCGGCAGCGGCGGCGGTGGCCGTGGGGCTGCTCGGCGGCATCATCGAGCGCACGCTGCTGCGCCGCCTTGCCGGGCGCACCCTGCCGCAGGTGCTGCTGACGCTGGGCCTTGCCTTCATCATCGCCGACGCCTGCCTGATGATGTGGGGTGGCGACCCCATGCGCCTGCCGCCGCCGCCGGAACTCTCCGGCGCGGTGCGCATCGGCGATGCGGTGTTCCCGCGCTACCGGCTGTTCGTCATCGGCGCGTCGGCGGCGGTGGCGCTGGGGCTGTGGCTGCTGGTGGAGCGCACCCGCGCCGGCGCCATGATCCGCGCGGCGGTGGACGACGTGGGCATGGCCCGCGCCATCGGCGTCTCCGCCTCCACCCTCTTCACCGCCGTCTTCTGCCTCGGCACGGCGCTGGCCGGCCTCGGTGGGGTCATCGGCGGCCCCATCCTCTCGGTCTATCCCAGCCTCGACCAGGACATGCTGCCGCTCGCCCTGCTGGTCGTGATCCTCGGCGGCGCCGGGAGCCTCGCCGGGGCGTTCGTCGGCGCCTACGCCATCGGCTTCATCTACACATTCGGACAGGTGCTCGTGCCCGACCTCGCCTATGTGATCCTGTTCCTGCCCATGATCGCGGTGCTCTCCGTGGCGCCGCAGGGCCTGTTCGGCCGGAGGCTCGGATGAGCGCGCGCGCCCTCCCCTTCGCGGTGGCGCTGGCCGCCATGGCCATGGTGCCGCTGTTTTCCACCTCGCCCTTCTACGTGAACCTGACCAGCCAGGTGACCATCGCCGCCATCGGCGCGCTGGGCCTGAACGTGCTGGTCGGCCATGCCGGGCTGAATTCGCTGGGCTTCGCGGTGTTTCCGGGCCTCGCCGCCTATCTGGTGGCGTGGCTCTCCACCGTGGGCGGGATCGATCCGGTTTTCGCGGCGCTGGTGGCGCTGGGCGGGACGCTGGCGGTGGCCGCGCTGTTCGCCCTCGTCGCTTTGCGCACCACCGGCCTCGGCTTCGTGATGATCACCATGGCCCTGTGCCAGATCGTCTGGGGCGCCGCCTATCGCTGGACCTCGGTGACGGGCGGCGACAACGGCCTCTCCGGCGTGCCGCGCCCCGGCGGCGCGTGGCTGCCACTGGAGAAGCCGGAATATTTCCTGTGGCTGTGCCTCGCGGTGCTGGCGCTGGCCCTCGTCCAGCTCGGCCGCTTCTTCGACAGCCCGCTCGGCGTGGCGCTGCGCGGCACGCGGGACCAGCCGCGCCGCATGGGCGCGGTGGGCTACGACGTGTGGCGCATCCGCTTCGTCGCCTGGATGCTCGCCGCCGCCTGGGGTGCCGCCGCCGGCCTGCTCTATGCCTGGTACCACCAGTTCGTCAGCCCGCACATGATGGCGGTGACGGCCTCCGCCGAGGTGCTGCTGATGGTGGTGGCGGGCGGGGCCGGGACGCTGGCCGGCCCGCTCATCGGCGCGGCGCTGGTGGTGCTCCTGAAGAACCTCGCCTCCATCTGGATCGACCGCTGGGTGATGCTGCTCGGCTTCACCTTCGTCGTCATCGTCCTCCTGATGCCGGACGGCATCGTGCCGGGCTTCAACCGCCTCACCGCGTCGCTGAAGCGGCTCAGGCCCGGCCCCGCCCCCAAACTCGTGCCGAGGGAGCGCGCCGATGGCTGAGCCCGCACTCCACATCGATGGCCTGACCAAGCAGTTCGGCGGCCTGCCCGCCATCGCGGACGTCAGCCTCGACATCATGCCCGGCGAGCGGCACCTGCTGCTCGGCCCCAACGGCGCGGGCAAGACCACGCTGTTCAACCTGATCTGCGGCGACCTCACCCCCACCGGCGGCTCCATCCGGCTGTTCGGATCGGAACTCGTGGGCCTGCCGCCGCGCAAGCGCACCGGCTTCGGACTCGCCCGCACCTACCAGATCCTCACGCTCTTCCCGCACGAGACCCTCTGCCGGAACGTGATGCTGGCCCTCAACGGCCTCAGGCGCGACAAATGGCGGGCCTGGTCCCCCTTCGGCGCCGATGCGTCGCTGCGGGCGGAGGCGCTGGCCATCCTCGACCGGGTGAAGCTCGCCGACCTCGCGGACCGGCCCGTGTCCCAGACCGCCTATGGCGACCGGCGGCGGCTGGAAATCGCCATGGCGCTGGCCCTCGCCCCGCGCGTGCTGCTGCTGGACGAGCCCCTCGCCGGCCTCTCCCGCGACGAGCGGGTGATGGTGCAGGACCTCCTCGCCAATCTGCCCGAGGAGATGACGGTCGTCCTCATCGAGCACGACATGGATGTCGCCCTCGCCTTCGCCGAGCGCATCACCCTTCTTCATCACGGCCGGGTCGTGACCACCGGATCGCGCGCCGACATCGCCGCCGATCCCCGCACACGGGAGGTGTATCTCGGTGCCTGAAGCCCTCACCTTGTCCAACCTCCACGTCTATCACGGCGAGATCTGCGCCGTGCGCGGGCTGGACATCACCTGCGCGGAAGGCGCCGTGACTGCCCTCCTCGGCCGCAACGGCGCGGGCAAGTCCACGACCCTCTCGGCCATCGCCGGCCTCAACGACGCCCGGCAGGGCCGCATCGAACTGTTCGGCACGGCGCTGGAGAACCGCAAGCCGGAGGCCATCTGCCGGCTGGGCGTGGGGCTGGTGCCGCAGGGGCGGCGCATCTTCCCCTCCCTCACAGTGCAGGAACACCTCGCCATCGCCTACCGGCCGCCGCGCCACACCGCGGCGCGGGTGTTCGACATCGCCTCGGTGGAGACCCTCTTCCCGCGCCTGAAGGAAAGGCGCCGGCAGCTCGCCGGCTCCATGTCCGGCGGCGAGCAGCAGATGCTGGCCATCGCCCGCGCGCTCGTGACCAATCCGCGCGTGCTGCTGCTGGACGAGCCGGCGGAAGGCCTCGCCCCGCAGATCGTCGCCGAGGTGGCCGACGCCATCGCCGCCCTGAAGGCGGACGGACTTTCCATCCTCCTCGTGGAACACAATTTGCCGCTGGCGCTGCGGCTCGCCGACACCTGCGTCGTCCTGTCTTCGGGAGAGGTGGTCTGGCGCGGACCGCCTCAGGTCCTCGCCGACGATCCCGCCCTCATGGCCCAACATCTGGGAGTGCACTGATGCTCACCGCCAACACAAGCGCCGCCGGCCTCTCCGCGCACGTCACCGGCACCGGCCCCAGCATCGTGTTCCTGCATTCCCTGCTGTCCGATCGCGGCAGCCTCGAACCCATGGTGCCGCTGCTGTCCGACAGGTTCCGGCTGGTGCTGCTCGATCTGCCGGGCTTCGGCGGCTCACCGCGCGCGGGCGGGCTCGATGCGCAGGCGGATGCGGTGGCGGCGGCGGTGGCGGCGGCCTGTCCCGGCGAGACGCCGATCCTGTTCGGCAACGGCTACGGCTCGTTCCTCGCCCTCGCCACGGCCCTGCGCCATCCGCACCTGTCGAGCGGCCTGTTCCTGGCCGGCTGCGGCGCCGGCTTCACCGAGGAGGGGCGCGGGGCGTTCCGCTTCATGGCCGCGAAGGCCGGGACGGACGGGCTGGAGGCCATCGCCGAAACCGCCATGCTGCGCCTGTTCCCGGCGGCCATGGCGGCGCGGGTTCCGCAGACTCTGGCGGAGCGGCGCGCGGCCTTCGTCGCCACCGATCCGGAGGTGTTCGGCGAGGCCTGCGGGATTCTCGCGACTCTGGATCTGAAGGACGCGGCCCGGCATCTCGCCGTGCCCGTGTTCGCCTGCGCCGGAGCGCTGGATGCGGCGACGCCGCCGGTGATGGCGCGGGAACTCGCCGACCTCGTGCCCAACGGCACGTTCCACGAGATTCCCGATTGCGCGCACGTGCCGACCCTTCAGGCGCCGGCCGAGGTGGCGGTGCTGCTCACGGGGTTCGTCCATACCGTGGAGGCGCCGCCGGAGCCGGTCGCCGCCTCCCAGGCGGGCTGAGCGCGCGCGTCAGGCGACGGTCGGCACGTCCATGGCGAGGGCCACCAGCGTGGCGCCGAGCGCGAGCAGGAAGTTGAGACCGCCGCTGCCGCCGAACACAAAGGTGACGCCGACGCTCAGCAGACCGGCGACGAGGGTGAGGAGAATTCCGAAAGCGATGCCCTTCATGGGTCTTGTCCAGAAACACGATCGGGCCAACCTGCCCGCTCTCGTCTGATGCTCCGGACGGCGGGCGGAATTTCGACGGCAAAGCGGCGACTTTGCTGCGGGCGGAGCGGACGCCCACAGATCGACGAAACGTGATCTTTTCGCCACGGCGGACGCGGGGGCTCAGTCCGTGAAGCCGGCGACGCCGTGCGGCACGTAAGGCGCCTCCAGCGCCGCGATCTCCTCCGCCGTCAGGGTCAGCGAGAGGGCGGCCACGGCGTCCGTGAGATGGCCGGGCTTGGACGCGCCGATGATGGGGGCGGTGACGCCCTTCTTCTGCAGCAGCCATGCGAGGGCCACCTGCGCGCGCGGCACGCCCCTGTTGGCGGCGATGGCGCCCACCGCGTCCACCACCTCGCGGTCGCCCGCCACATAGAGCGTCTTGCCGAATTCGTCGCTCTCCAGCCGATAGGTCGCCTCGTCCCATGCCCGCGCCAGCCGGCCGCGCGCCAGCGGGCTCCAGGGGATCACAGCCACCCCTTCCTCGACGCACAAGGGCAGCATCTCCCGCTCCTCCTCGCGATAGAGGAGATTCATGTGGTTCTGCATGCTCACGAAGCGGGTCCAGCCGTTGAGGCGGGAGATGTAGATCGCCTTGGTGAAGCGCCATGCCGGCATGGAGGAGGCGCCGATGTAGCGCGCCTTGCCCGCCTTCACCACGTCGTGCAGCGCCTCCAGCGTCTCCTCGATGGGGGTCGCGTGGTCGAAGCGGTGGATCTGGTAGAGGTCCACATAGTCCGTGCCGAGCCGGCGCAGGCTGGCGTCGATCTCGGCCATGATCGCCTTGCGCGACAGGCCGGCGCCGTTGGGGCCGGGGCGCATGCGGTTGAACACCTTGGTGGCGAGCACCACCTCCTCGCGCCGCACGAAATCCTTCAGCGCGCGGCCGACGATTTCTTCCGACGTGCCGTCGGAATAGACGTTGGCGGTGTCGAGGAAATTGATGCCGAGGTCGAGCGCCTGGCGGATGAGCGGCCGGCTCTCCTCCTCCTTGAGGGTCCAGGGGTGGGAGCCGCGGTTCGGCTCGCCGAACGTCATGCAGCCGAGGCACAGCTTCGAGACTTCAAGGCCGGTCGCGCCGAATTTCACGTAGTCCACTGCCCGTCTCCCGCGATTGAGGCGCCTACCATCGCCGCCGGCGGCGGACTTGCAAGCACTCAATGCATCACGATACCGCGCTCGGGCTCGGCTGGCGCGGATGGGCGCGCACCAGCGCGCCGGCGGCCGCGCCCGCCTCCTCGAACCAGCTTGCATCCCGATGCACCAGCGAGGCGGAGAAGGCGCCGTCCAGCAGCAGCAGGATCTGCCGCGCGAGGGCGGTCGGCGTCTCGAAGCCGGCGCTCTCCAGCTCGCCCGCGAGCCATGTGGCGAAGGCCGCCTTGTGGCGGGCGCCGATCTTCACCGCCGGATGTCCCGGCAAGGCGGCCAGCTCCGCCGTGGTGCGCAGGAAGCCGCAGCCCTTCCATTTGGGATGCCGCGCGCTCTTGGCAAGCGCCGCGAAGATGGCCGCAACCTTCGCATCCGCCCCGCCCTCGGCGGCGGCGAACCACCCCGCCATCTGCGTCAGGTTGGGCTGGTCGCGGGCGTCGAGATAGGCGGCGACGAGGTCGTCCTTGCTGTCGAAATGATAATAGAGCGTGCGTTTGGTGACGCCCGCCGTCTCCGCCACCGCATCCATGCTCACCCGGCCGATCCCCTCCGCATAGAACAGCTTGGAGGCGGCCTGGACGATCTTCGCCCGTGTGTCCTTGGCGCGGATGTCCTGGGCCCGGCCGTCCTGAGCGCGCCGGTCCTGGGAACGGGCATTTTGGGCGCGGGCTTCTTGGGCACGCTTGTCTTGAACACGGGCATTGGGGGGCTTCGGCATGGCCGCAAGGTATACCGTACAGTGAGTATACTCAACCGGACGCCGCGGGCATGGTCGGGGCCTCATCGAACGGGGAGTTCCCTCATGACGGACCTTGTGCTGAAGACGGTCGACGGCGCCATCGCCACCCTCACCCTCAACCGCCCGGAAAAGCTCAACGCTTTGAGCTACGCCACCATCGAGACGCTGCTGCGCCACCTCGACGAAATCGAGGGCGACGACGCCATCCGCGGCGTCATCCTCACCGGCACAGGGCGCGCCTTTTCGGCGGGCGGCGATATTCCCGAGTTCTCGCGCTCGGTGGCGCAGAGCCCCGAGGCGGCGTTGCGGGATTTCGTGGCGCGCGGCCAAAGGCTGACGGCGCGGGTGGAGGCGTTCCGCAAGCCGCTGGTGGTGGCGGTGAACGGCCTCGCCTATGGCGGCGGCTGCGAGGTGACGGAGGCGGCGCCGCTCGCCATCGCCAGCGACCGGGCAGTGTTCGCCAAGCCCGAGATCCTGCTCGGCATGCCGCCCACCTTCGGCGGCACCCAGCGCCTGCCCCGCCTCGCCGGCCGCAAGCGGGCGATGGAACTGCTGCTCACCGGCGAGACCTTCACCCCACAGCGCGCGCTGGAGCTGGGGCTGGTGAATGCCGTGGTGCCCCACGACGACCTGCTGCCCCGCGCCCGCGACCTTCTGGAGCGCATCCTCGTCCACTCCCCGCTCGCGGTTTCCACCATCCTCACGGCGGTGACGCGCGGCATCAATCTGCCCATCGCCGAGGGCCTGCTGGTGGAGGCCGAGCAGTTCGCCCGCATGGCCCCCACCGCCGACCTGCGCGAGGGGCTGGATGCCTGGATCGCCCGCCGCGCGCCGGCCTATCCCGGCCTCTGGACGGCGGTGGTGGAGGGCTGAGCCATGGAGGGACACACCAGCTTCTCCCGCGAGACGTTCGCCGCCTTCACCGCCAACGACCGCCCCGGCCCGGTGCACCTGCTGAACCTCATCCGCCTGCGCCCGCGTGTGACGTATGCGGACGGCCGCGTCACCACCGGCGCTGAGGCCTATGAGGCCTACAGCCGCCTCAGCGCGCCGGTGCTGGCGGAGATCGGCGGGCGCATCGTGTGGCGCGGGGCGTTCGAGCTGTCCCTCGTCGGGCCGCCGGAGACCCACTGGGACATCGCCTTCATCGCCGAATATCCCAGCCCCGATGCGTTCGTGCAGATGCTGCGCGATCCGCGCTATCGCGAGGCCATGGCGCACCGGCAGGCGGGCGTCGCCGACAGCCGGCTCGTGCGCTTCGATCCGCTGCCGGCCGGCAGCGGCTTTGCGGGATGATTGGCGGCGCGGCATCGCCCGGTGCCGCGCCGCTCCCTCAGTCGGCAGCGCCCGGCGGCCACCCGGCCTGCGGGGTCGCCCGGCCCTCCTCTTCCAGCCAGCGCGCGAGGGCATCGACGTTGCGCGGATTGCGCGGCGCCCGGCTGCGGACGAAATAAAAGCCGCCCTCCAGCGCGATCACCGGCCCCAGCACCCGCAGCCGGCCGGCGGCGAGGTGCGTGTCCAGATAACGCGCGTCGGTAAGGACGACGCCGGCCCCGGCCAGCGCCGCCTCCAGCGCCTGCGCCCGGTTTTCCACCACCATGCCGCCGGCCGGAGCCTCCCCCTTCTGCCGCGTCTGTTGCCACCACAGCGGCCAGTCGCGGAAGCGGGCACGGGCACGGATGACCGGCCAATCGGATGGCCGGCCCAGCGCGAGGCCGGGCGCGGCGGCGGGCACCAGCGTCTCGCGGAAGAGCAGCCGCGCCTGAATGCCGGGCCAGTCGCCCATGCCATTGCGGATGGCGCAGTCCACATCCTCGCCGTCGAGGTCCACCACCCGCTGGGTGGTCAGCACCGCGATCTCGATGTCGGGATGGGCGCGCTGGAAGCGCGGCAGGCGGGGCAGCAGCCAGTTGGCGGCCAGCGTGTTCACGGTGGAGAGCCGGATCTGCCGCAGCCGTCGCTGCAAGGGCGCCACCGCCGCCTCGATCCGGCCGATGGCATCGCCCATGGCGGCGAGCAGCGCGGTGCCCTCGTCGGTCAGCATGGAGACGCGGCCCGAACGGGTGACGAGCCGCGCGCCCAGTTCCGCCTCAAGGTCCGCGATGCGGTGGGAGAGAGCCGAGCGCGAGATGCCCAGCGCCTCGGCCGCCGCCCCCTGCCTCTTGTGCCGCGCCAGCGCATCGAGGGCCGCAAGGCCCCGGAGCGAAGGCAGATTGGACGACATGGACGCTTCCCCGCACGCACCAGACAGGTGAGAATTTCTCACCCATTTGAGCCCAAACATCGGCTAGCTTCCAGCAGGTTCTTGATGAGGACACCCGATGACCGGCCCCGCCCGCACGCCCCTTGCCGCCGAGGCTGTGCCGCCGCGCACCAAGCCCTCGAACTATCCCGCCCCATTCGCCGCGCGCATGGCGGGGCGGGAGAAAAGGCAGCTCGGCGATGCGTTCGGCCTCTCCCGCTTCGGCGTGAATCTCACCACGCTGGCGCCGGGCGCGCAGTCCGCGCTGCTGCACCGGCACTCGAGGCAGGAGGAGTTCGTCTATATCCTCTCCGGCACGCCCACTTTGCGCACGGACGCGGGCGAATTCCCGCTCGGCCCCGGCATGTGCATCGGCTTTCCCGCCAACGGGCTCGCCCACCACCTCGTCAACCGCAGCGAGGCGGAGGTGCGCTATCTGGAAATCGGCGACCGCGACCCGCAGGATGCCGGCACCTATCCCGAGGACGATCTCGTGGCGCATTTCTCCGCCGCCGGCTGGTCCTTCACCCGCAAGGATGGAACGCCATGGTGAGACCCGCATGATTTCCCACGTGAATGTCGGCACCAACGACATCGTCGCCGCGCAGGCCTTCTATGACCCGCTGATGGCGCGGCTCGGCTGGCGCCTGCGCTTCTTCGATGCCGCCGACGGGAAGGCCGGATGGCAGCCGGCGGAGGGGCGCTTTCCCCTGTTCCTGCTGTGCCGGCCCTTCGACGGCGGCCCGGCCACCCCCGGCAACGGCGCCATGGTCGCGCTCCTCGCGCTGGACCGCGCCAGCGTGGACGACATCCACCGCATGGCGCTGGCCGCCGGCGGCACGGACGAAGGCGGCCCGGGCCTCAGGCCCCACTATCACCCCAACTATTACGGCGCCTATTTCCGCGACCGCGACGGCAACAAGATTTGCGTGTGCTGCCACGCGGCGGAGGCGCCATGAACCAGTCCGAGGACCCGACCGTGACGCTCACGCGCGAGCAGATGCTCCACCATGCCGATGCCTGGATCGCCGCCTGGAACCGGCGCGACGTGGAGGCGGTCCTCTCCGCCTTCACCAACGATGCCCGGTTCCGCAGCCCCATCGCCCTGCAGATGACCGGGAGCCCCACGCTGGAGGGCCGCCCGGCCATCGAGGCCTATTGGCGCGCCGCGCTGGCGCGGATCGAGCGGCTGGAATTCCGCCTGCTCGCCGCCATCTGCGACGAGCCGGGCCAGCGCATGGTGGTCCACTATGAGGCGACGCTGGGCGACACCGCCCGCCGCGCGTGCGAAATCTTCGTCTTTCGCGGCGGGCTGAAGAGCGAGGCCGAAGCGCTCTATGGCGATACGGTCGCGCTGCCGGGCGGCGGCACGGCGGGTTCCTTGGTGCCCGCAGCCCCCGTCTCCGGCATGGCGAACAGATAGAGCAGGAAGCCCGCTGCCCCGATGGCGGAGAGGGTGAGGAAGGCCGCGCTGTAGCCGGCGGAGACGATGATGACGCCGGCGATGGAGGCCGAGAAGGCCGCCCCCAGCCCCTGAGCCGTGGCCACCGCCCCCTGGCTAACGTTGAACCGCCCGGTGCCGCGCGTGAGGTCCGCCACCACCACGGGGAAGAGCGCGCCGAAGATGCCGGCACCCACGCCATCGAGGCACTGCACGGCGAACAGCCAGAACGGATCGTTGGACAGGGGATAGAGCGCGCCGCGCAGCGCCAGCACCGCGAAAGCGACGAGGAAGATGGGCTTGCGGCCCCACGCGTCCGCCTTCGCGCCCACCATGATCGCCATGGGCACCATCACGCATTGCGCCGCCACGATGCAGAGCGCGATGAGGGAGGTCGCCTGATCCTTGCCCACCACATAGGTGAGCAACTGCCCCGTGGTGGGTAGCATCGCCGCATTGGAGAGGTGGAAGAGGAAGCAGGTGAGCGCGAAGATCAGCAGCGGCCGGCTCGACAGCAGCATCTTCAGGCCGGAGGGCTGCTCGTGGTGGGCGGGATCATGGGAGAGGCCGCGCGCCAGCGTGTCGTCGATCTCCCGGCGCGGCACCGCCAGCATGGCGCCGATGCTGAGCACGGCCAGCACCGCCATGAGCCAGAACACCACGATGGGGCCGAAGATTACGGCCGTTCCCGCGGCGATGGCGGCGGAGACCGCATTGCCGAGATGGTTGAACGCCTCGTTGCGCCCGATGCGCCGCGCGAACGCCTTCGGCCCCACGAGGCCCAGCGTGATGCCGGAGAGCGCGGGCGGAAAGATCGCCCCCGCCATGGCCGCAAGAGACTGGCTGCCCGCCACCAGATAGAAATTCGACAGGAAGGGCAGCGAGAGGCAGGTCAGCGTCACCGCCAGCGCACCGGCGATCACGATGGCCGGCTTGTTGCGGCTGCTGTCGATGAGCGCGCCCGCCGGGGTCTGCGCGAGCAGCCCGGTGAGCCCGGCGATGGTCATGACGAAGCCGACGGTGGCCTCCGTCCAGCCCTGCTCCGGCCCGCGCACGGCGAGCAGATAGATGGCGAGATAGGGCCCCAGCCCGTCGCGCACGTCCGCCAGGAAGAAATTGAGCGCATCGAGCCCCAGCGCCGCACGCCGGGACGGCCCCGGGTGGGCCGTCTCCGCGCCGGCGCCATCCCGCCCCACCCTTTGAACATCACCCGTGACCATCGGCAGCCCCCAAACTCGTCATTCCATGCGCGGAAAAGGCGGCCGAAGCGTCCCGCCATCCGGCAGGAAGCAGCGGCAGCGTGACAACGCCGCTTGGTGCTGTCCAGATCCAGTTCATGCTCAAGATTGCGACGGCTGGTTCACGGCTCGGCGCGGTGCTCCTCGCGGGCGGCTTCCCAGACTTCGCGGGCGGCATCGAGATTGAGGGCGGCGATGGCGAGGCCGACGATGAGGTCCGGCCACGCGGAGCGCCACAGAACGGCGGTGACGGCGCCCGCCGCGATGATGGCCACGTTGGCGAAAGCATCGTTGCGGGCGGAGAGGAAGGCGGCCTTCGTCAGGCTGCCGCGATGGTGCCGGTAGCGGGCAAGAAGAAAGGCGCAGGTGAGGTTCACCCCCAGCGCGCCGAGGCCGGTGAGCGACAAGGCGAGGGGCTGCGGCGCCACCGGGTCGAGGAATTTGTCCCACGCGGTCCACACCGTGGCAAGGCCGGGGATGAGCAGGATGAGCGCCAGCGCCATCCCGACCTTGGCCCGCGCCCGCGCCGACCAGGCGAGGGCGACGAAGATGAGCAGGTTGACGCTGGCGTCTTCCAGAAAGTCCACGCTGTCGGCGAACAGCGAGACCGAGCCGATGGCCAACGCCACCGCGAACTCCACGCCGAAATAAGCGAGGTTCGCCAGCGCCACCACCAGCACGGTCCGGCGCAGGCCGGCGTGGTCCGCAACCTGCCCCTCCGTCATCGCGCCCCCTCTTTCCTCTCGGCCGTGGCGCAGAGGTTACGCGAGGCGCCCGGTGTGTCGAGCGCTCAGGAGAGCACGCCCCGCCACACCGCCACCAGCAGGAACACGCCCATGCCGATGCGGTAGAACACGAAGGGCCAGGAGGAGAGGCGCTCCATCACCCGCATCAGCGTCCAGATGGCGACGAAAGCGGAGAGCGAGGCGGTGAGGAGGCCGACGCCCAGCACCTCCCAGCCCTGCATGTCGAGGCCGGCGTGGTGCAGCTCCAGCAATTCCTTCACGCCCGCCGCGAAGATGGCCGGCAGGCCGAGCAGGAAGGAGAAGCGGGCGGCATCCTCGCGGCGCAGGCCGAGGAACATGGCCGCCGTCAGCGTCGAGCCCGAGCGCGACACGCCGGGAATGAGCGCGCCCACCTGGGCGAGGCCCACCACCAGCGCGTCGGGCAGCTTGATCTGCGCGAAGGTGCGGGTATGGCGGCTGGTCATTTCCGCGATGCCCAGCAGGAGGCCCATGACGAGGCTGGCCGCGCCAATGACCCACAGTTCGCGGAAGGACGAGCCGCAGGCGTTCAGCTTGCTCTTCAAGAGCACGCCGGCGATGACGATGGGGATGGTGCCGAGGATGATGCCGAGCACGGTCTTCGGCGCGTGGGCGGTGAAATCGCCGGCGCGCACGGCCGAGATGGAGCCGCAGGCCAGCGCGCGCAGGTCGCTCCAGAAATACGTCACCACCGCGAACAGAGCGGCGAGCTGCATGGCCGCCGAGAAGGCGGAGCCGGGATCGGGCCAGCCGAGCACCGCCGGCACGAGGCGCATGTGCGCCGTGGAGGAGATGGGCAGAAGCTCGGTGATGCCCTGGACGACGCCGAGGACGGCCACCTTGCCGGTGCCGAGGGCGACGAACCCGGTGTCCACCCCATTGGTGCAGACGCTGGCCATGGTGTCGAATTCCGCTTGCTGTGAGGACGGCGTGGCGCCCGCAGGAAGAGCGCGCGCAAGCACGGGCAAGCGCGCGCGAATACAGGCGTCCCTTGCTATCTGCTTCGCACGCGCGACGGAACCGGGCGGGGTGCGCGTTGTCACCGCAGTGCCGCAGCGGAAGACTTGCGCAACGGCGGTTGCCGGCTCCTCCCGGTGCGCCACCTCGCGGAACGGAAGGGATGCCGCGCGCCGCCGGCCAGGCTCCAGAAGCATCAGCCAACACACTGTCCAATAGACTAAAATTGCATTTCACCGGTGCCGGAAGCGGGGCCGCGAGATGCCGCACCCAAGGCGAGACGCGGGCAATTGCGAACAGAGATTGAAATCTTCTATGGTCCGTCGCCATCCATTGGGCCTGCGCCGCCCATTACTTTAGGTAATATCAAAAATTACCTGACCTGAGGTCAGCCTGAATGGCGAATATTGAAGCCGTGCCGCCGACTGAAGAGACTTCACCGCCCGCGGGCGTTCCGGAACCGGCGCGTCCGCAGCCGTTCGAGGGGCTAGCGCGGGAGCAGGTGTCGGAGATGCTGCGCCTGCCCCATTTCGGGCGGCGCGGCGCGCTGGTGGCGGTGGGGCTCATCGCGGTGCTGTGGGCGGCGAGCGGCTTCTACCGGGTGCAGCCGGACGAGCAGGGCATCGTGCTGCGCTTCGGCAAGTGGGTGGCGACGGAGCCCTCCGGCGTTCACTACCACTGGCCCTACCCCATCGACACCATCCTCCTGCCCAAGATCACCCAGATCAACCAGATGGTCCTCGGCTCCCGCGACGGACGGCGCGAGCGCAGCCAGATGCTGACCGGCGACGAGAACATCGTCGAGGTGGACTGCGTGGTGTTCTGGCGCATCCGCGACGCCGGCCAGTTCCTGTTCAATGTCGCCGATGCGGAAGGCACGCTGCGCGTGACCGCCGAGAGCGCCCTGCGCGAGGTCATCGGCCAGAACCCCATCCAGGCGGCGCTTTCCGACAAGCGCCAGCAGATCGCCCAGCAGACCGAGGTCGTGCTCCAGCGCCTGCTCGACAAGTATCAGGCCGGCATCGTCATCACCCAGGTGCAGCTGCTGCGCATCGATCCGCCCGCCGCCGTCATCGACGCCTTCAACGACGTGCAGCGCGCGCGGGCCGACCAGGAGCGGGCGCGCAACGAGGCCGAGGCCTACCGCAACGACATCCTGCCCCGCGCCCGCGGCGAGGCCGAGCGCATCGTGCAGGAGGCGCAGGCCTATGGCGAGCAGGCGGTGGACCTCGCCAAGGGCGAGGCCCAGAGCTTCCTCGCCGTGGAAGCCGCCTATGAGCGGCACAAGGACGTGACCCTCCGCCGCCTCTATCTGGAAGGCGTGGACGAGGTGCTGAAGCATTCCGGCCGGGTCATCGTGGACCTCTCCGCCCACGGCAGCAGCATCGTGCCCTATCTGCCGCTCACCGAGGCGGAGAAGCGCGCCGCCACCCTCCCCGCCCCGCCCGTCGCGGATCAGGCCAGCACGGGAGGCTCCAAGTGAAGCGCGCCGGTTTCATCGCGCTGGGGGTGGGCATCCTCCTCGTCGCCTTCGCCTCCTCCTTCGCCTTCACGGTGCAGCAGACCCAGCGCGCGCTGGTGGTGCGGCTCGGCATGCCCATCGCCATCCACGATCAGCCCGGGCTCTACTTCAAGGCGCCGTTCATCGACACTGTGATTTATTTCGAGCGCCGCCTGATCTCGCTGGAGCCGCCCGCCGAGCAGATCATCCTCGGCGACCAGAAGCGCATCGAAGTGAGCACCTACACCCGCTTCCGCATCACCGATCCGCTCGCCTTCTACCAGGCGGTGGGCGGCGTGGAGCAGGGCCAGTCGCGGCTCGCGCAGATCGTCAGCTCGGCGGTCCGGCGGGAGCTGGGACAGGCCAAGCTGGTGGATCTCCTCTCCACCGAGCGCGACCGCATCATCGACAAGATCCGCAACGAGGTGATCGAGCGCGGGCGCTCCCTCGGCGTGGACGTGGTGGACGTGCGCCTGCTGCGCGCCGATCTGCCGGCCGAGACCAGCCAGGCCATCTATGACCGCATGAAGTCCGAGCGCCAGCGCGAGGCCAAGGAGCTGCGCGCGCAGGGCTTCGAATGGGCGCAGGAGATCCAGGCCCGCGCCGACCGCCAGCGCACCGTCATCCTCGCAGAGGCGCAGCAGAAGTCCAAGGTCGCCCGCGGCGAGGCCGACGCCAAGGCCTCCCAGATCCTCGGCGAGGCCTATGACCACAGCCCCGCCTTCTACACCTTCCTGCGCACCCAGCAGACCTACCGGCAGACGCTCGCGGGCGCCTCGCCCATGCTGCTGCTCTCGCCGGATGCCGACTTCCTCGGCGCCCTGACGCGCGGGCCGACCCTCGCCGACGGCATGAGCGCAACAGGCGTGAGCGCGACAGGCGTGAGCGCAACAGGCCCGGGCGGACCGGCCAAGGGCACGCCCCTGCCCGGCCCAGCCCCGACCGGCACCCCGAAGCCCTGACCGGCCGCCCCCCGACGCATTTGAGAAGGACACCCGGCGATGGATCTCGGCGCTGACCTTTCCTGGTTCGGCACGAGCCTGAAGATCTTCCTCATCGACATCCTGCTGAGCGGCGACAACGCCTTGCTCATCGCGCTCGCCTGCCGCAGCCTGCCGGCGGAGCAGGTGCGCAAGGCGGTGATGCTCGGTGCGGCGGGGGCGGTCTTCTTCCGGCTGGTCATCGCGGCCCTCGCCGGCACGCTCATGGCCATCCCGCTGCTGAAGATCGGCGGCGGGCTGCTGCTGGCCGTCATCTCCATCAACCTGTTGGCGGGGGAATACCGGCGGCGGCGCGAGGGCGACCGGGAGGTGGAGCTCGACCCCTCCCTCGGCCAGGGCGGCGGCCTGCTGGGGGCGGCGTTGGTGATCCTCATCGCCGACGCCATCATGAGCCTCGACAATGTGGTGGCGCTGGCCGCCGTGTCGGAAGGCCATCTCAGCCTTCTGGTGGGCGGCGTGCTGTTGTCGGTGCCGCTCATCTTCTTCGGCAGCTTCGTGATGGCCGAGGCGATGAAGCACATCCCCGCCCTCACCTTCATCGGCACCGCCTTCCTCGGCTGGATCGCCGGCAGCCTCATCGTCACCGATCCGCTCTGGTCCGGCTGGGTCGCGGCCAATGCGGAAGCCCTGTTCGTGCTGGTGCCGCCCGCCGCCGCCATCTTCGTGCTCGCCAACGCGCGCTTCACGGCGGATGCGCGGACCGCCGGAGACGGGAAAAGGCAAGCCCCATCCCCCAAGCGCGCACGCATCCTGCCGGCGGTCGCCACGCCGGCACCGGTGGCCGTGGCCGTGCCTGTGAGTGTTGCGGTGCCCGTGAGTGCGGTCGCAGCCGCCCCGGCCCCCGCCCCCATGGCCATTGCCGTCGCCGAACCCGTCCGCACGGCGGAACCCGTCCTCCCTGCCGCGCCCGTCGTTGCGGTGGCGGAAATACCGGCGGCCGCGCCTCCCGCCCGGCCCGCAGCCCCGGTCCGGCGGCCGTCCCAGAACCTGCCGCCTGCGCCCGACTATTCAGACAAGGTGATGATCTACGGACTGATCGGGCTGTTCGGCCTCGTCGCCGTGGTGATGATCAGCGTGCTCATCATGGCCCACGGGGTCGGCTGAAACGGCGCTCTATCCACGCCGCGCCCACGGCAGCACCACCGTCTCGCCGTCATGGGTGAAGCGCACGGCGTCCACGCCGAAGGCCTCGGCGAGATAGGCGTCGTTGAGCACCGCGGCCGGCGCGCCCTCGGCGAGGAGCCGGCCGTCCTTCATCAGGGCGAGGCGGTCGCAGAAGCGGCCGGCCAGCGTCAGATCGTGCAGCACCGCCACCACCACCGCGCCGCGCCGGGCGGTGTCGCGCAGCAGCGCCATCACTTCCAGCTGATGCAGCGGATCGAGCGCGGCGGAGGGCTCGTCGGCGAGGAGGATGGGCGCCTCCACCGCCAGCGCGCGGGCGAGCAGCACCCGCGCCCGCTCGCCGCCGGAGAGGGTATCGGCGGAGCGAGTGGCGAGCGCCTCCACCCCGGCCGCCGCCATGGCCCGCCGCGCGGCCTCATCCACCGCCGCCGTGCCATGGGGCAGGCGCCCCAGCGCCACCACCTCCTCCACCGGCAAAGGCCAATGGATGCGCCCATCCTGCGGCAGGTAGGCGATGGTCCGCCCGAGCCCGCGACGGCCGATCTCGGCGGCGTCGCGGCCGTCGTAAAGAACGTTGCCCGAGGTCGGCACTTCGAGGCCGGCCAGCACCCGCATCAGGCTCGTCTTGCCGGCACCGTTGGGGCCGAGCAGGCCGAGGAAGGTGCCGCCCTCGACATCGAGGCTGAGGTCGCGCACCAAAGTCGCGGCGCCGCGCGTGACGGTGACGGAACGGGCGGCGAGCCTCATGCCTCCCTCCCCCTGAGCCGGGCGAGGAGGAACAGGAAGAAGGGCGCGCCGATGAGCGCCGTCACCACGCCGAGCTGAAGCTCCGGCCGGGTGGGGATGAGCCGCACCACGATGTCCGCCCCGAGGGTGAGGGCCGCGCCGGCAAGCCCGCTCGCCGCCAGAAGCCGGCCCGGCCGGTGGCCCACCAGCGGACGCACCAGATGCGGCACCACCAGCCCCACGAAGCCGATGGCCCCCGCCACCGCCACGCTCGCCCCCACCGCCGCCGCCGTACCGCCGATGACCAGCAGCCGCACCCGGCGCAGGGAGAAGCCGAGGCTTTCGGCCGCGTCCTCCCCCAGTGTGAGGGCATCGAGCGCCGGGCCGGTGGCGAGCACCAGCCCCCAGCCCACCACCATGAAGGGCAGCGCCAGCGCCACATGCACGAGACTGCGGTCGGCCAGCGAGCCCATGAGCCAGAACACCAGCTCCAGCGCCGCATAGGGGCTCGGCGCGAGGTTCAGCGCCAGCGCGGTGAGCGCGCCCGCGAGGCTCGACAAGGCGACGCCGGCGAGGATCAGCATCACCGTCCCCGCCCCGCGTGCCGCAAGCGCCAGCAGCACGGCGGTGGCCGCCGCCGCGCCCATCAGCCCGCCCAAGGGCAGCGCCAGCGCGAAGGAGGCGGAGAAGCCGAAATAGAAGGCGATGACCGCCCCCAGCGCCGCCGCTCCGGAGACGCCCACCACACCGGGATCGGCCAACGGATTGCGCATCAGCCCCTGCAAGGCCGCCCCGGTGAGGCCGAGGCTGAAGCCCACCGCCGCGCCGAGGATGGCGCGCGGGAGGCGCAGTTCCGACAGCACCAGCGCCGCAAGGCTCTGCCGGCCGGCGAGAAGATCGCCGAAGGCGGCGCCAAGATCGAGCGGCGCATAGCCCACCGCCACCGAGGCTGAGAACAGCACCAGCACCAGAAGGCCGAGGGCGAGAACGAGGCGCGACGGCATCAGCGCGCGCCCTCGGCGGACGCGTGGACGGCCGCCGGTCGCGCCGCTTCCGGACCGGCGAGCCGCGCCCGCGCCGCCGCGAGCTGAGCCGCCGCCTCGGCGAGGTCCGGCCCGGCGCAGGTCCACAGCTTGAGCGGCAGCGCCAGCGTGCGGTCCTTGAAGGGAGCGAGAGCCGGATGGTGCAGCAAGGCGTCGGCCAGCGAGGGCGGCGCCGTATCATCGGCATTCACCACCACGAGGTCAGGCGCGGCGCGCACGATCTCCTCCAGCGCGAGCTGGCCCATCTTGTCGGTGGGAAGCTGGGCCGCGAGGTTGGTGAGGCCGGCCTTTTCCATCAGTTCGTCCGCCAGCGAGCCGCGGCCGGTGGTGAAGCCGTTGGGCCGCAGCACCACGGCGGTGGGGCGCGGCCCCGCCACCGGCGGCAGGCGGGCGAAGGCCTCTTTCATCTCCCGCACCATGGCCGCGCCCCGCTCCGGCACGCCGAGCCGCGCCGCCACAGTGCGGATCTGGGCGTAGGCCTCGTCGAGGGTCTGCGGTTCCGTCAGCTCCAGCACCTCGAAGCCGAGGCGGCGGAGCACGGCGGTGGCGGTGCGGGTGGTGTAGGCGCCGGCGAGCACGAGGTCCGGCTTCAGCGGCACCACCTCTTCCGCCAGCCCGCGATTGACCGGCACGTCGTGCGCGCGGTCCGCCACGTTGGAGGCGAGGGGATCGCGCGCGAGATGGGTGACGGAGAGCACCTGTCCGGGATCGGCGAGCCGCAGGGCCAGCTCGTCCGCGCACAGATTGAGGGAGACGACGCGGGGCCGGCCGAGTGGCGGACCATGGGCCTCCTCCGCCCGCGCCGGAGCGCAGGCCAGAAGGGCCGCGAGCATCAGCCCGGCCGCCGCGCCTTTCACCAAAACCTCACCGATCATTCCTCACCAATCAAACCTCACCACGTGAGCTTCACCCCGCCATAGGCACCGAAGCCGGGGGCGAGGAAGCCGTTGGGGTTCTCGTAGGTCTGGTTGAACAGATTGTCGATGCGCCCGAACACGGTGGTGACGGTATTCAGCCGGTAGTTGGCCGCCAGATTCACCACGGTATAGCCGGGCTGGTCGATGTAGTTCGACGTGAGGCGCACGATGTCCCACCAGGAAGAGGCATAGACGAGGCTCGCCGCCAGATCGAGTTCGTCGGTCGGCCGCCAGCCCAGCGTCAGGCTGACCTTGTTATTGGGCCGGCGCAGGGGATAGCAGGAGGTGGCGTTGATGGGCGCGCAGGCGGCGCCGAAGGGCTGGCCCGGCGGCACGTAGCCCACCACGTCGGTGTAGGTGTAGTCCACCCGCGCATCGATGCGGTCCGTCACCTTCACCGCCACGAACGCCTCCACGCCCTGGGTCACGGCGCTGGAGATGTTGACGTTCTGGAACGTCACCGGATCGTAGCTGATGAGGTTGGTGATGTTGTTGTGGAAGTACGTGACCCCGAACAGCACCCGCTCGCCGAACGCCTTCTGCTCGAAGCCCGCATCCCAGCCTTCGCTCTCCTCCGGCTGGAGGTTCACGTTGCCGTAATAGGGCGCGTAGAGCTGGTAGAGGGTGGGCGCCTTGAAGCCGGTGCCATAGCTCGCCTTCAGCTTGGTGCCGGTCTCGTCGAACAGCAGCGCCGGGGCGAGGCGGAAGGTGGTGTGGTCGCCGAAGCTGTCGTCGGCGTCGTAGCGCACGTTGGCGGCGAAGAAGAGCCGGTTCCAGACGTTGCCCTGGTACTCGGCATAGACGCCCGTGTCGCCGGTGGAGGCGTCCACATTGGTGTAGGCGGTGGACGAGGTGATGGACTCGTTCCGCCGCTCGGCGCCCACCAGCAGGTTCTGGCCCGGCGCCACCAGATAGTTGGAGCGCACGTAATAGACCTGCCGGTCGCCGTCATAGGTGCCGTTCACGCTCGGATTCGGCCCCACGGTGGGGTTCGACGTGGTCAGCTCGCTGGCGCCGAAGGAGGTGACGAGAGCGCCGTCCAGCGCGGTCCACACGCCCTCCCCCTTGGTGAAGAACATGCCCGTATAGGCCGTGGAGCGCAGCGCCGCCGGGATGCCGGCATAGGTGGGCGGGGGGAAGACGTCCGGCGTGAAGGCGAGGCTGGTGTCGATGTAGCGGGCGACGAAATTCACCGCGAAGGTTTCGGTGGCCTGCCAGTCGAGCCGGGTGGAGTAGGTCCAGTTGTCATAGGCGTTGGGATTGCGCGGCCAGAAGGGGGGCACGATGTTCTGCGGCGTCACCGGGATCTCGGTGGACGAGAAGTGGGTGACGTTGAAGGAATAGGCCAGCTTCTCGGTGGCGCCGGTGAGGCTCGCATACTGGTTGAAGGTGCCGAGCGCGCCGCCCTCCGCATAGGCGGAAACCTTGGGCGGCCCCTCCCCCTTCTTGGTGGTGATGGAGATGACGCCGCCGATGGCATCCGAGCCATAGAGGCCGGACTGCGGGCCGCGCAGCACCTCCACCCGCTCGAGATCGGACGCCAGCAGCTTGCCGAAATCGAACGCGCCGTTGGTGGCGGCGGGATTGCCGGCATCGATGCCGTCGATCAGCACCTTCACATGATTGGAATTGGTGCCGCGGATGAACACCGAGGTGGTGCCGCCCGGCCCGCCCGTCTGCACCACGTTGAGGCCGGGCAGCGATTGCAGCACGTCCGGCAGGGTGCGCTGCTGGTTGCGGGCGATGTCCTGCTCGGTGACGATGCTGACGGAACTCGCCACCTCGGTCTCGGGCGTGGGAATGCCGGTGGCGCTCACCACGATGGTGGGCAGGTCGCCCGCATTCTGGTCGTCCGCCGTCTGGGCGAGGGCGGGCGCAACACAGGCAAGCGGAACACAGGCGAGCGTGAGCAGGGCCGCGGCCGGCAGTGCGCGGCGGGATCGGGACGGGACGGCGGAAGACATGAAGGCACTCGACGGCACGGGTGGTCCGTCACCGCGAACGAGGCATTCCCGGCCATATCGGGCCCGGAAAAACCGCCATCAGGAGAACCCCGCCCGACGTGCTCGCGCGTGACCACGGCTGACGGCAGGTCTCCTGGCTCGCGGGTCATCGCCCAGACTGCCGCCTTCCCAGGTCTCGCAACCCAGTGGCTGATGGCAGAGGACTCGCCGCTTACAGTTGCGGGGGCAGCCACGGCATTTCCGGTGAGACCGGAGCACCGCGTTCCCTTTTGATCCCTTGCGGGAACCGTCATCGCGACCATAGGCGTCGGCCGCCCCCTGCGTCAACGGCACCTTCGCAGATGCAAAAACCTGAACGCAACTGCGGGAAGACCGCGCCGGCAGGCGTATCGCGCGATCACATCTTGCTCATTGCTTCAAGAATGCGTGGTCCGAAATCACCGGCGACCCGTATCGCGAGCGTGCGGCTGCCTGCAAAAACGGCAGCAGCAAAGGCCGCACCCGACATTCCGCTAGGTTATGGTGGCGCGCCCCGCTCAATTCGCTTAAACGATTGAGAGCCGCCCCGCCACCGAGCGGGCGGGTACTACAAAAGTATAATAACCGAATAATCGGGAACACAGGGAGTAGAAGATGCGACTGAGGAGCATGGTCGCGGCTTTGGCCGCAGGCGTTGCCGTTTTCGGGCTTGCCTTTTCCGGTGCAGCTTACGCCGCCGACCCCATCAAAATCGGCCTGACCGGCCCCTTCACCGGCGGCTCGTCCTCCATGGGCGTCAGCATGCGCGACGGCGTGAAGCTCGCCGTGGAAGAGGTGAACAAGGCCGGCGGCGTGCTCGGCCGTCCGTTGCAGCTCATCGAGCGCGATGACGAGGCCAAGAACGAGGTGGGCGTGCAGATCGCCCAGGAGCTGATCAACAAGGAAGGCGTCGTCGCCACCCTCGGCTACATCAACACCGGCGTCGCCCTCGCCTCCCAGCGCTTCTATCAGGAAGCCGAGATCCCGGTGATCAACAACGTGGCCACCGGCACCCTGATCTCCAAGCAGTTCGTGCCGCCGGACAACAAGAACAACTACATCTTCCGCACCTCGGCCAATGACGCCATCCAGAGCGCCATGATCGCCGAGGAAGCGGTGAAGCGGCAGGGCTTCAAGAAGCCGGCCATCCTCGCCGACTCGACCAATTACGGCCAGCTCGGCCGCGCCGATCTGGTGAAGGCCCTCGCCACCATGGGCGTGAAGCCGGTTGCCGAAGAGAAGTTCAACATCGGCGATACCGACATGACCGCGCAGCTGCTGCGCGCCAAGGAAGCCGGCGCCGACGTGATCCTCACCTACGCCATCGGCCCCGAGCTGGCGCAGATCGCCAACGGCATGGCCAAGCTCGGCTGGAAGGTGCCCATGATCGGCTCGTGGACGCTCTCCATGGCCAACTTCATCGACACCGCCGGTGCCAACGGCAACGGCGCGATGATGCCGCAGACCTTCATCCAGCTGCCCGACACCCCCAAGCGCAAGGCGTTCATCGAGGCCTATCAGGCCGCCTACAAGATCGATCGCATGCCTTCGCCGGTCTCGGCCGCGCAGGGCTATGATTCGGTCCTGCTGCTCGCCGCCGCCATCAAGCAGGCCGGCTCCACCGACGGCCGCAAGGTCCGCGACGCGCTGGAAAACCTCAACACCAAGGTCGAGGGCGTCGTCACCGTCTACGACAAGCCCTTCTCCGCCACCGACCACGAAGCCATCACCGCCAACATCCCGGTGTTCGGCCTCGTCAAGGACGGCCGCGTCGTCGCCGCCCATCCCGAAGACATCGCCGGCGACAAGGCGGTGCGCGTGAAGCCCAAGAACTGAGGCTGAGGGCTGGCGTTCGAGCGCGAGACCCGACACTCGATCACCGTCATCCCCCGGCTCGTCCGGGGGATCCACGGGGCGACCGGGAGTAGTGCCTGAGCGGATAATGCCGGCCCAGCTGCGAAGTGGGTGCCCCGGACAAGCCGGGGCATGACGGCACTGGGAGGGGTATCGGTTCATAGCCCGCCCCGACGGTTAGCCCCTTCGCCCACACCATTCGGATCGCCGCGCCATGGAGCGCGGCGGCCGGTTCGCCCGGAACCCTGCCCCGACGCGGGGGCCGCGCCCCCTTCCGGAGACCGTCATGAACGTCCTGTCGCAGCTCATCGTGAGCGGCATCGCCGTAGGCATGATCTACGGCGTCATCGCCTTCAGCTACCAGCTCACCTTCGCCACCTCGAAAACCCTGAACTTCGGCCAGGGCGAGGCCCTGATGCTGGGGGCGCTGGTGGGCCTCACCACCATCAATTTCCTCATCGGGCAGGCGCTCGGCACCCTGTGGGCCTACCTGCTCATGCTGCCCATCGTCTTCGCCTTCGGCCTCGCGCAGGGCGCGGTGGTGGAATGGCTCGGCGTGCGGCAGGCGGTGAAGGCGAAGTCGGAAGCCGGCTGGATCATGGCGACCATCGCGCTGGGCATCATCTTCCGCAATCTCGCCGAGAACATCTGGGGCCGCGACGCCTTGCGCTTCCCCTCCCCGCTGCCCGAGGCGGCGCTCACCATCGGGCCGGTGCGCATCCAGCCCATGGAGATCGCCATCGTCATCGGCGCGCTCGCCATCATGCTGGCGGTGGAAATCTTCAACCGGCGGTCCATCTTCGGCAAGGCCGTGGTGGCCACCGCCAATGACCGCGACGCGGCGGGCCTGATGGGCATCGACACGCGGCGCGTCATCACCTTCTCCTATGCCCTGTCCTCCATGACCGCCGCCTTCGCCGGCGTTCTCATCGCCCCCGTCACCCTCACCGGCGCCACCATGGGCGCGGTGCTGGGGCTGAAGGCGTTCGCGGTGGCCATCATCGGCGGCCTGTCGAGCGGCATGGGCGTCATCGTCGGCGGCCTCATCCTCGGCATCACCGAGACGCTGACCGGCTACTACATCTCCACCGGATACAAGGACGTGCCCGGCCTCGTCCTGCTGCTGCTGGTGCTCTCGCTGAAGCCCTCGGGCCTGTTCGGCCGCGCCACCATCAAGAAGGTCTGAGCCCCATGCTCGCGCGCCGCCTCCTCTCCTCCACGGGGTCGCTCCTCGGCCTCGCGGTGCTCGTCGTGCTGCCCTTCGTGGTGACGAGCCCCTATTATCTCCACCTGCTCGTCACCATCGCCATCTTCTCGATCCTGCTGCTCGGGCTCGATGTGGTGTTCGGCTATACGGGCGAGGTGTCCATCGGCCATGCCGCGCTGTTCGGCATCGGCGCCTACACGGCCGGCTGCCTCGCCATGCACTTCGGCATCGGCTTCTGGCCGGCGCTGCCACTGGCGATCATCGTCGCCTCCGTGTTCGGCGTGGTGCTGGCCCTTCCGGCGCTGCGCGTCACCGGCCCCTATCTCGCCATGGTGACTTTGGCCTTCGGCACGATCGTGCAGATCCTCATCAACGAGATGACGGACCTCACCAACGGCCCGCTCGGCATCAAGCTGACGACGCCCCTCTTCCTCGACCTGCGCTGGCTGGGCGACAGCATCCCGCTGTTCGACATGTCGCTGAAGCGCATGAAGGAAGTGGAGTATTACTACATCGCCGCCATCGCGCTGGTGCTGACGCTGATCATCATCAACCGCATCCTCGCCTCCCACCTCGGCCGGGCGTTCGAGGCGCTGCGCGACAGCCCCATCGCGTCGGACTGCATGGGCGTGTCGGTGTACAAGCACAAGGTGCTGGCCTTCGTGGTCTCCGCCGGCCTCGCGGGCCTCGCGGGCGCGCTGTTCGCCTATTCCGAGCAATATATCGCGCCGAACAATTTCGGCTTCGAGCTGTCGGTGCAATTCCTGCTGGCGGTCACGGTGGGCGGGCGCAAGTCGCGGCTGGGGCCGATCCTCGGCGCGGTCATCATCGTGTTCCTGCCGAACCTGCTCTCCGACATCGAACTGTTCCGCTACATCGCCGGCACCATCGCGCTCATCGCCGTCATCGCCGGGGCGCGGGCCTTCGTGAAGGACCCGGAGAACCGGGTGCGCAACGCCATCCCCGTGGTGCTGTGCCTCGCCTTCTTCGTCTTCTCGCTGCTGCTGCAGAAGATCACGGACTACAAGCTCGCCGTCTTCGGCGTGATGATCCTGTTCGTGGTCTATTACCTGCCGGATGGCATCGTCGGCTTCCTCAAGCGCGCCGCCGCCCAGCTCTGGCCGAGCCTCGTGCAGACCCACGCGGTGATCCATGCCGATACCCACGGCAAGGCCGTCACCGCCTCGCACGAGGGCCATGAGGGCGTGCTGCTCCACGTGGACAATGTGGTGATGCAGTTCGGCGGCCTCAGGGCGCTGGATCAGGTGTCCATCGAGGTAAAGCCCGGCACCATCCACGGCCTCATCGGGCCGAACGGCTCCGGCAAGAGCACCATGATGAACGTGCTCACCGGCATCTATGTGCCCACCGCCGGCGCCGTCCGGTTCAAGGGGCAGGCGGTGACCGGCAAGACCTCCGCCGACATCGCCAGCGAGGGCATCGCCCGCACCTTCCAGAACGTGCAGCTTTTCGCCGAGCTGACGCTCATCGAGAACGTGCTGGTGGGCCTCCACCACACCTATCAGGCGACCTTTGCCGAGGTGGCGCTGGGCCTGCCGCGCATCAGGCGGGAGGAGAAGGCGGCGCGCGAGCGGGCCATGAGCCTGCTCCACTTCGTCGGCCTCGCGGACCTTGCCAACGAGGAGGCGCGCAACCTGCCCTACGGCAAGCAGCGCCTGCTGGAAATCGCCCGCGCGCTGGCCCTCGACCCGGCTCTTCTCCTGCTCGACGAGCCCGCCGCCGGCCTCACCGCGCCTGATATCAAGCACCTGGTGGAGATCATCCGGAAGGTGCGCCACGCGGGGCTCACCATCGTGCTCATCGAGCACCACATGGATGTGGTCATGGGCCTGTGCGACACGGTGACGGTGCTCGATTTCGGCCAGAAGATCGCCGAAGGCAAGCCGGCCGAGGTGCAGGCCAACGAGCGCGTCATCGAGGCCTATCTCGGCGGCGTCGCCGCTGCGGCGGAATGAGGAGATCGCCATGCTCGAAGTGAACGATCTCGTCGCCGGCTACGGCAAGGTGAAGGTGCTGCACGGCCTCTCCCTCCATGTGGAGGAAGGCCGGCTCGTCACCCTCATCGGCTCCAACGGCGCCGGCAAGACCACCACGCTGCGCGCCATCTCCGGCATGATCGTGCCGGAGTCGGGCACGGTGCGCCTCGGTGGGGAGGATTTGACCGGCCAGCCCTCCTTCAAGATCACCAAGAAGGGCCTCGCCCACTCGCCGGAGGGGCGGCGCGTGTTCCCGACGCAGAGCGTGAAGGACAACCTGCTGCTCGGCGCCTTCCCCCGCCTCACCGGGGCGCGGGAGCGCGGCGACGTGGAGGGCGACCTCGACCGCATGTTCACCCTCTTCCCGCGCCTCGCCGAGCGCCGCGCGCAGCTCGCCGGCACCCTCTCCGGCGGCGAGCAGCAGATGCTGGCCATGGCCCGCGCGCTGATGCTGAACCCGCGCGTGCTGTTGCTGGACGAGCCCTCCATGGGCCTCGCCCCGCGCCTCGTGGCGGAGGTGTTCGCCACCATCGCGCGGCTCAAGGAGCAGAAGATCACCATGCTGCTGGTGGAGCAGTTCGCCGCCGCCGCGCTGGAGGTGGCCGACTTCGGCTATGTGCTGGAAAACGGCCGCGTCGCCGCGAAAGGCCCGGCCGAAGCCCTGCGCAACGACGCCGCCGTGCGCGCCGCCTATCTCGGCCACGCCCACTAGGGGCGACCGTCTGAACCCATGCGAAGGGCGCCCCCACGGGCGCCCTTTTTGCTTTTGCGCAGGCTTCCGCGCCGCGCTTTTCTTTATGCGATTTTTATTTCGGCCCATTGCGGCCCGTCTCGAATCTTTATGCGCAAGGTGACACCTTCCCATCGCTGAGCAGCGGCCGGGCAAAAGGTTCCCGGCGCTGCGGCCGACCGCGACGCAGGTCTTCCCGCGTCTTCGCGGCCCGACACTTCTGCGAGACCAACGTCCCATGCTCGACATTCTGATGCTCGCCCTGGCGGCAGGGCTTTTCGCCCTGGCCATCGGCTACGGCTACGCCTGCGAGCGGCTCTAGAGGCGGCCGAATACAGGCCGCGTGCGCGGCCGTATCGAAGGATACTCCAATGACCCTCGATTTCGCACTGGGAGGCCTCATCACCGTGGGCCTCCTCTTCTACCTCACCCTCGCGCTGCTGAAGCCCGAGCGGTTCTGAGGAGGCCCCGATGACTCCCAACGGCTGGATCCAGATCGCCCTGTTCTGCGCGATCATCCTTGCGCTGACGCCGCTGCTCGGCGGCTACATGACCCGCGTGTTCGCGGGCGAGCGCACCTTCCTCTCCCCCGTCCTGCGCCCCGTGGAAGGCGCCCTCTACGGCCTCGCCGGCGTGGACCCGAAGCGCGAGCAGACGTGGCTCGGCTACACCCTCGCCATGCTGGTGTTCCATGTCGGCGGCTTCCTGATCCTCTATGCCATCCTGCGCCTGCAGGACCTGCTGCCGCTGAACCCGCAGGAGATGGCGGCGGTGCCGCCGGACCTGTCGCTGAACACGGCCATCAGCTTCCTCACCAACACCAACTGGCAGAACTACGGCGGCGAGAGCACGCTGAGCTATCTCGCCCAGATGCTGGGGCTGACCCACCAGAACTTCCTTTCCGCCGCCACCGGCATCGCGCTGGCGGTGGCGCTGATCCGCGGCTTCTCCCGCGCCTCGGCGCAGACGGTGGGCAATTTCTGGGTGGATGTCACCCGCTGCACCCTCTACGTGCTGCTGCCGCTCTGCATCCCCTACACCCTGTTCCTGGTGTGGCAGGGCATCCCGCAGACGTTCGGCCCTTACGTGGATGCGACCACGCTGGAAGGCGCGAAGCAGACCATCGCGGTCGGCCCCGTGGCCTCGCAGGTGGCCATCAAGATGCTCGGCACCAACGGCGGCGGCTTCTTCAACGCCAATGCCGCCCACCCGTTCGAGAACCCCACCGCGCTCTCCAACTTCGTGCAGATGATCTCCATCTTCGCGCTGGGCGCCGGCCTCACCAACGTGTTCGGCCGCATGGTGGGCGACGAGCGCAAGGGCTGGGCGATCCTCGCCGCCATGGGCGTCATCTTCGTGGCCGGCGTCGCCGTCACCTACTGGGCGGAAGCGTCAGGCACGCCGGGGCTGAATGCGCTGGGGCTGACGGGCGGCAACATGGAAGGCAAGGAGGTGCGCTTCGGCATCGTCGCGTCCGCCCTGTTCGCCGTCATCACCACCGCCGCCTCCTGCGGCGCGGTGAACGCCATGCATGACAGCTTCACGGCGCTCGGCGGCATGATCCCGCTCATCAACATGGAGCTGGGCGAGATCATCGTCGGCGGCGTGGGCGCAGGCATGTACGGCATGCTGCTGTTCGTGGTCGTCGCCATGTTCGTGGCCGGCCTCATGGTGGGCCGCACGCCGGAATATGCCGGCAAGAAGATCGAGGCCAAGGAAGTGAAGATGGCCATGCTCGCTATCCTCGTCCTGCCCCTGATGATGCTCGGCTGGACCGCGGTCGCCACCGTGCTGCCCGGAACGGTGGCCGCCATCAGCAATCCCGGCCCGCACGGCTTCTCCGAGATCCTCTACGCCTACACGTCGGCGACGGCGAACAACGGCTCGGCCTTCGCGGGCCTCTCCGCCAACACGCCCTTCTACAACGTGACGCTGGCCGTCTCCATGTTCATCGGCCGCTTCATGATGATCGTGCCGGCCATGGCCCTGGCGGGATCGCTGGCGGCGAAGAAGACCGTGCCGGCCTCGGCGGGCACCTTCCCCACCCATGGCGGGCTGTTCGTCGGCCTGCTGGTGGGCGTCATCCTCATCGTCGGCGGCCTCACCTTCTTCCCGGCGCTCGCGCTCGGGCCGATCGTGGAGCACCTCGCGGCGGTGGCCGGCCAGACCTTCGGGGGCTGAGATGGCACGCCGCACCCTACATGCGCAGGCTTCGGCCCTGCGCACCTCCGAACTCATTCTCCTCGTGACCCTCGCCGCCTTCGTCCTCGTCGCCGCCATCCAGATGGTGGTGCTCGTTGTCGGCACACCCTGATCTATCGGGAGCCATAAATGGCCAAGCCCCGTTCCAGCAGCATCCCCGACCCGGCCATCCTGGTGCCGGCCATCGGCGCGTCGTTCAAGAAGCTCGATCCGCGCGCGATGGTGAAGAACCCGGTGATGTTCGTGGTGGAGGTGGTCGCTCTCCTCACCACCGTCCTCTTCGTGCGCGACCTCGTGACGGGAGGCGCCGGCCTCGGCTTCTCCTTCCAGATCATCCTGTGGCTGTGGTTCACCGTGCTGTTCGCCAATTTCGCGGAAGCGGTGGCGGAAGGGCGCGGCAAGGCGCAGGCGGATTCGCTCCGCCGCACCCGCACGGAGACGCAGGCAAAGCTCCTCACCGGCTCCGGCAATGACTGGCGCGAAGTGGCCGGCACCTCGCTCAAGGTCGGCGACGTGGTGCTGGTGGAGGCGGGCGATGTCATCCCCTCCGACGGCGAGGTGGTGGAGGGCGTCGCCTCGGTCAACGAGGCCGCCATAACAGGCGAGAGCGCGCCGGTGATCCGTGAGAGCGGCGGCGACCGCTCGGCCGTCACCGGCGGCACCACCGTCATCTCCGACCACATCAAGGTGCGCATCACGGCAGCGGCGGGCTCCACCTTCCTCGACCGCATGATCCACCTGGTGGAAGGCGCCGAGCGGCAGAAGACGCCGAACGAGATCGCCCTCAACATCCTGCTGGCGGGCATGACGCTCATCTTCGTCTTCGCCACCGCCTCCATCCCGAGCTTCGCCGCCTATGCGGGAGGCACCATATCCGTGGTCGTGCTGGTGGCGCTGTTCGTGACGCTGATCCCCACCACCATCGGCGCGCTGCTCTCGGCCATCGGCATCGCCGGCATGGACCGCCTCGTGCGCTTCAACGTGCTCGCCATGTCCGGCCGCGCGGTGGAGGCGGCTGGCGACGTGGACACCCTGCTCCTCGACAAGACCGGCACCATCACGCTCGGCAACCGTCAGGCGGCGGAATTCCGCCCCGTGCGCGGCGTGAGCCCGCAGGAGCTGGCGGACGCGGCACAGCTCGCCTCGCTCGCCGACGAGACGCCGGAGGGCCGCTCCATCGTGGTGCTGGCGAAGGAGAAGTACGCCATCCGCGGCCGCGACATGGCGACCCTCAACGCCCATTTCGTGCCCTTCACCGCCCAGACCCGCATGAGCGGCGTGGACGTGGACGGCACCGTGATCCGCAAGGGCGCGGTGGATGCCATCCTGAAGGATCTCCAGTCCCCCGGTTCGGCCATGCGTCCCGTCTCTCCGGAGACGCTGCGCGAGGTGCAGGCCATCGCCGAGGAGATCGGCAAGGCCGGCGGCACGCCGCTCGCCGTGGCCCGCGACGGCAAGGTGCTGGGCGTCGTCTATCTCAAGGACATCGTGAAGGGCGGCATCCGCGAGCGCTTCGCCGAGCTGCGCCGCATGGGCATCCGCACGGTGATGATCACCGGCGACAACCCGCTCACCGCCGCCGCCATCGCCGCCGAGGCGGGCGTGGACGACTTCCTCGCCGAGGCCACCCCCGAGGCGAAGCTGAAGCTCATCCGCGACGAACAGGCCAAGGGCAAGCTCGTTGCCATGTGCGGCGACGGCACCAACGACGCCCCGGCGCTGGCCCAGGCGGATGTGGGCGTCGCCATGAACACCGGCACGGTGGCCGCCCGCGAGGCCGGCAACATGGTGGACCTCGACAGCGACCCCACCAAGCTCATCGAGATCGTGGAGATCGGCAAGGCGCTGCTGATGACGCGCGGGTCGCTCACCACCTTCTCCATCGCCAACGACGTGGCGAAGTATTTCGCCATCATCCCCGCCATGTTCGTGGCCTTCTACCCGCAGCTCGGCGCGCTGAACGTGATGGGCCTCGCCTCGCCGCAGAGCGCCATTCTCTCGGCCATCATCTTCAACGCCCTCATCATCATCGCCCTCATTCCGCTGGCGCTGAAGGGCGTGAAGTTCCGGCCCATCGGCGCGGCGGCGCTGCTCAAGCGGAACCTGCTCATCTATGGCCTCGGCGGGATCGTGGTGCCGTTCGCCGGCATCAAGATCATCGACGTGGCCGTCACCGCCCTGCACCTCGTCTGAACGTCTGAAAAGGAGCACGCCTCCCTTCTCCCTTACGCCGTCATGGCCGGGCTTGTCCCGGCCATCCACGTCCGGCGGCCGGGCGCCCGCAAATCGAGCAGCGCACCAGCGGCACGACGTGGATACCCGGGACAAGCCCGGGCATGACGCAGGTGAAGGCAGGCGCCACGGCTCCAGGGAGATAGAACATGCTCAACACCCTTCGCCCCGCCTTCGTCCTCATCGTCCTGCTGACGGGGATCACCGGCCTCGCCTACCCCCTCGCCATGACCGGCGCCGCGCAACTCGTCTTCCCGTCGCAGGCCAATGGCAGCCTCATCGAGAAGAACGGCACCGTGGTCGGCTCCGCCCTCATCGGGCAGAATTTCACGTCCGACCGCTACTTCCACGGCCGGCCCTCCGCCACCACCGGCGCCGATCCGGCGGATGCCTCCAAGACTGTGCCGCAGCCCTACAATGCGGCCAATTCCATGGGCTCGAACCTCGGCCCCACCAACCCCGCCCTCATGGACCGGGTGAAGGGCGACATGGCGGCGCTGAAGGCCGAGAATCCCGGCGCGTCGGTGCCTGTGGATCTCGTCACCACCTCCGCCTCGGGGCTCGATCCGGATATCTCGCCGGAGGCCGCCCTGTTCCAGGTGCCGCGCATCGCCAAGGCGCGCGGCCTCAATGAGGACGTGCTGCGCCGGCTGGTGGCGCACGAGACGAGCGAGCGCACCTTCGGCCTCCTCGGCGAGCCCCGGGTGAACGTGGTCGCCATCAATCTCGCGCTGGACCGCTTCGCCGGCGCAAAATAGAACAGGCGGGACCGCAGCGGCCCGGCCGGGAGACGGCAATGCCCGAAGAGCGCGAGAGCGACCACCGCCCCTCGCCGGACGCCCTCCTGAAGGAGGCGCAGCGGGAGAGCCGTGGCCAGTTGAAGATCTTCCTCGGCGCCGCCCCCGGCGTCGGGAAGACCTACGAGATGCTCGCCTCCGGCCGCACCCGCCTGAAGGAAGGCGCCGACGTGGTGATCGGCGTGGTGGAGACCCACGGCCGCCGCGAGACGCAGGCGCTGGTGGAGGGCTTCGAGATCGTTCCCCGCCGCAGGGTCTCCTACAAGGGCCGGCAGCTGGAGGAGATGGACCTCGACGCCATCCTCGCCCGCAAGCCCGACCTCGTGCTGGTGGACGAGCTGGCCCACACCAACGCCCCCGACAGCCGCCACGCCAAGCGCTACATGGACGTGGAGGAACTGCTCGCCGCCGGCATCAATGTCTATTCCACGCTGAACATCCAGCATGTGGAGAGCCTGAACGACGTGGTGGCGCAGATCACCCGCATCCGCGTGCGCGAGACGGTGCCGGACGCCATCATCGACCGGGCCGACGAGATCGAGGTGATCGACATCACCCCCTCCGATCTCATCCAGCGTCTGCACGACGGCAAGGTCTACGTCCCCGACACCGCCCGGCGCGCGGTGGACAACTATTTCTCCCCCGGCAACCTCACCGCTTTGCGCGAGCTGGCCCTGCGCCGCACCGCCCAAAGGGTGGACGAGCAATTGCTCAGCCACATGCGCGCCCATGCCATCTCCGGCCCGTGGGCGGCCGGCGAGCGGGTGCTGGTCTGCATCAGCGAGGACAAGCGCTGCGCGGCCCTCGTGCGCTACGCCAAGCGCCTCGCCGACCGGCTGCGCGCGCCGTGGGTGGCGCTCTATGTGGAGACACAGCGCAGCTTCCAGCTCGGCGACACCGAGCGCGACCGCATCGCCGAGGTGCTGCGCCTCGCCGAGCGGCTGGGGGCGGAGGCCGTCACCGTGCCCGGCGGCGCGCACATCGCCGACGACGTGCTCGGCTATGCCCGCTCCGCCAACGTCACCCAGATCGTCATCGGCAAGTCGGACCGCTCGCGCTGGTTCGAGATCCTGCACGGCTCGGTGGTGCACGACCTCGTGCGCCGCTCCGGCAACATCTCCGTCCATGTGATCGCCGGCGACGCCGGGCCGCCGGCATCGGATGAAGCGCGCGCGGTCGCCCCGCTGCCGGTGCGCCGGGAGGTGCGGGCCTATGCGGAGGGCGCGTTCCTCGTCGCCGCCGCGACCCTCGTGGGCGTCGCCCTGCAACGGCTGCTGGGATTGCAGAACGTCGCCCTCGTCTTCCTCACCGCCGTGCTGGTCAGCGCTGTGCGCTCGGGCCTGTGGCCGGCGCTGGCGACCTCGGTCGCCGCCATGCTGGCGTTCAATTTCTTCTTCATCCCGCCGCTCTACACCTTCACCATCGCCGATCCGGAAAACGTGATCGCGCTGTTCTTCTTCCTGGTGGTGGCGGCCATCGCCAGCAACCTCACGGCGCGGGTGCGCGGGCAGGCGCTCGCCGCACGGGCGCGGGCGAAGACGACGGAAGACCTCTATCTCTTCTCGAAGAAGCTCGCGAGCGCGGTGAGCCTCGACGATCTCCTCTGGGCCACCGCCTTCCAGATCGCCTCCATGCTGAAGGTGCGCGTGGTGATGCTGCTGCCGGAGGATGGCGCGCTCACCGTGAAGGCCGGCTATCCCCCGGAAGACGCCATCGACGCCGCCGACCTCGCCGCCGCCAACTGGACCTATGAGAACAACCGCCCCGCCGGCCGCGGCGCGGACACGCTGCCCGGCGCGCGCCGCCTGTTCCTGCCCATGCACACCGGGCGCGGGGCGGTGGGCGTGGTGGGCATCGACAAGGACAAGGAAGGCCCGCCCCTCTCGCCCGAGGAACGCCGGCTGCTCGACGCCCTCGCCGACCAGGCGGCGCTGGCCGTGGAGCGGGCGAACCTCGTCTCCGACGTGGAGAAGGCGCGGCTCGACGCCGAGACCGACCGGCTGCGGTCGGCCCTGCTCACCTCCATCTCCCACGACCTGAAAACCCCGCTCGCCTCCATCCTCGGCGCGGCCGGCACCTTGAGGAGCTTCGCCGCCGCCCTCACCGAGGAGCAGCGCGGCGAGATGCTGGCGACCATCGAGGAGGAGGCGTTGCGGCTCAACCGCTTCATCGCCAATCTGCTCGACATGACGCGGCTCGAATCCGGGGCCATCGTGCCCAATGCCTCGCCCACCGACCTCGCCGAGATCGTCGGCAGCGCCATGCGGCGGGCGGCCTCCATCCTGAAGGACCACCGGGTGGAGATCGACCTTGCGCCGGACCTGCCCATGCTGAACGTCGATCCGGTGCTGTTCGAACAGGCGCTGTTCAACCTCCTCGACAATGCCGCAAAATACGCGCCCGCCGGCTCCCTCGTCTCCCTCCACGGCTGGGTCGAGAATGGACATGTGACGTTGCAGGTGCTGGACGAGGGGCCGGGCATTCCGGACGAGGACGTGGACAAGGTGTTCGACAAGTTCTTCCGCGCCCGCAAGCAGGATCAGGTCCGCGCCGGCACCGGGCTCGGCCTCGCCATCTGCCGCGGCTTCATCGAAGCCCTGGGCGGCACCATCGCCGTGGCCAACCGGGCCGACCGTTCCGGCGCCGTCTTCACCATCGACCTGCCCGCGCGGGCGCTCGCCCCCATGCTGGAGGCCGCCCCGTGAGCGCGGCGGTGAAGCTCCTGGTGGTGGACGACGAACCCGCCATCCGCCGCCTGCTCGCCACCGGCCTGCCGACGCAGGGCTACGGGGTGGAGAGCGCCGCCACCGGCGCCGAGGCGCTGGCGCTCATGGCCGCGGGCGCGCCCGATCTCGTCATCCTCGACCTCGGCCTGCCCGACATTCCCGGCCGCGACTTGCTGCGCCGCTGGCGCGAGGAGGGGCAGACCTGCCCCATCATCATCCTCTCCAGCCGCACCGACGAGCCCGGCATCGTGGAGGCGCTGGAGGCGGGGGCGGACGACTACGTCACCAAGCCCTTCGGCATGAACGAGCTGGTGGCCCGCATCCGCGTCGCTTTGCGCCATCGCCTCCAGCAGCAGGGCGAGAAGCCGCTGTTCGTGGTGGGCGACCTCTCGGTGGATCTGGTGCGGCGGATCGTGAAGGTGAAGGACAGGGAGGTGAAGCTCTCGCCCAAGGAATACGCCATCCTGCGGGTGCTGGTGCAGCACGCGGGCAAGGTGCTGACCCACCATTATCTGCTCTCGCAGGTGTGGGGCGAGATGCACGATCTGCAATATCTGCGCGTCTATGTCCGCCAGCTCCGGCAGAAGCTGGAGGATAACCCCGAAAAGCCCCGCTACATCCGCACCGAGACCGGCGTCGGCTATCGCCTCGCGGAGCCGGAGTGAGCCGACCCGGCTAAAGCTGCGGATCGCTCATGCCCAGCAGCGCCGCGAGGAAGACGGCGACAAGGGCCAGCGCCACCTCCAGCCGGCTGTTCATCGCGATGCGCGCAAGGTCCGCGCCCCGTGCGTCCGAGCGGGCGAGGCGCAGGGCGATGTGGCGGTTGCGCAAGGCGAGGCAGACGAGGCCGGCGAAGACCGAGGCTTTCAGGACGACGATGCGGCCGTAGATCGTCCCCGGCAGCGCGGCTGGCGTCTCGATGTGCAGGATCGCGGCAAGGCTACCGCCGAGGCCCACCATCAGCACCGCCCCGATGCCGACGCAGGAGAACCGCCGCAGTACGGCGCCCGGCGCCTTTCCGGCTTCATCAGGCGCTTTCGCCCAGCCGTCCAGCAGCACGATGAGCGGCAGCAGGCCGCCGATCCACACCGCCGCGCCCGTGCCATGGACGGCATGCACCGCCACCAGCATCACCGCCCGCGCCCCCTCGGCGGCACCGGGATGGCCGAGCAGGCTTTCGCTCGCGATCAGCACCACCCCCGCGCCGGCGACCGCCGCCAGCCTTCTGCGTCCGCGCAGGGCGAGGCAGGCGAGCGCGGCCAGAACCAGCACGACAAGGCGGAACGCCATGGCCCGGCCGAACCCGGTTTCCAGCAGGAAACCGGAGACGAGGCGCGGGTCGGCGAGGCTCGCCGGCGCACCAGTGATGTCCACCAGCGCAGCCCCCGCCCACATGAGCGCGGAGACAAGCGCGGCCGGCAGCGCGAGCAAAACCATCCGCTCCGCCGCCCGCACGGCTATGGCGCCCGCTGCCCCGGCCCACACCGGAACGGCGGTGAACACGAACAGCGGCGCCCCGAGCAGCACCAGCCCCGCCGCGAAGTGCACGAACCGCGCGGCGAGGATGAGGGGGAAGACGTCCACTATTTGCCGACCTGGAAGCCGAAGCTGCCCTCGGTCTTGTGGGTGTCCACCGAGACGATCTTCCACTGCACCTTGTAGGCGCCGGCCGGCAACGCCGCCCCCAGCTTCAGCACCAGCGCCTTGGGATCGGAGGCATCGGCCGCCGCGCCGGAGGCCACGGCCGAGCCATCCGCGCGGGTGACGACGATGGAGGAAAAGCGGGGCTCCACCGCCTCGCTGAAGACGAGGCGGACCTCGCTGGGGCCGGCGGAAACGGTGGTACCGACGCCGGGCACCGCCTTTTCCAGATGGGCGTGGGCGAAAGCGGCGGTGGCCGAGAGGAGGCCGAGGGCGGCCGCGGCGACGAGGGTTGCGATGCGCTTCATGATGCATCTCGCGAAAAGGGGATCAGGGAAGGAACGGACATTCAGGGAAAGAGAGGCTTTCCGATGCCGTTCGGGAAGATGTCGTCCAGGAAGAAATGCAGCTGGCCGATCACGCCCACATGGCTGCCGCTCTGGGCATTGATGGGAATGAGGGCCTCAAGGCCCACCTGCACCGCGCCGTTGGACCAGATGACACCGGGATTGATGGTGCCCGTGGTGATGCGCGCGCCGTCGCCGATGTTGGAGACCGGCGACTGGAAGCTGGCTTCGATGATGGGGGTGAGCTGCTTGATGAAATCCGGCTGGCCGGTCATCTCGCGCACGTTCTGATTGAGGTAGGGCAGGCTGTATTGCAGCGACAGGCCCCAGGTGAGCACGCGCGGGTTGGATTCGAAGGTCAGCGGATCAGTGAGCTGGGTGGGCAGGCCATAGCCCAGCTGGCCGGTGATGGCGAAGGGCCGGAGCAAGGCGAGGCTGTCCGGCAGGTCGCCGAAGCCCTTGCCGAAATAGAGGTTGGGCGAGACCGTGGTGTAGCTGTCCACCACCTTGGAATTGCCGGTGCCACCCCATTCGATGCTGAGGCCCACCGAGAAGATGAATTCATGCTCCGCATTGTTGAGGAGCATCCATTTCAGCGTCGTCTCGATGTTGTCGAAGCCCGAATGGCCGGGGGTGTTCTGCAGCCAACCGCTTTCGACGGAGATGCCGAGCCACGGGGTGATGGTCTTGGCATATTCGAACGAATAGCTGGTGCCGCCGACGCCGTCGCTATCCTTCAGATATTGCACGGTAGGCAAAGCGAGTTCGTCGGCCACGGCCGGATCGTCGAAGGTGAGGGTCGCCGGGAACACGCGGTCGCCCGCGATTCCATGGGCGTGCGCGGAGGGGGGATGGGCAGCGAGAAGAAGGCCGGTCAGCGCGCAAAGGCTGGCGGCACCGTGAAGCCGGGTCATGAAAAATCCTCGTGAGAAACCGAAGGCGCGCGAGCGCGCCGGTTCAGGCGGCCTTGACGGCGGTCACGAGGTGGGGAGGTGCGCGCGGCGGCGGCCCGCGCTTGAAGGGAAATTGGGTGGCAAGCTGGGCGGCCGGAAGATCGGCACGCACCATGTGGAATCTGCCCACGGCACCGAGGGCGACCGGGGCAGGCGGCGGCGCCAGCATCCCGTCGGCACAGGGACAGGCGATGCAATCCGCGCAGCAGGGATGGGCGGGGGATTGATCGGGGGCGGAAGAGCCCGCCTGCCCGCTCTCGTGCTCGCACAGCAGGCCAGAGGCGACGAGCCCTTCGACCTCGACCGCATTCCACCTGAGGCCCGCGGCATTGCCGGCCTGAACGAAGGTGGCGACACCGTTGACGAGGATCAGGACGACAAAAAGCAGACGCAACGCAACGGGAAGGCGCATGACGACCGGAAGGCGCAAAGCCAAGCGCGCGCGTCCGGCCCATCCGGCCGCGCCGTCATGCGCCCCACTGCCTGCCCCGCCCCGCATCCCGCCCTGCGTGTGTTCGTGTCCCGAAGGCTGCGAGAATACCAGCGAAGATGAGGATGACGCAACCAACGGCGCGGTTCGTCTTGCAGCCTTCGTCGAATTACAGAGAAAAACCGGAAATGACGCTGGGTAAAACCACGCCACCCCTCCCGACACAACCTGAACGCGCAGCCCCTATCCGCCGAAGAACACCCGCTCGGCCGTTCCCCGCAGCAGAAAGTCCCTTTGTTGATCGTCGAGGGGCGCGCGGCGGGCGATGAAATCGAAAGCCGCCTGGAGGGTGTTGGGCGGTTCGCGCTCCAGCACCGGCATGTCGCTGCCCCACATCAGCCGGCCGGCACCGAAGGCGGCGAGGAGGGCGACGAGTTGCGGGATCACCCGGTCGTAGGGGGGCGTGTCGAACTTGTTGAGGCCGGAGACCTTCACCGTCACGCCCGGAAAGGCGGAAAGCGCGAGAAGCCTGTCCAGCTGGCGGGAGTCGCCGGGCTTCACATGGGCCATGTGGTCGAGGCAGACATTCGTCGCGGGGTAGCGCCGACACATCTCGGCCACATGCACGAGCGCGTCGTCGCTCATATCCGCGCTGTCGCGCAGGAGCGGGCACAGCACGAGGTTTTCTTCCGCCGCCGTCACCCAGATGGTCGCCATCACCGAAGAGGTGAGCCAGGAGGCGGTATTGACGCCCCTCAGGCGGAACCCCTTCACGCCCGCCGTCTTGGCCGCCTGCATGGCCTCCGGCGCGTCGGCCCGCCGGTCGTCCACCGCACCCACCACCGCGAAGGTGCCGGGGTGCGCCCGCGCGGCATCCGTCAGATAGGAGCTGTCGAAACCGAAATAGCCGATGTGCTGAACCAGCACGACCCGCGACACCCCGATGGCCGCCTCCCGCGCCAGCACGGTGTCAATGTCGTAGTCCGGCGGATCGCGGTCGCGGGCGGTCTGGCCGTTGACCATGGGATAGCGGGAGAGGTCGCCGCCCCAGCTGTGGCTGTGTGCATCGATGAGCCCGCCGGCCGCGGCCCGCACGCCCGAAGTGATGCCCCCGGCGACGGCGAGCGCCGCCGCGCCTTTCAGCAGGCTGCGGCGATCAAAGCCGCCTCTGTCCCGCGCCCCGACCCGGCCCTCGCTTTGCGACATCGCCTGCCTCCCGCCCGGAACAGCCGCGCCCTAGATGGGCACGGCCCGCGCCGTTCTGGCAAGGGCATCGACGGCTGCCGGCCGCGGATCAGATCAGCGCATCCGCGCTCCCGTGCACGGGATGAAGCACGTCATGCACATGCGCCGCCAGCGCCGCCGCCCGGTCGGACAGCTCGTGCACCAGCGCGGGATGCGCCGACGGCGCATGGTCGAGAATGGATGAACCGATGGCATCGAGATAGTCGGCGACCGCCGCTGGGAGATGGAGGTCCGGCAGATGATCCGCGGCCAGCCCCCCATGAGCGTGCGACGCCGCCTCCAGCAGCCCCGCCGCCCGCGCTTCCAGCGTGGCGAACACGGCGGAGAGATCGTCCGGCGCGCCGGACGCGGCTGCCTTCAGGGTCGCGAAGGGATCGGAGACCATGGCGTTGGCGGAGAGGAGGGTCGGCGCATCCGCTTCGAACCCCAGCGAGACATGCGCGCTCGTCGAACTCTTCTCGGCGTCGGTGACGGTGAAGGTCACGTCCCGCCCGCCGCTCGGGGCGGAGGCGGCGGTGGAGCGATAGGACACCTGCTCGGCGAGTTGGCTCGCTTGCGCATCCGATATGGCGGCGGAGAAGGTGAAGGCCAGATCGTGCCCGTTGTGTCCGTCAGCCGAGACCGTGCCGACCTGCTTCCCATCGAGATAGAGTTTCTTGCCGGTGATGCTGAAATGCCCGTCCGACAGATAAAGCTGATCGGTCGCAGTCGCGCCGGCGAGATGGACTGCGAGCTTGCCGCCCTTGAAGCCGGTCAGATCGGGATTGGCCACATGGACGTCGGCGTCGATGACGACGCCCGCTGCCGCCTGCGAGGCGGAATGGACCGACTGGGCATCGAGGCCGGAGAACACGGGCGCGTCGTTCTCGGGCTTCAGCTTGAGCTGCATGGTGGCTGAGGTATCCGCACCGGACGAGTTTAAAACTCTATAAGTGACGACGCGACCGAACGCTGAGGGTGTGTCGCCATCGTAGTAATATGAGACCACTCTCGCCATAGCGGTCATAGATTCTGCTGTTACGTTCGGCTCAAGAGTGACCGATATGTACGGACCGCCTGACGTGACTGTTCCGACCAGCACATCATTATAATAAACAGATCCAAAATCTTGTCCGTAAACGACCTTTATCCCCCCACCGTCTTTAAGGTAGAAATGGTCATTTCCACCAAAATTGGTAACATCGACAAGAAAGTATCCTTGGGTGAAAATATCAGGCGATGCCGCCGTAAACGTCACATTCGAATCCAGGACCACCGGACCCGCATTCACCGTGTTCTCCGCCAGCGTCTTGCTCCTATCGAGCCCGCTGAAGCCGGTTTTTGCCTTTGCCGCCATGACCGCAACTCTCCCTGACCAGAGTTGCAATTAGGGGTAGCTAAGCGCCGTGGCGCGGTCTAGGCGGTGACGGAACGGCTGGCGGAAGACGGAGCCGGCAAGCGACCAAAGGGCAACAGTGACGGGCGGCGGCGCCGGCCGCCCGCGGCAACGGCGGCGCGGGAACCGGAGCCCCTGCCCTACCAGCGCAGCAATCGGCTACCCACGAGCGCGCCCACCGCCGTCACCACCGCCACCGCGATGCTGTACCAGGCGAGGACGAACAGCGGGGAATCGTCCACGCAATGGAGGGCGTAGAGGGCGGCGCCGATGCCGCCCGCCGCGAGGCCCGCTGCGGCACCGGCCAGCGTCGGGTGGGTGGGGGCGCCGCGCCGCAGGGCGAGGAGGAGCGCGCCCAGTGCCGGGGCGGCGATCATGGGAATGAGCGTCGTGCAATAGATGGCATAGCGACCGACGAGTTCGTGCCGCCACTGGCTCGCGGGCGTCGTCACCAGCTCGGACGCGACACCCGCCGCAAGCAGAAGGGCCGGCACCAGCAGGGCCCGCGCTGCCCGTCCCACCGGCGCGCCGGGCTGCGACAGGCGCAGTGCCAGCACCACCGCCGATGCGGCGAGGGTGAGCGTCACCGCGAACTTGAAGGCGAGGCGCCATTCCACCAGTTGCGTCAGAAGATGCGGCCGCGGCGAAAGACGCAGGGCGAACACGCACGCCGCCGCCACGACGCCAACGACGAGCGCCAGCGCCAGCGTGCTCCTGAAGCTGCGTACCGGCCGCGCATCGGCGGCGAGGGCGCGTATGAGGTCATCGGTCTTCACGTCGTTCCTTCACTCCTCCCTCAGGCGGGCCGAAAGGCTCGCAAAGGCGCGATGCAGCGCCACGCGCACCGCGCCGGGCGTCATGCGCATCCGCTCCGCCGTCTCGGCGACGGAGGCGCCCTCCACCGCCACCGAGCGCAGCACCGCCTGCTGCTTCTGCGGCAGCAGGGCCAGGTGCTGTTCCACCTCCATGGCCCCGGTGTCGGGCCGCTCCTCCGGCGCCGGGAGGAATTCGGCGAAATCCTCCACCGGCACCTCCACCCGCCGCCCCCGCCGACGCAGATGGTCCACCATCTTGTTGCGGGCGATGGTCCAAAGCCAGGGCCCGAGGGGGTCCTCGGTGCGCCAGGTGTGCCGCTTCAGATGCACCGCCAGCAGCGTCTCCTGCACAATGTCCTCCGTCTCCGCCGTGGGCGCGCCAAGGCGGACAAGGCGGCGCTGGACCACCATGCGCAGCGCGGGCGCCAGCTCACGGAGCAAGTGCTCATAGGCCGCGCCATCGCCGGCAAGCGCGCTCCGCATCAATTGCGCCCACCGCAGTTCGCGGTCGTCCATCTACACGTTCCCGAGGGTCAGTTCGCACGCGCCCACCCGAACGTTACAGCCCGAACCGGCGACGCGCTCATTTTTCGCAAGGATCATTCTTCGCCGCTTCCCGCAAGGCAATGGGCGAAGGCGGGGCGCTTGGCCGCGCCACGCGGATATTGGCCGCTCCCGAACTTCGCCGCGCCATCGGAAATCGTGCAAGGCGCGGTGCGCAAAGAGGGCGATGGTCGGCCCGAAGGCCATCCTTTGCGCACCGCGCCTCATCCAGAGGCGGCGCGCAGCCGGGCAATTGCGCCCTGTCGAGGCAAAGCGCCCCCGGCGCCGGCCCGGGAACCACGCCCACACCTGCCGCATAGGAATATGCGCAAGTGCCCCTGCACATTTGCACCCTTCCGCACACGGGACACCACGCCATCATGAGCCGGCGCACCCACCGCCGCCCCACTGGCAGAAGAGCCCGATGACCGTCCAATATCCCCGCTTCAAGGCCGCCGCCTGCCACGCCTCGTCCGTCTTCCTCGATGCGGACAAGACCGCCGAGAAGGCCTGCGACCTCATCGCCGAGGCCGCCGCCAACGGCGCCGCGCTGGTGGTGTTCCCGGAATCCTTCCTGCCGGGCTTCCCGGTGTGGGCGGCGCTGCAGGCGCCCATCTACAATCACGGCTTCTTCCGCGCGCTGGTTGCTGAGGCGCAGAAGCTCTCGGACGGCGCCATCCGCACCATCCGCATGGCGGCGCGCCGGCACGGCGTCCACGTCTCCCTCGGCTTCACCGAGGGGACGGACGCCAGCGTCGGCTGCATCTGGAATTCCAACGTGCTGATCGGGCCGGATGGCGCGATCCTCAACCACCACCGGAAGCTCGTCCCCACCTTCTACGAGAAGCTGGTGTGGGCGAACGGTGACGCGCGCGGCCTGCGCGTCACCGCCACAGAGATCGGCCGGGTCGGCATGCTGATCTGCGGAGAGAACACCAATCCCCTCGCGCGCTATGCCCTGATGGCGCAGGGGGAGCAGGTTCACATCTCCTCCTATCCGCCGATCTGGCCGACCCGTCCCCCGGAGGAGGATGGCGCCTATGACCTGAAGCGCGCCATCGAGATCCGCGCCGGCGCCCATGCCTTCGAGGCCAAGGTCTTCAACATCGTCGCCTCCGGCTTCGTCGATGCCGCCATGCGCGAGGCCATGGGCAGCATGGGGAAGGCGAGCCTCGACGTGATGGACAATTCCCCGCGCGGCATCTCCATGGTGCTCGATCCCACCTCCCAGGTGGTGGGCGAGGTGCTGGGCGAGCACGAGGGCATCCTCTACGCCGAGATCGACACCGCCCGCTGCGTGGAGCCCAAGCAGTTCCATGACGTGGTGGGCTATTACAACCGCTTCGACGTGTTCCACCTGGAGGTGGACCGCTCCGCCCGCGAGCCGGCCTATTTCTCCGAGGGCGCAGCCATCGCCCGCGCCGCCGACGACGGGGCGCTCGACCCCACGGCGGACATGCTCTTCGCCGATGGCGCGGCCTGAATTTTCCTCGACCGGGGCCGGCAACGACCGGCGCCGCACGGCCTCACCAGAACAAACCCTTCCAGAGGATCATCACATGGCAACGGATCAAATGCTGGCCCGCCGAAAACTGCTCAATGTCGCGGGCGCGGCGCTCGCCGCACTGTCGCTGGCGACGGCGCCCGCGCTGGCCCGCGACACGGTGAAGATCGCCTTCATCGGCCCGCTCACCGGCGGCAATTCCGCCACTGGCCTCGGCGGCCGCAATTCCGCGTCGCTGGCCGTGGACCTGCACAACGCGAAGCCCGACGCCAAATACACCTATGAGCTGGTGCCCTTCGACGACGAGTGCAAGCCGAACGTGGGCGTGCAGGTGGCCACCAAGGCGGCCTCCGACAAGTCCATCATCGCCGGCATCACCCATTATTGCTCGGCGGTCGCCATCGCCACGGTGGACACCTACAACCGCTTCGGCCTGCCGGTGGTGGTGTGGGGCGCGGTGCTGCCGGAGATAACCTACGGCAACGACTACAAGGAGATCCACCGCGTCAACGGCACGATGATCAATGAAGGCAAGATGGCCGCGGAGTTCCTCACCAAGCAGGGCTTCAAGACCTTCGTCGTCATCCACGACACCACAGACTACGGCAAGGGCCAGAACAAGTATTTCGCCGAAAATCTGAAGCCCCAGGGCGGCGAAATCCTCGCCACCTTCCCGGTGCCGCCGGACCAGCAGGACTTCACCGCCGAACTCACCAAGGTGAAGGAGCTGAAGCCGGATGTGGTGTTCATCGGCGGCCTCACCCCCCTCGGCGTGCGCGTGCGCTCGCAGATGGACCGGCTCGGCATCCCGGCGCAGCTTGCCGGCGTCTCCGGCATCATGAGCGCCGGCTTCATCGAGGGCGCCGGCCCGGCAGCCGAGGGCACCGTCTCGTTCCACAACGGCGCGCCGCTGACCAAGTATGCCGACGGCAAGGCCTTCATGGACGCCTATGCCAAGGCCGGCTATCGCGAGGACCCGGACGCCTACGGCCCGTTCGCCTTCTCCGCCGCCAACCTCATCATGGACGCCATCGAGAAGGCCGGCCCGGACCGCAAGAAGGTGCGCGACATCCTCAACACCACCAAGGGCTACAAGGCGCTGGTGGGCGAGATCAATTTCGACGACCACCGGCAGAACATCGTCTCTGCCAACGTCTATGTCTCGCAGGACGGCAAGTGGATCTACTGGCCGGACAGTGCCTATGCGACGGGCACCAAGAAGCTGCCGGGCAAGGCAGCGAGCAACTGAGGGGCCGGCTCTGGCCCCTCCGCCCGTCATCCCCCGGCTTGTCCGGGGGATCCACCGCAGCGCTACGACCGACGCCTGGCTTTCGAGCAGCGACCCCGCGGCCAAGTGGATGCCCCGGACGAGCCGGGGCATGACAGCTCCCCTTCGCCCCCGGCGCCCTTCTTGCAGCGCGCCGGCCTGTGCTCCCCTTGAGAGACCTGCCATGGATCCCGGACTTCTCGCCCAATACCTGTTCAACGGGCTGATGCTCGGCACCATCTACGCCATCGTCGCGGTCGGCTTCTCGCTGTTCTTCGGCGTGCTGGACGTGATCAAATTCTCCCACGGTGACGTGGTGACGGTGGGCGCCTTCTCCGCCTTCGGGGCGGCGGGGCTGATGGCGGCGCTCGTCACCCTCTCCGGCCCGCTGGCGCTGGCGGTGGGGCTCATCGCGGCGCTGGGGGCGGGCGCGCTCTCCGGCGTCATCATCGGCCGGCTTTTGGTGCTGCCGCTGAAGAACGCGCCGGGCGTCAACGTGCTGCTCGCCACCCTCATGGCCGGCACCGTGCTGCGCGAGGCCATCCGCCTCGGCGTGCCCAACGGCGGTAATCCCAAGCCCTTCCCGGCCCTGCTGCCGGACGGCGTGCTGAAGGCGGGGTCGTTCAGCGTGGGGATCGACAGCGTGATCATCCTCATCGCCGGCCTCGCGGTGGTGCTGGCGACCCATCTCGTCATCACCCGCACCCGCCTCGGCCTTTCCATCCGCGCGGTGGCGCAGGACGAGGAGGTGGCGCAGCTCGCGGGGGTCAGCTTCAACCGAACCGTGCTTGGCACCTTCGCGCTGGGATCGATGCTCGCCGGCCTCGCGGGGCTGATGCTCGGGCTCTACTACCGGGAGATCAACTTCAACATGGGCGTCATGCTGGGCATCATCGGCTTTGCCTGCGCGGTGGTGGGCGGCCTCGGCAGCCTCATCGGGCCGATCATCGGCGGCTTTCTGTTCGCGGGCGTGCAGACCCTCGTCACCGTCGTCCTGCCCTTCACCAGCGCCTACAAGGACGTGGTGGCCTTCGCCGTCATCATCGCTTTGATCGGCCTCTTCCCCACCGGCCTCATCGCCGAGAAATCCAGCGAGCGGGTATGAGATGAGCATGGCGGACCTTGCCCCCTCCCTTCCCGCTGATACGACCCGCACCGGCGGCCGCGCGCGCCTCGCCGTGGCCGCCACGGTGGCCCTCCTGTTCGCCGGCGGCGGCTTCCTGCTCCACGCCGAACAGCAGGGCCAGGTGATCGCGCTGCTGGCCGCCTTCGTCGCGGTGTTCGCGCTGGCGGAGAAGGTGCCCGCCGGGCGTCGCATCGTCGGCCTCTGCCGCGCCCATCCCGGCACGGTGAACCTCACCGCCGCCCTCAGCATCCTCGCCATCGCCGCCGCGCTGCGCGAGGAGCATTACACGCTGCTGATGATGGCCACCGTCGCCCTGTTCGCCACTGCCGCCGCGGGCCTCACCTTGCAGATGGCCTTTGCCGGCGTGCCCAATTTCGCCGGGGCGGCCTTCTTCGCGGTGGGCGCCTATGTGGCGGCTCTCTTGGGGAATACGGGTATCCCGCACCTTCTCGTCCTGCTCATCGCCGGACTTGCGGCGGCGGTGCTGGGGCTGGTGCTTCTGCTGCCGGTGCTGCGCACGCGCGGCCATTATGCCGCCCTCGTCACCATCGCCTTCGGCCTTTTGCTGCGCGCCTTTCTGGAGGTGAACGACGTGCTGGGCGGCCCGCAGGGCATGAAGGTGAAATCCTTCTCTTTGTTCGGCCTCGACTTCAGCCGGATGACCGAGATCGGGCCCTACGACGTCTCCTTCTATCTGCCCTACGCGCTCGCCTCCTGCGCCCTGTTCGGCCTCGCCTTCTTCCTGGTGCGGCGGCTGGAGACCTCGTTCGTGGGCGTGGCGCTGGACGCGGTGCGCTCGGACGAGGTGGCGGCCAGCGTGTTCGGCCTCTCCATCGCCCGCTGGAAGGCCACGGCCTTCCTGCTCGGCAATGCCATGATCGGTGTCGCCGGCGCGCTCTACGGCATGATGAACGGCTTCGTGAATCCCAACAGCGCCAATTTCGGCGACAGCCTCATCATGCTGTCCATCCTTGTGCTGGGCGGGCTCGGCAATCTCTGGGGCGCCGTGGTGGCGGCGGTGGTCATCCTCGTCATTCCGGAGAAATTGCAGGCGATCCAGGAATTCCGCCTCGTCATCTTCGCCCTGCTGGTCATCGCCATCCTGCGCTTCCGCCCCTCCGGCCTCATGCCGCGCGCGGTGCGCGATTTCTCCGCGCTCGTGAAGGGAGGTTCCCGATGAGCCCGCTGCTCGCCTGCTCCGGCCTCACCATGCGCTTCGGTGGCCTGACGGCGCTGGACGCCCTCGACATCAGTGTCGGCAAGGGCGAGACCATCGGCCTCGTCGGACCGAACGGCTCGGGCAAGACCACCTTCTTCAATGTGCTCACCGGCCTCTACAAGCCCTCTGCCGGGGCGGTGCAGCTCGCCGAGCAGGACCTGTTCGCCCGCTCGGCGCAGGAGATCGGCCGGGCCGGCGTCGCCCGCACCTTCCAGCGCTCGCGGCTGATGCTGGACCAGACGGTGTTCGACAACATCGCGCTCGGGGCGCTCGGGCGGCTCGACCTCAGCCTCCTCTCCGCCCTCCTGCTGCGCGGCCGTTTCCGCCGCCAGCTGTCCGAGCTGGTGGAACGGGCGACCGCCCTCACGCGCCGGTTCAACCCGCAGATCGCGACCAATCTGTTCAAGCCGGCCGGCAGCTTCACCATGATCGACCGGCGCCGCATCGAGATCTGCCGGGCTTTGGTCGGCGCCCCGCGCCTGCTCTTGCTGGACGAGCCCTCCGCCGGCATGACCCATGAGGAGACGCGGGCGCTGATGGACGACCTCCTCGCCTTCCGGGAGGAAATGCCGGACCTCGCCATCGTCCTCGTGGAGCATGAGATGGACGTCATCCGCCGCATCTCGGACCGCTGCATCGTGCTCAACTTCGGCAAGAAGATCTTCGAGGGCCCGTTCGATGCCCTCATCGCCGACCGCGAGGTGCAGACCGCCTATCTCGGAGGCGCGCAATGAGCCGGCCCGAAGCCTCCCGCCGCCTCTCCGTCTCCGGCGTCACCACCGGCTATGACCGGGCGGACGTGCTGCACGACGTCTCCATCGAGGCGAAGCCCGGCCGCATCACCTGCATCCTCGGCGCCAACGGGGCGGGCAAGTCCACCCTCATCCGCTCCATCCTCGGGCTGACGCCGGTGCGGCGCGGATCGGTGGCGTTCGGCGGCGATACCATCACCAATCTCGCCACCCACCGCATCGCCGCGCTGGGCATCGCCACCGTGCCGGAGGGCAACCGCGTGCTGCCGCGCATGACCGTGCTGGAAAACCTCAAGGTCGGCGGCCTGCTCGAGAAGGACCGCCACCGGCTCGCCGCGCGCATGGAGCGCATGTTCGAGACCTTCCCGCGGCTGAAGGAACGTCGCAACCAGCTGGCCGGCACCCTCTCCGGCGGCGAGCGCTCCATGCTCTCCATCGCCCGCGGGCTGATGACCGATCCCGAGCTGATCGTATTCGACGAGCCGTCCCTCGGCCTGTCGCCCTTGTTCGTCTCGGAGGTGTTCCGCATCGTGCGGCAGCTGAAGGAGGAGGGCTACACCATCCTCCTCGTGGAGCAGAATGTGCGGCAGACGCTGGATGTGGCGGACGACGGCTATGTGCTGGCGCAGGGCCGCGTCGTCGCATCAGGCACCAGCGCGGCGCTCGCCGCCGATGGGGAGCTGCACAAGGCCTATTTCGGCGTTCATTGAACAATCAACAACACTTCGGGACGATACCCCATGGCCATGCCCGTCTATGACCGCGTCCATCCCCTGCGCAAGCCGAAGGGCTTCGAGCCAGTGGTGCAGCGCTGGTCCACCGCCTTTGCCAATAACTGCCGCGCGCTCTGCGTCGCCTTCCACGGGGTGCAGGGCAAGAGCGCGGAGGAGGTTCACGCCTCGCCCTTCTTCGGCTGGATCGAAAAGGTGCTGGCCCTGCCGGACGGCCCGACCGTCAGCGACCATGCCGCCTTCGTGGACCAGAACGGGCTCTATACCCACATTGTTGCCGCCTACTGGCTGGACGAGGCGAGGCGCGACCGCTTCCTCACTGACCCGGTCGTCGCCGGCTGGTGGGAGGACGCCGCCCGCCTCGCCGAGCCTACCGGCTATTTCCGCGAGAGCATGACCGTGCCGGTGGAGCGGCAGGAGAGCATTTACTGGCAGGACTATGCCGGCGGCCTCTCCGCCGCACCGGATGTGGCGCTCTATCCCACCCCGTGGTGCGGCTATTACGGCGCCATGCGCGACCGCATCCCGCTCGCCGCCGCCGACACGATGGCAAGCCCCGTTGCCGCCCTCGTTCCGGTGGAGCGTGAGACGAAGGGGGCGCGCTGGCGGCTCACCATCCCGCACAATTTCGCGGTCATCCGCTCCGCCGCCTTCTGGGGCCGCTGCGACCCCGAGCAGGCGGAGAACTACATGCGCGAGCTGCGCGAACCGCTGCTCAAGGGCATGGACTTCCTGAAGGAGAATGGCGAAGCCTCCGGCTGCGCCTCCCTGCGCTTCCAGCAGACCTGCGACGCGGCCGGCGTGCCGGTGCTGGAGACCCATGCGCTGGGCTATTTCCTCTCCCTCGGCCATCTGGAGAACTGGGCGGAGCACCACCCCACCCACGAGGCCATCTTCTCCGCCGCCATGGCCCGCTATCGCAAGTACGGCAAGGCCAACCAGCTGCGCACCTGGCACGAGGTGTTCGTGCTGCCCGAGGGCGACACGCACCAGTTCGAGTATGTGAACTGCGCGCCGGGCACGGGGCTGCTGGGTTTTTTGCCGGGGGAGCGGGTGTAGGGGCGCTCACGCGCCCTCCCCTCAAAACTCCGTCAGATAGGCCGCGTCCCGCTGCACCACCTCGGCGAGGTGCTGGAGCACGGCGCGGAAGCGGCCCATGAATTCCAGATCCTCGTGGACGCTCACATAGATGTCGCGCATCACCACCACCTCGTCGGTGAGGATGGGGATGAGGCGCGGATTGCTCTTGGCCGAGAACAGCGGCAGGAGGCCGATGCCGGCGCCGCGCGCCACCGCATTCTGCTGGGCGTGCATGGAGGTGGAGCGGAACGACACCTTCAGCGGCTCCAGCACATCCAGCAGCCAATGCACCGGCTGGATGGCGACCAGATCCTCCACATAATCCACGAAGGTGTGGGCGGGCAGCTCCGCCCGCGTCCTCGGCATGCCGAAGCGCCGCACATAGTCCGGCGCCGCATAGAGCGCGAGGCGGAAGGCGCCGAGGCGGCGCACGGCGAGGCGCTGGCCCTGCGGCGGCACGAAGGAGATGGAGATATCCGCCTCGCGCTTGGTGAGGTTGATGAGGTGGCGCTCGGTGACCAGCTCCACCACCAGCCCCGGCTCCTTCTCCGCCAGCTCGGCGAAGCGCTCGGCGAGATAGAAGGCGCCGATGCCCTCCATGGAGGCGACGCGCACATGCCCGCGCGGCGCGCTGGGGGCCGCCTGCAGCGTCTCCTCGACGCCCACCGCCTCCTGCTCGATGCGCTCGGCCACCGCGAACAGGCGATGGCCCGGCTCGGTCAGCACGAAACCGTCGGGCTTGCGATCGAACAGCTTGAGGGAGAGATCCTTCTCCAGCTCGCTGATGCGGCGGGAAACCGTCGTGTGGTCCACCTTCAGCCGCCGCGCCGCCGGCATCAGCCGGCCCTGCCGCGCCAGTTCGAGGAAGAAGATCAGGTCGTTCCAGTTGAACATGGCTGAAGATCCTCGGGCGCCCGCCCGGTGATAGCAGCAGCGGGCGCCCCGCCCAACCCCGCCCCGGTTGCAGGACACGGCACGCGAAGACACTGGAGCACGCGGAGACACGGGCGCGCGGATCGGATAAGCCTTGTCGCCTCACCCTGCCCTCTCGCCACCCGCCGCCCCACGGATCGCTCATGCCGGTGAATGACACGCTCGACGCCTTCGTCTCCCATGGCCATTTCGAGCTTGCCCCCACAAGCACGGGGCCGCTCGAAGGCCTCACCTTCGCGCTGAAGGACCTGTTCCATGTGGCCGGCGTGCCCACCGCGGCCGGGAGCCCGGCGTGGCTGGCGAGCCATGGGGTGCCGGACACGAGCGCCCCTGTCGTGGACATGCTGCTGGGTGCCGGCGCGCGCCTCGTGGGCAAGACCCATACGGACGAGATGGCCTGGAGCCTCAACGGCGAGAACCACCATTACGGCACGCCCATCAACCCCGCCGCGCCGGAGCGCATTCCCGGCGGCTCCTCCTCCGGCTCCGCGGCGGCGACGGCCGGCGGGCTGGTGGACTTCGCCATCGGCTCCGACACCGGCGGCTCGGTGCGGCTGCCGGCGAGCTATTGCGGCCTGTTCGGGTTGCGGCCGACCCACGGGCGCATCCCCATCGCCGGCGCCGTGCCGCTGGCGCCCTCCTACGACACGGTGGGCTGGTTCGCGCGCGATGCGCAGACCTTCGAGAAGGTCGGCGCCGTGCTGTTGGGCGACCCCGTGGTGCCCCCCGCGCCGCGGCTGCTGCTGGCCCGCGACCTGTTCGAGGCAGCCGGGCCGAAGGTGACGGCCGCGCTGGCGCCGGCCCTCGCACGCATGACCGCGCTTTATGGTCCGGCGGAGGCCGTGGACGTGGCCCACGGCGCCCTGCCCCACTGGCGCAATGTCTTCCGCATCCTGCAATCGGCCGATGCCTGGGCAGCGCATGCCGACTGGGTGCGCGCCGCGCAGCCGGACTTCGGCCCGGGCGTGAAGGAGCGCTTCGCCGCCGCCGCCACCCTCGATCCCGCCGAAGTGGCCGAGGCGCGCGCCTTGCGGGCGCAGGTGCGGGCGCGGATCGATGCGCTGCTGGGAGAGGACGGCATCCTCCTTCTGCCCACGGCGCCCGGCATCGCGCCCCTGCGCGGCACGCCCTTGGCCGATCTGGAGGCGTTCCGCGCCCGCGCCATCGAGCTTCTGTGCCTCTCCGGCCATGCCGGAACGCCGCAGATCTCCCTGCCGCTGGCGACGCTGGAGGGCTGCCCGCTCGGGCTCTCCGCCATGGCGCCGCGCGGCAAGGACGAGATGCTGCTCGCCTTGGCTGTCGCCGTCGCTCGCGCTCGATGATCGGCTGGGGCAGAGCGTCCGTCTGCGGATAGCACTGCCCCGCCTATTCCCTTGCGGTGAAGCCCAAGCCATTGTCCCGGGGATTGGCGGCGCCGCCCCGGGGGGAGGGGCATCGGGATGCACGAGATTTCCTTGATCGTCACCTGCCTCCTGATCGGCGTCCTGCTGCGCTGGTCCGGGAGGCTGCCCGACACCGCCACGAAGGCCTTCGGCGGCTGGGTCATCAATGTCGCGCTGCCGGCCACCGCCCTGCGGAGCGTCCATCACCTGAAGATGGATGACAGCTGGTGGCTGGCCGCGGCCACCCCCTGGATGGGCGCCCTCCTCGCCATCCTCGTCATCATGCCCCTGTGCCGCGCCCTCGGCTGGTCGCACCGGCGGGCCGGCGCATTGCTGCTGGTGGGCGGCTGGGGCAACACCTCCTTCGTCGGACTGCCCATGATCGCGGCCTTCGCCGGCAGCCAGTGGCTGGGGCTCGGCATCGTCATCGACCTGTTCGGCTCCTACCTCGCGTTGTCCACGCTGGGCCTCGCCATCGCCGCCGTGGCGAGCGCGGGGCATTTCGACTGGCGGGCGGTGGCGAAGCGGATCGCCACCTTCCCGCCCTTCTGGGCCATCCTCATCGCCTTCGCCACCAACGATCTGCCGCGCCCGGAGTGGCTCGACCATCTGGTCGAGGCGCTGGCCCAGACGCTCACCCCCATCGCCCTCGCGGCCGTGGGCTTTGCCCTTCGGCTGGATCGCTTTTCCGGCCGGGTCGGGGCGCTGGCGGTGGGGCTCGGCTATCGGCTGCTGCTGGCGCCGCTGGCCATCTTCCTGATGTATGCGGCGCTCGGGCGGACCGGCGATCCGATCGCGCAGGTGGCGATGCTGGAAATGGCCATGCCGCCCATGCTGGGCGCCAGCATCATCGCGCTGGATCACGATCTGGAGCCGGACCTCGTGGCGCTGGTCATCGGCATCGGCGTGCCGTTGTCCATGCTCACGGCGTGGATGTGGTGGGGCCTCGTCATCCACCCATGAGCGGCGGAGCACCGGCCGCAAATCCTTGAAAGTCCAGAGATTTCAGCCGGCAGGCGCTTATTCGTCAGGCCACTTTCTCAGGCGACTTGCGCCATCCGGTGGATCACCTTGTCGGCGATCAGGTCCCCCCCGCCGGCCGCGGCGAAGTTCGCCAGCGCCGCGCCGTCGATATGGGCGCGCCACTTGGCCTCCGTCTCCCAGGTCTCGACGAAGATCAGGATGCGCCCGTCGTCCAGCGACTGGTTCAGCTCGTAGCGCAGGCAGCCATCTTCCTTGTGCGTCTCCACCACCAGCTTTTCCTGAAGCGCGCGCAGGGCCGCCTCCTGCCCCTCCTTCGCGGTGATGATGGCGATGACGGTGAGGGGCGCTGCGCTCATGTCTCAATTCCCTAAAGCGTTTCCCCGCGAAGGGGGTACCGGTTCGCGGACAGGAAACGCGGTCTCGATCTCGGCCGCCCGGCGCGGCCGGCGCCACCATAGCGCATAGGCGGCGGGACGCACCCCTCCCCCGGCCCCGTTCTTGCTCGGCCATTCCCACACGCCCGCGCCCCGAGGAGCCGTGATGACCGAAGCCGACACCGCCACCCGCCTGCGGACCATAGCCTGCCCCGCCTGCCACACGGTGACGACCGTGCCGGCCGGCACGGACCCCCGCGCGCTTTCGTGCCCGGCCTGCGGCGGGCCGCTCTTCACCGGAAAGCCCATGACGCTCACCGCCGAGAGCTTCACCGCCCACACATCCGAAAGCGACCTGCCCCTCGTCATCGACTTCGGGGCGGACTGGTGCGGCCCCTGCAAGACCATGGCGCCGGTGTTCGAGGCGCTGGCCGCCGAGTTCGAGCCCCATGTGCGCTTCGCCAAGGTGGACACGGACAAGGAGCGGGAGCTGGCCGACTATTTCCGCATCAGCTCCATCCCCACCCTGAGCTTCATCGCCAACCGCAACGAGGTGGCGCGGGTGGCCGGCGCCCTGTTCGCGGGCGACCTCAGGCGCTGGCTCTATGACGCCCTCTCCCGTGCCGGGGAGGCAAAATAGGGGCGTCGGATTTCCGACAATTGGAAGGGGTCCGGGCTGGCCCTGATCTTGCGATGCGCCCTGCCGAAGCTTCACCGGACAGGATGCACGTGCCATGGCCTTCACTGTCATCTGCAACAAGGATGCCCTCGCCGAGGGCGCGATGGGCCTTTTCCAGGTCGGCAAGAAGAGCGTGCTGCTGGTGTGGCCGGCGGGCGGGGAGATCAAGGCCTATCGCGGCCGCTGCCCGCATGCCGACATGCCGCTGACGGAAGCCACCTTCGACGGCAAGACCCTCATGTGCACCCACCACATGTGGGGCTTCGACTGCGCCACCGGCAAATGCTCCACCCACCTCGTGCGCAATGCGCTGCATCCCTATGAGATCAAGATCGAGGGCGACGAGATCCAGGTGGATGTCGGCCCGGTGAAGCCCGCCCGGACGCCGGCCTGATCGCCGGTCGCCGGCTCTTCGCGCCTGTCCTATGCTGGGGCCGGGAGGCTCCGGCAATGACACAGAACGCGGGAACACAGCGCATCGTCGTGATCGGAGGCGGCTTCGCCGGCCTGTGGGCCGCCGCTGCGGCAGCGCGGGCGCGGGAGCTGTTCGGCATCGATCCCGGCACGCTGGAGATCGCCCTCGTGGCGCCGGAGGCGTTCCACACCATCCGCGTGCGCTGCTACGAGGACGACCTCGCCGCCATCCGCCTGCCGCTGGACGATCTGCTCGCCCCCATCGGCGTGAGGCGCATCGAGGCGGCCGTGACCGCCATCGATCCCGCCGCGCGGCGCCTCGCCACCGGGGCCGGGCCGCTCGCCTATGACCGGCTGATCCTCGCCGCCGGCAGCGCGCTGAGGATGCCGGACATTCCCCGCGCGCAGCCCATTTTCGACGTGGACAGCTACGCCGGTGCCGAGCGCCTCGCGGCGCACCTTGCCAGCCTCGCCGCCGGCCCGCGCGATGCGGCGGCAGGAACCGCCGTGGTCATCGGCGGCGGACTGGCGGGGGTGGAGATCGCCTGCGAGCTGCCGGGCCGACTGCGCAGCGTATTGGGGGACGACGCGCCGGTGCGCGTCGTTCTCGTGGATCGCCACGAAATCGGCGCGGCCATGGGTGCGGGCGCGGCCACCGTCCGCACCGCGCTCGCGGCATCCGGCGTGGAGGCGCGCGACCATGCGGGCATCGCGGCCGTGGAGGCGGACGGCGTGCGGCTCGCGGACGGCACTTTCATCCCCGCCCGCACGGTCATCTTCACGACCGGCACCCACGCGAGCCCGCTTGCCGGACAGCTCGGCGTGCCGCTCGACCGGCTGGGGCGGGTGGCGGTTGATGCCTTTCTGAAGGTGGAGGGCGTCACAGATATTTATGCGGCGGGGGATTGCGCGGTGGCGGCGGCGGACGATCTCGGCCACGTCACCGTCATGTCCTGCCAGCACGCCCGCCCCATGGGCCGCCTCGCCGGCCACAATGCGGTATGCGACCTCGCCGGCCGGCCGCAAGACCGCGTCGCCTTCTCCGCACCGGATTATGTGACGGTGATGGACCTCGGCCCCGAGGGCGCCGTCTACACCTCCGGCTGGGATCGCGGAACGCTGGTCGCGTCGGGTGCCGCCGCCAAGACGGTGAAGCAGACCATCAATTGCAGCCGCATCTACCCACCTGTGCCGCCGACGAAGGAGGCGATGTTCGCCGCCGCCGCACCGGTCTTGCAGGCGCCACCGGCGACGAAGTGAACCGCCCTCGCGCCCCGGACGCATGGAGCGACAGCGGAATGCGATCCGGGGCCCAGCGCAAGGAGCCGCCGAAGGCGCTTCCGAACTCCGGCGCTCCCCGGCATTGACCGCTGCGCGGAATTTCTGCGCTGGACCCCGGATCGGCGCTCCGGCTGTCGCCGTCGCTTGTCCGGGGAACGGCTCACCGCATCTCGGCGAGGAAGGCGCGGACCTCTTCGGGGTTCACGTCCTTGGCGATGAAGGCTTCGCCGATGCCGCGCACGAGGATGAAGGTCAGCGCGCCACGGCTCACCTTCTTGTCCTGGGCGATGAGGGTCATCAGCCCGTCCGTGTCGGGCAGTTCGCCGGGCACGTCGGAAATCTTGGTCGGCAGGCCCACGGCCTCCAGATGCCGCACCACCCGCGTCACGTCCTGCCCGGAGCACAGACCGAGTTTCGCCGAGAAGGCGAAGGCGAGCGCCATGCCGATGGCGACGCCCTCGCCATGGAGCAAGCGCTGGGAATAGCCGGCGCCGGCCTCCAGCGCGTGACCGAAGGTGTGGCCGAGGTTGAGCAGCGCGCGGTCGCCGGTCTCCTTCTCGTCGCGGGCGACGATGGCGGCCTTGGCCATGCAGCTTGCGGCCACGGCGGTGATCCGCTCCTGCCCGCCGCCGATCACGCCCGGCCAATCGCGCTCAAGGGTCTCGAACAGCGCGTAGTCGCCGAGCAGGCCGTATTTCACCACCTCGGCATAGCCGGCCTTCACCTCGCGCACCGGCAGGGTGTTCAGCGCGGCGGTGTCGGCCAGCACCAGCACGGGCTGGTGGAAGGCGCCGATGAGGTTCTTGCCCTGGGGCGAGTTGATGCCGGTCTTGCCGCCAACGGAGGAGTCGACCTGGGAGAGCAGCGTCGTCGGCGCCTGCACCACGTCCACGCCCCGGCGCAGCACCGAGGCTGCAAAGCCCGCGAGGTCGCCCACAACGCCACCGCCCAGCGCGAGCACGAGGTCGCGGCGCTCGATGCGGGCGGCGATCAGCCCCTCCACCACCTGCTCCAGCCCCGGCCAGCCCTTGGTCTTCTCGCCGGGCGGCACGACGATGGCGGTGTGGGGGATGCCGGCAGCGTCCAGCGAGGCGGCAACGGTTGCGAGATGGCCGGCGGCCACCACGTTCTCGTCGGTGACGATGGCGACGCCCGCGCCCTTGCGCAGGGCCGTCACATGGGTGCCGGCCTCGGCCAGCAGGCCAGGGCCGATATAGATGTCATAGGGCTTGCCGGCCACGTCCACGCGCACGGTGCTGCGGGTGATCTCGCCCATGGGGAGGCCTTCCGCCTCGGCGGAGATGGCGGTGGCGGAGGAGAGGGGCGCCATGGCAATGCTTTCGGGATGCGCGACGAGATGGGCGTGGACGGCGCCGATCACCTCTTCCACCACCAGTTCGTGGACCACGTCGCGGCTGTCCACGGTCACGTCGGCGAGGGCATAGGTGTCGGCCCGCTGGGCGTGGAGCGCGGCGAGCTTCTGCGCCGGGTCGCCCTGGGCGAGGAGGGGGCGGTCGGTGCGCTTCTTCACGCGTCGCAGCAGGGTGTTGAGATCGGCCCGCAGCCAGACGGAGACGCCATGACGTCCCACCGCCGCGCGGGTGTCCGCATTCATGAAGGCGCCGCCGCCGGTGGCGAGCACGCAGGGGCCGGACTGCAGCAGGCGCGCGACCACGCGCTTCTCGCCCTCGCGGAACTCGGCCTCGCCGTGGCGGGCGAAGATTTCCGGAATGCTCATGCAGGCGGCGCGCTCGATCTCCTCGTCGGCATCGACGAAGGTGAGCCCCAGCCGTTTCGCAAGGCGCCGCCCCACGGAGGACTTGCCGGCGCCCGGCATCCCCACCAACACGATGGAGCGTCGCCCCAGCCGCTTCAGCATCTCGGGGGAGGAGATCGGCCCCGTCGTCTCGGTCTCGCCGGTGCGGGGCTCGGGGAACTTCTGCGTCTGCACCGGTGGGCCTCGTTCAGCGCGCTCAGGACGGATGGGGGATCGGGCCTCAAGGATTTCCACCCTTGCCGAGCCTGCGGCTCTAGCATCCGCCGCGCGAGCGGGCAATCAGGGCTGTCCCCAGCCCCGGCGTCCGCAGGCCCCCTCCATCCCCAGCCGACAGCCCTGCCACGGGCAACGCCCCAATCACCCTCCCGGCCTACCGCCGCAAGGCTTTGCCCCTTCACAAACCGAGGCGTGGCCGTAGTTTTGTGCCTCTTGACTCACGCGGACTCTAGACAACAGCCCCCCGATTCGATTCCAATGGCCTTGATTCGGAGAGATGCGGCACGTCCCTCCAGATCGAGGACGTGGGGGCGTGGGACTTAGGCCGTCCGGTGCCCCCGGAGACCCGGAGGAGACCGGCGATGGCACGCGCCAACGCTGCGAGCGTAGGCGCGCGCGACCAAGCCATGCGAGGCCTGGCAAGGTCGATCGCGCGCCCTGCCTACCAGCGCCTGCTGGATGCGGAGCCGGTCCTGCGCCGGATCGTCCCGGCCCTCATTATCACCTTCCTCGGCGTCATCGGCGTCGGCGCGGTCGTGCAGGTGCACGCCCACCGCGTCGCCGAGCTGAACAACGCCAAGGACGACATCGCCCTCCTCGCCCTCGCCACCGCCGATGCGCTGACGCTGCGCGCGGGCAATGCGCTCGCCAAGGTGCCCGGCGCCCTCGCAGAGAGCCTGCCCCCCCGCGCCACCGAGGCCGGACGGCGGGTGTTCGTCACCGACGGGCAGGGCCACGTCATCGCCGCCGCCCCGACAGGCGAGGCTCCGGCCAATCTCTCCGACATTCTCGATCCCTCCCAGCCCCTCGTCATCTTCGCCGAGCGGGCGGGCGTGCTCGAAGTGCCCTACGGCACCGGGACCGCGCTCGCCACCGTGCGCAATCTCCAGGCGCCGCTGGGCCAGATCGTCTATCTCCAGCCCACCGAGAAGGCGCTCGCCGCGTGGTCGGACACCACCACGCTCACGGTGACGCTGTTCACCACCACCGGCGCGGTGCTGCTCATCCTCGGCTTCTCCTTCCACTGGCAGGCGAGCCGGGCGCGTGAGGCGGACGTGATCTACGAGACCGTACGCCGCCGCATCGACACCGCCCTCAACCGCGGCCGCTGCGGCATGTGGGACTGGGACATGGCCCGCGGGCGCATGTACTGGTCCGACACCATGTTCGAGATCCTCGGGCTGGAGCACCGGGACGAACTCGTCTCCTTCGGCGAGATCTCCCGCCTCGTGCATCCCGACGACGGCGACCTCTACGAGCTGGCGCAGGAACTCGCCGAGCGGCCCGGCACCCCGGTGGATCGGGTGTTCCGCATGCGCACGGCCAAGGGCGACTTCGTGTGGCTGCGCATGCGTGCCGAAGTGGTGCAGCAGGCGGGCGAGGACGGCCCCCACCTCATCGGCATCGCCATGGATGTCACCGAGGCGCAGCGCATGGCGGAACGCACCGTCACCGCCGACATGCGCCTGCGCGACGCCATCGAGAGCATTTCCGAGGCGTTCGTGCTGTGGGACAGCCAGAACCGCCTCGTGCTGTGCAATTCCAAGTTCCAGTCGCTGCATGAGCTGCCCGACGAGACCATCGTCGCCGGCACGCCCTTCGACACCATCGCCTCGGTCGGCCGCCACCCGGTGACGCGCACCCCGCTGAAGCCGGAAGACAAGCCGGAGGAAGGCTCCCGCGCGTTCGAGGCGCAACTCTCCAACGGCCGCTGGCTGAAGATCGCCGAGCGCCGCACCAAGGATGGCGGCTACGTCTCCGTGGGTACGGACATCACCACCATGAAGCGCCACGAAGAGCGCCTCATGGACAATGAGAAGCGCCTGATGGCGCTGGTCGCCGACCTGCGCAAATCCCAGCAGACGCTGGAGCATCAGGCCCAGCAGCTCGCGGAACTCGCCGAGAAGTATTCGGAAGAGCGCAACAAGGCCGAAGACGCCAACCGCGCCAAGAGCGAATTCCTCGCCAACATGTCCCACGAGCTTCGCACGCCGCTCAACGCCATCATCGGCTTCTCGGAGATCATGGAGAGCGGCATGTTCGGCCCGCTCGGCTCGGCGAAGTACGCGGAATACTGCTCCGACATCAAGGGCTCTGGCACTTACCTCCTCGACGTCATCAACGACATCCTCGACATGTCGAAGATCGAGGCGGGCCGCATGCAGCTCGAGGTGGAGAACGTGGCCCTCGGCGAGATCATCGCGGACGCCATGCGCGTCACGGCGGTGAACGGCGACGAGAAGGGTGTGGCCATGACCATGGAGGCCGCCGACAACCTCGTCATCAAGGGCGACCGCCGCGCGCTGAAGCAGATCCTGCTCAACCTCCTCTCCAACGCCGTGAAGTTCACCCCCGAGGGCGGGCGCATCGCGGTGAAGGCGCGGGTGAACGGGGCGGCGGCGGTGATCGCCATCGAGGACACCGGCATCGGCATCGCCAAGGGCGCGCTCGCCCGCATCGGCCGGCCGTTCGAGCAGGTGGAGAGCCAGTTCACCAAGACCCACAAGGGGTCCGGGCTGGGGCTCGCCATCGCCAAGTCGCTGGTGGAACTGCACGGCGGCGCCATGCGCATCCGCTCCATCGAAGGCTCCGGCACCACCGTCTTCGTCCGCCTGCCGGTGGACGGCCGCGCGGCGAACTCCAACGAGACGCCGAGGCTGGCTGCGGTGATGTGAGGGAGCGGGGGCGTCCACGTCCCTCCCTCTGACAAGCCCCTCCCATCGGCCACCGTCCCACCTACCCTCAGCCGTCATCGCCCGCCTCGTGCGGGCGATCCACTTCGGGGCCAGAGGGGGGTTCCCGGATTTTGCGATAGGCGGACGAACGGAGGAGTGGATCCCCCGGACAAGCCGGGGGATGACGCCCCCCAAGCGTCATGGCCGCGTCACCCGTTGTCATTCCCCGCCGCCAGCCCGAACGGCCCGGCTGTGATCCTGAGGCAGAAGCCGACGCCCGCCGCATAATCGATCACGCCATCGGCCCAGCGCCCCGGCGGCACGTCCGACAGCACCAGCGACAGACCGCCCGCCTCCAGAGACGGCCCAGCGGGCGTGGGATCGCCCGGCCGCAGGAACACCGCCGCCACCTCGCGACACGGGCTGCCGTCCAGCCAGAAGGTGGCGCCGGGATCAAGCCGCACATCCCCGGAGAGCGGGGTATCAGCGACCACATCGCGGCAGGCGGAGAGAGCGGCCACTGCCGCGTCCGAGAGCGTCACCGCAGGCGCGCCCGTTGCCCGGTCGCCGATCAGCAGCGCGTCGTATCCCTCGTCCCACATCGCCTGAAGCGGCACCATGCCGGGCCAGCGGATCTCGGGGCCGAGCGCCCCCAGCCGCGCCCCGCGTGCGACCCAGCGCGGCCAATCCGAGCCGCCGAGGGCGCGGAAGCGGTTGTCCGCCCCGCTCACGGGATCGCGCAGGAAGAAGCCGTCGCCCTCGGCATGGTCGATGATGCGGCCATCGAGCGCCGCGTGGTCCCCATCGTCGGTGATGAAGAGGATGAGGAGGTCCTCCACTGTCTGGGCCAAAGCCCGCAAGTCCGCGCTCCGCGAGGCCGGTTCGACGACGACATGGAGCACCTCCGCCTCCCCATCGCCGTCGCGCGAAACGGAACCGACAGAGACGATCAGCAGCCCCGGACCGCCGTCCTCGGCCTGCGAACACGTCGCGACCAGCGCCGTCATCTGCCGGCGCGCATCCGGCGTGAGGCGACAGGTGACCGGACGAAGCCCCTCCAGCATGACGATCCCCCCAAGCAGCCGCGCCACGCTAGCCCCCGTCCCGTGGCGCCGCAACGGCACCTGCCCTTGCACGCGACCGCGCGGAGCCGTTAAGCCTGTCGGCTGCGGGTGCACGGCACGATGCCCGCCACCGGAGGCCGCCCCATGATGACCCCGCTCAGCCTCGCCCGTCTCTTGCTCACCCGCCCCCTCCTCGCCGCCCTCCTCGCGACCGCGCCCCTCCCCGCTTTCGCCCACGACCCCATCGACGGCTCGAAGCCGCCGCCGCAGACCTCGGGCGTCTCCATCCAGCCCGGCCAGATCGCGCGGGCGGTGAAGGAGATCGACTCTCTGGCGCAAGAGATGATGGCGCGCTCCGGCGTGCCCGGCCTCGCCGTGGTGGTGGTGCAGGACGGCAAGGTGCTGGCCCTCAAGGGCTATGGCGTGCGCAAGGCGGGCGAGGCGGCGCCGGTCGATGCCGACACCGTGTTCCAGCTCGCCTCTTTGTCGAAGGCGGTGGGGGCGGGCGTGGTGGCGCATGAGGTGGGCAAAGGCCGGGTGAAGTGGGACATGCCGGTGCGCACCCTGCTGCCGTGGTTCGCACTGAGCGACCCCTGGGTGAGCGACCACGTCACCCTCGCCGATCTCTACAGCCACCGCTCCGGCCTGCCGGACCATGCGGGCGACGAGTTGGAGAGCATCGGCTTCGACCGCCGGCAGGTGCTGGAGCGCTTGCGGCTGCTGCCGCTCGCCCCCTTCCGCGCCAGCTATGCCTATACCAATTTCGGCCTCACCGCCGCCGCCGAGGGTGTCGCCACAGCCGCCGGCAAGGAGTGGGCGGACCTCTCGCAGGCGGTGCTCTACAAGCCCCTCGGCATGGCGGCGACCTCCTCGCGCTTCGCCGATTTCATGGCCCGCCCCAACCGCGCCATCCCCCATGTGCGGGCGGACGGGAAGGCGGACGGCAGCTTCGTGCCGAAATATCAGCGCGATCCCGATGCCCAGGCGCCGGCGGGCGGGGTGTCCTCGTCCGCGCGAGACATGGGGAAGTGGCTCGCCTTCGTGCTGGGCAACGGCACGGTCGAGGGCAAGGAGATCGTTCCCGCAGCCGCGCTGCTGCCGGCCATGCGGGGCGAGACCATCTCCTCCCCCGCTTATGCGGTGGATGCCCGCCCCGGCACCTATGGCTACGGCTTCGGCGTCGGCGTCTCCCCGGCCGGGCGGGTGACGCTGGACCATTCCGGCGCCTTCATCCTCGGCGCGGCGACGAACTTCGTGCTGCTGCCCTCGGAGAAGCTCGGCATCGTCGTGCTCACCAATGCCCAGCCCACCGGCGCCCCCGAGGCGCTGGCCATGAGCTTCATGGACTTCGTTCAGTTCGGCGGGCTGACGCGGGACTGGTACGCCGCCTACCAGCCTCTCATCATGCCCATGTACAAGCCGGCCGGCGACGTCGTGGGCAAGGCGCCGCCGCAGAAGCCGGAGCCGGCCAAGCCGCTGGCGAATTATACCGGCACCTATGCCAACGCCTATTTCGGCGACGCCACGGTGGCGGAGGAGGCCGGCGGCCTCGTGCTCATCATCGGCCCCCTGCCCCGCCGCTACCCCCTCGCCCACTGGAGCGGCGACACCTTCACCTTCCGCCCGGTGGGCGAGGAGACGTTCCCGCCGGGCACCATCTCACAGGTGAAATTCGCCGACGGGCGGATGAGCGTGGAGATCTTCAACGACAACGGGCTCGGCACCTTTGCCCGCAAGTGAGAGCGCCTGAAGGGAGAGCGCCATGGTCTTCTGGGTTCCGCTCATCGCCTATACGGCGGTCCTCCTCCTGTCGGCGCTCTCCTTCGCCCGCCAGCCGGCGCCGCGCCGGCTAATCGATCTCGCGCGGGCGCTCCTGCGATACATCAATCTCTTCCCCGTGGGCCTCATGGGGTTGTGGGGGGCGCTCGGGCATATCGTGTTCCCGGCGCAGTCCGCCGCCGCCATCGGCTGGGCGACCAGCCCGTTCCAGACCGAGGTGGGCCTCGCCAATCTCGGCATGGGGCTCGCGGGAATCATCGCTGCCTTCTGGCGCGACTGGGGCTTCCGCGCCGCCGTGGCGGTGATGATGGCCGGCTTTCTCGGCGGGGCGGGCATCAACCACATCATCCAGATCGGCAAGACCGGCAATTTGGCCGCAGGCAATGCCGGCCCCATTCTCTACACGGACCTCCTCACGCCGCTTTTGCTGGTCATCCTCCTCGCCCTGACCTACCGATCCGACCGGGCCGCGCGCCCGTAGGACGGGATAGAGCTGGAGCGCCTGGACGGGCATGGTGGACGAGGAAAGAAACCGCTTCTCCGCGCGGGCCGCGCGCTATGCCCGGGTGGGCGCCAATGTGGGCGGGGTCGCCGCGCGCATCGCAGGCGCCCGCCTCATGGGGCTCGATCGCGACGGCAACAACGCAGCCGCCCTCGCCTCCGCCCTCGGCGGGCTGAAAGGGCCGCTGATGAAGGTGGCCCAGCTCATGGCCACCATTCCGGACGTGCTGCCCCCCGAATATGCCGCCGAACTTCAGAAGCTGCAGAGCGATGCCCCGCCCATGGGCTGGGCCTTCGTGCGCCGGCGCATGATGGCGGAGCTGGGCCGCGACTGGGAGCAGAAATTCGCCAGCTTCGAGCACGCCCCCTCCGCCGCCGCCTCCCTCGGGCAGGTGCACAAGGCGGTGACGCTGGAGGGCGCGCGCGTCGCCTGCAAGCTCCAGTATCCGGACATGCAGGCCGCCGTGGAGGCGGACCTCTCCCAGCTCGATGTGCTCTTTTCCATCCATCGCCGCATGGACGGCGCCATCGACACCCGCGAGATCGCCCGCGAGATCGGCGAGCGGGTGCGCGAGGAGCTGGACTATCGGCGCGAGGCCAAGCACGCCGCGCTCTATGCCCATATCCTGAAGGACGAGCCCAAGGTCCGCGTGCCCGGCACCCATGCCGATCTCTCCACCGGCCGGCTCCTCACCATGGACTGGCTGGACGGCGAGAAGATCCTCGGCTTCACCGACCATCCTTTGGCGGAGCGCAATGCGCTCGCTGAGGCCATGTTCGCCGCCTGGTGGCAGCCTTTCTCGCGCTTCGGCGTGATCCATGGCGATCCCCACCTCGGCAACTACACCGTCTTCTCGGTAGAAGGGCGGCCGGCCGGCATCAACCTGCTCGATTACGGCTGCATCCGCATCTTCCCGCCGGCCTTCGTGGCGGGCGTGGTGGACCTCTATCGCGGCCTGATGGCCGGCGACGACGCGCGGGTGGTGCACGCTTACGAGACGTGGGGCTTCAAGGGCCTGAAGCGCGAATTGATCGATGTCCTGAACATCTGGGCGCGCTTCATCTACGGCCCGCTCATGGACGACCGGGTGCGCACCATTGCCGACGGGGTGTCGCCCGCCGCCTATGGCCGCAAGGAGGCCTTCACCGTCCACACCGCGCTGAAGCAGCTCGGGCCTGTGACGGTGCCGCGGGAGTTCGTGTTCATGGACCGCGCCGCCATCGGCCTCGGCGGCGTCTTCCTGCACCTCAAGGCGGAATTGAACTTCCACCGCCTGTTCGAGGATGCCATCGCCGACTTCTCCGCCGAGGGCGTCGCCGCGCGGCAGGCGGAGGCGATGACGGTGGCCGGGCTCTAGGGCCACCGCGTCCCGGACCAGCGACACCGAAGGTGGAGCGCCGATCCGGGACCCAGGGGAAAAGGCGGCGAAGCCGGCAACGCCTGCCGCATCCCCGCTTGAGCCGCCTTCGGCGTACCTTTGCGCTGGACCCCGGCTCTCCCTCCGCTCACGCTCCGCTCGGCCGGGGTACAGAGCCGCTAGACCGGCCGCCCCTCGATCACCAGCGAACCATCCCCCGCCCGCGCGGCCGGCAGCGGGGCGAGGCGACGGTGGAGGTGGACCATGAAGGCGGTGCCGAACACCGGCAGGATCAGGTTGAGGATCGGCACGAACAGGATCGGCGCGATGAGCAGGCCGGCGACGAACACTGTCACCCCGTTCGCCCGCCTGAGCGCCCGTGCCTCTTCCGGCGTACGATAGCGCATGGCGGCCAGCTCGAAATATTCCCGGCTGATGAGATAGGCGTTGGCCACGTAGAAGATGATGACGTTCACCCCCGGCACCAGCAGCAGGAGCAGCGCCGCGAGGTTCACCAGCAGCACCAGCCCGAAGAAGCGCACCGAATAGAACAGCGCGCGCAGGAAGGGCTGCGGTTGGCCGGGCGGATCGTTGGGATAGGTCGTGGTCTCCACCCGCTCGGCCACCTCGTCGAGGAAGAGGCCCGCCACCAGCGAGGACACCGCCGGCATCAGATAGACGATGCCGAACACCAGCCCCAGCCCTGCAATCACGGCCAGCGTGGTCTCGATCCACGGATAGGACGCGATGTGGACGAAGTGGGTGAGCGCCGCCTCCAGTCCCACGGCCAGGGCAATGAGCAGCGCCAGCGCCAGCCCCATGGATTTCAGCAGCACGCCGCGCAGCAGCGGCGAGAAGGTCTGTCGCAAGGCGAGGATGGCGGCGGCGAGCATGATCGTTCCCGGTGAGCGCGGACCTTCAGGCGCAGGCGAGAGGTAGGGTGTGCGGCCCTCCCCCTCAAGTCGTCACAGCGTGACGCGCACCGCGTTCGTCACCTGCAGAACGCCCCACTGGTGGAAGCGTTCGGAATAGAGCTTGCGGATTTCGGCGAGCTTGGCCGCCGCCTCCGGCGTGTCCGGGTGATAGATGAGCACGAGGCGCATGCCCTCGCGCACCACCTGCGCCGTGCCGTGGGCCTCGCCCTTCACCTGCCCGTAGGCAGCGATCACGGTAAGTCCGTCCGGGAAGCGGGGCGTCACCTCGGTGGTGAGGAAGCTCTCCCATTCCTGCTCGCTCACCCCGCTGCCGTCGGCGCTGGCGAGGCCGAAGAGCAGCTTGGTTTCGATCATTACCACGCTGATGCCCGGCTTGAGCGTCGCGGGGGCGGACTCCTCCGCGCGGGCGGCGGTGGGCAGAAGCAGGCAGGTGAACAGCAGGCAGGCGACCGGCAGCGCGGCGCATCGCCACGCTTCGCGTCTGCTGGCGGGAAAGGGCGTCGGAAGCGGCATCGGGAATCAGGGCTCCGCTAAGGAAGCCTGAGCATTGGCGGCCCCGCGCCCGGCCGCAAGCGCCCGCCGTCGTGCGCGCGGGAGCGGTCCTCGCCCGGACCGCGAACGAACGTTCACTCTTGTGCCGCAATCGTGCCCGCAGTATTGCGAACGAACATTCGCTCTCGCTCATGTCCCAAGGTGCCGATCCGCGCTGATGTCACGCCCCATCCCAGAGACCGCGCTGCGCGAAGCCGCCGCCCCGCGCCCCGACCACCGGCAGGAGCAGCGCAAGCGCATCCTTGATGCCGCCAAGGCCTGCTTTGGCCGCGACGGTTTCCATGGCGCCTCCATGCAGAAGATCTGCGCCGAGGCGGACATGAGCCCGGGGGCGCTCTACCGCTATTTCCCCTCCAAGGAATCCCTCATCGCCGCCATCGTCGAGAGCGAGCGGGCCGAACGGCTCGGCATGTTCGACATGATCACCAGGGCGCCGTCCGTGCTGGGCGCCCTGTCGTCCTGCCTCGCCCTGCTGCTGACCGAGGATCACATGGCCTCGGCCCGGCTCGGCCCGGAGATCATGGCCGAGGCGATCCGCAATGCCGACCTGCGCAAGACCATCGACGCCTGCGAGGCCGAAACCAGCACCCTCCTGGCCGATGCGCTTGCGGCCGCCGTGAAGCAGGGCGAGATCGACCCCGCGCTCGACATCGAGAGCGTCGCCATCGTGATCCAGCTCATCGGCGACGGCGTGCTGCTGCATCACCAGCTCCATCCCGAATGGAAACTGGAGGAGCGGATGCCCGCCATCGAGGCGATGGTGCGCCGGATGCTGGCCCCGGCCCAACCGAAAGCGGTGCCGGAATGACACGCACCATCGAGAACTGCATCTTCGCCCCCTTACGTCACGGGAATGCCGCGGTTGAACCGCACGTTCCCGCGCCCATCCGGAACGAGGTTCTTTCCGCCATGTCCGCGTCCGTCCGTCCGGCGCTCCGTCCCGCCCGCTCCGCGGCGTCCCGCCTTGCCGTCTCGGCCTGCTTTGTCCTCGCCGCCGGCGCCCTTGCCGCGCCCCCTGCGACTGCGGCCGAGCCCGCGAAGGCGGCCGACGCGGCCCGCGCGTCGGCGCTTTCGGTGACGGTGGTGAAGCCCCGGCCCGATACCCTGACCGACACGCTGCTTGTCACCGGCTCCATCAAGCCGCGCGAAGAGATCGAGGTGGGGCCGGAGATCGAGGGCTATCGCCTCATGGAGATCCTGGTGGAGGCCGGCGATCGGGTCCAGAAGGGCCAGGTGCTGGCCCGCCTCTCGCGCGACGTGCTGGAGACCCAGCTCGCCCAGAATACCGCCTCCGCCGCCAAGGCCCGCGCCGCCATCGCCCAGCAGCAGGCGGCGCTCGATCAGGCCATCGCTCAGGAGACCGAAGCCACCTCCGCCGTGGAGCGCACGCGCCAGCTCAGCAAGACCGGCACCTCATCCCAGGAGCAGCTGGAGCAGCGCGAGCGCGCGGCCAAGGTCGCCACCGCCCAGGTCGCCGCCGCCCGCGAGACGCTGATCGCCGCCCAGGCGGAAGCGGTGTTCGTGAAGGCGCAGCGCGACGAGATCGAGGTGAAGCTGAAGCGCACCGATGTGCGCGCCCCCGCCGCCGGCCTCGTGCTGTCGCGTGAGGCGAAGCTCGGCGCCATCGCGCTCTCCACCCGCGCCGCGCCGCTGTTCCGCATCGCCGAGGACGGCGCCATGGACCTCGACGCCGACGTGCCGGAAGGCGCCATGCCGCGCATGAAGGACGGGCTTTCCGTGCAGGTGGTGCCGGCCGGCTTCGACGAGCCCATCGGCGGCAAGGTCCGCCTCGTCTCCGCCGAGGTGGACCGCGCCTCGCGCCTCGGCAAGGTGAAGATCGCTTTGCCCGACGACCCGCGCCTGAAGTCCGGCGCCTACGGCCGCGCGGTGATCGCGCTCGGCGAGGTGAAGGGCCTGAGCCTGCCCCAGTCCGCCGTGATGTTCGACGCGGAGGGCGCCTATGTGCTCACCGTCACCGACGGCATCGTCGGCATCCAGCGCATCACGCCCGGCCTGAAGAAGGAAGGCCGCATCCTCGTCACCGAGGGGCTCTCCGCCGACGCGGACGTGGTGGCGCGGGCCGGCAGCTTCCTGCGTGACGGCGACCGGGTGACGCCGGTGACGGCGCCCGTCTCCCTGGGCGAGGCGCGCTGATGGCCCTCAACGTTTCCGCCTGGGCGATCCGCAAGCCCGTCCCCGCGCTCGTCTTCTTCTTCATCCTGACGGCGCTCGGCATCGTGCATTTCCGGGAACTCCCGGTGACGCAGATGCCGAACATCGACCTGCCCATCGTCATGGTCACCGTCACCCAGTCCGGCGCCGCGCCGAGCGAGCTGGAGACGCAGGTGACGAAGAAGGTGGAGAACGCCATCGCCGGCATCTCCGGCGTCAAGCACATCACCTCCTCCATCAGCGAGGGGGCGAGCGTCACGCTGGTGGAATTCCACCTGGAGACGCTGGTGGACCGCGCCGTGAACGACACGCGCGACGCCATCACCAAGATCCGCATGGACCTGCCCCGCTCCATCGACGAGCCGCAGATCCAGCGCATCGACATCGAAGGCCTGCCCATCGTCACCTACGCGGTCTCCGCGCCCAACATGACGACAGAGCAGGTGAGCTGGTTCATCGATGACACCCTCGCCCGCGCTTTGCAGGGCGTGCGCGGCGTGGCGCAGGTGAAGCGGCAGGGCGGCGTGGACCGCGAGATCCGCATCTCCCTCAATCCCGACCGGCTGATGTCGCTCGGCATCACCGCCGCCGAGGTGAGCCGGCAGCTGCGCGCCACCAATCTCGACGTCTCCGGTGGCCGGGGCGAGGTGGGCACGCAGGAGCAGCCCATCCGCACGCTCGCCGGCGCGTCCTCGGTGGAGGCGCTGGCCGATACCCGCATCGTGCTCTCCAACGGCCGCTCGGTGCGGCTCGGGGAGCTGGGCACCGTGGTGGACGGCGCGGCCGAGCAGCGCGTGTTCGCCCGGCTCGACGGCAAGAGCGTGGTGGCCTTCGGCGTCTACCGCGCCAAGGGCTTCTCGGACGTGACGGTCTATGACCGCGTGACCGAGGAACTCGCCAAGCTGCGCGCCGCCCATCCCGACGTCACCATCACCGAGATCGACACCACGGTCCGCTTCACCAAGTCGGACTACCAGAGCGCCATGCACACGCTGATCGAGGGTGCCATCCTCGCGGTCATCGTGGTGTTCCTGTTCCTGCGCGACATCCGCGCGACGCTCATCACCGCGCTTGCGATCCCCCTGTCCATCCTGCCCACCTTCTGGGTCATGGACATGCTGGGCTTCTCGCTGAACGCGGTGAGCCTGCTCGCCATCACGCTCGTGACCGGCATCCTGGTGGACGACGCCATCGTGGAGATCGAGAACATCGTCCGCCACATGCGCATGGGGAAATCTCCCTATCGCGCGGCCATCGAGGCGGCGGACGAGATCGGCCTGGCGGTGGTGGCAACCACCCTCACCATCGCCGCCGTGTTCGCGCCCGTATCCTTCATGGGCGGCATCGCGGGCCAGTACTTCAAGCAGTTCGGCCTGACGGTGGCCATCGCCGTGCTGTTCTCGCTGGCGGTGGCACGGCTCATCACGCCCCTGGTGGCGGCCTATTTCCTGAAGGACACCGGCCACCGCGAGGGCCGGGACAGCCTCGTGATGCGCGGCTACGTGCGCCTGCTCTCCTGGTCGGTGAAGCACCGCTTCGCCACCATCGGCATGGGCATCGCCATCTTCGCCGGCTCCATCTGGCTGTCCACGCTGCTGCCCTCCGGCTTCCTGCCCACCAACGACATCTCCCGCGCCCTCCTCTCGGTGGAGCTGCCGCCCGGCAGCACGCTGGCGGAGACGCAGAAGGTGTCGGACGAGATCGCCCGCGCGGCCCTCAGCCTGCCCGAGGTGAGGAGCGTCTACGCCACCGCCGGCTCCGGCGGCTCCGGCGGCCTCGCCCTCACCTCCGGCGAGGTGCGCAAGGCACAGGTCGTCATCAACCTGAAGCCGCGCAGCGAGCGCAAGATCGACCAGAAGACCTTCGAGACCCAGTTCTCGAAGACCCTGGCGGCCATGCCGGACCTGCGCGTCTCGTGGAGCCAGAACGGGCAGAACACCCAGCGCGGCTTCCAGGTGATCCTCTCCGGCAGCGATGGCGCGTCCGTCGCGGACGCCGCCGTGGCGGTGGAGAAGGCGGTGCGCGCGGGCGTGCCGGAACTTGCCAACGTGGTCTCCTCCGCCGCCCTGGACCGGCCGGAAATCCGCATCGTGCCCAAGCTGGACGAGGCGGCCGAACTGGGCGTCTCGGTGGACACCATCGCCGAGACGGTGCGCATCGCCACCATCGGCGACATCTCCGCCAACCTCGCCAAATTCTCCGCCAAGGACCGGCAGATCGACATCCGCGTGCAGCTCGCCGAGAACGCGCGGACCCGCCTGTCCACCTTCGACGCGCTGAAGGTGCCCACCGCCTCCGGCGGCGCGGTGCCGCTCTCCGCCGTGGCGGATGTCCAGTTCGGCAAGGGCCCGACGGCCCTCGACCGTTACGACCGCGCGCGGCGCGTGGCGGTGGAGGCGGACCTCGTGGGCGACACGCCTTTGGGCGACGCACTTGCCAAGGTAAAGGCCCTGCCCGCTTCGCAGAACCTGCCCGCCGGCGTCACCCTGAAAGAGGCCGGCGACGCCGAAATCATGGCCGAGGTGTTCTCCGGCTTCGCCATGGCCATGGCGGCGGGCCTGATGCTGGTACTGGCGGTGCTGGTGCTGCTGTTCCACGACATCCTGCAGCCCATCACCATCCTCGTCTCGCTGCCGCTAAGCGTGGGCGGCGCCTTCATCGCACTGCTCATCACCGGCAATTCGGTGTCCATGCCGGTGGTCATCGGCTTCCTGATGCTGATGGGCATCGTGACGAAGAACGCCATCCTGCTGGTGGATTTCGCCATCGAGTCCATGCACCAGGGCGTCGACCGCTTCACCGCCCTCATCGAGGCCGGCCGCAAGCGGGCGCAGCCCATCGTCATGACCACCATCGCCATGGTGGCGGGCATGGTGCCCTCGGCCATGGCGCTGGGCGAAGGCGGCGCCTTCCGCGCGCCCATGGCCATCGCGGTCATCGGCGGCCTCATCACCTCCACCGTGCTGTCGCTGGTGTTCGTGCCGGCGGTGTTCACGGTGATGGACGATTTGAGCCACATCCTCGGCCGCATCTTCGGTCGCTTCATCGGCGCCAAGGACGAGCCGGATGGCCACGATCTTCCCCCGGCCCTGCACCATCCGGCCGGCGAATAGCCGGCCTTTCATCCCCCAAGCCAGCGGCCCTCCCCTCCACCCGGACGGGAGGGCCGCTTGACTCGCGCCGCTATCTGTACCATTCAGTACATTATTGACCAATTGGTACAGGAGACACCCATGGCCCGCCCGCCGCTGCCACCCTTCACCGTCGAGACCGCCACGCAGAAGGTGCGCATGGCGGAGGATGCCTGGAACACCCGCGACCCCGAGCGCGTCTCCCTCGCCTACACGCCGGACAGCCGCTGGCGGAACCGCTCCGACTTTCTCACCGGCCGGCCGGAGATCGTCACCTTCCTCACCGCCAAGTGGCGGCGGGAGCTGGACTATCGCCTCATCAAGGAGCTGTGGGGGCTGAACGACAACCGCATCGCGGTGCGCTTCCAGTATGAGTGGCACGATGCCGATGGCGCGTGGTACCGCTCCTATGGCAACGAGCAGTGGGAGTTCGACGCCGAGGGCCTGATGCGCCGGCGCGAAGCCTCCATCAACGACGTGGCGATCGCCGAGAGCGACCGCCGTTTCCACTGGCCCCTCGGCCCGCGTCCGGCGGACCATCCGGGCCTCGCCGAACTGGGGATGTGATGGCACGAACGGTGGCCGAGCGCGCGGACATCCTGCCCCTTCTGGGCGAGGTGTTCCGCGAGCACGGATACGAGGGGGCGAGCCTCGCCCACATCACCGCCCGCACCGGGCTCGGCAAGGGCAGCCTCTATCACTTCTTCCCCGGCGGGAAGGAGGAGATGGCGGCCGCCGTGCTGGCCGAGATCGACGGCTGGTTCGAGGCCAACGTCTACGCCCCGCTGCGCGCGGACGAAGACCCGGCCGCCGCGATACGGGACATGCTGGCGCGCACGGATGCCTATTTCCGCTCCGGCCGGCGGGTGTGCCTTGTGGGCGTATTCGCTTTGGGCGAGGTGCGGGACCGGTTCGGCGCAGCGGTCGCCTCCTACTTCGCCCGCTGGCGCGATGCGCTGGCCGCCGCCCTCACCCGCGCGGGCTTCCCCTCCGCTCAAGCGGACGACCGGGCGGAGGAAGCGGTGCTCGCCATCCAGGGCGCGCTGGTGCTGGCCCGCGCGCTGGACGATCCCGCTGTGTTCGGCCGGGCGCTGGAGCGACTGGGCCGGCGGCTGCTGGACGGACTCTAACCAGACAAATATAATCAACTTAATTCAGACTTGACGCGTTCGATAAAACGAACGATATTGCCGCCATGTTCGCCCCGGAACGGATGGGCCTTCCTATGATGATGTGTCGCTGACAGCCGCTGGAGCGGCGTGAAACCGCCGAATGCCGCGCAGAGCGTGGCCCTGTCCCGGTTGCGCCGACACCCATCCCTTCCCGAGCCGCCTGTTCCCCCGTCCTCCGCTCCCTCCCGCCGCGTCTCCGCGCCGGACGAAAGACCGGATTGACGAACAGCCGGCAATGCCGGAGCCTTTCATGAACGCCCCCCTGACTTTGGCGGCCGCCGTGCCTACCCTTCCAGACCCGTCTGCCGCCCCCGCTGCCATCCCCGCGCCCGCGCGCTCCATCATCCGCTTCGAGCGGGTGGCGAAGACCTTTCCCGCCCGGAGCGGCCACGCGGCGGTGCATGCCCTCTCCGACATCACGCTGGATGTGCCGGAAGGCGCCATCCTCGGCGTCATCGGCCGGTCGGGGGCGGGCAAGTCCACCCTCATCCGCCTCGTCAACGGGCTGGAAAAGCCCTCCGGCGGGCGCGTGCTGGTGGACGATGTGGATATCGGCGCCCTCGACGAGGCCGCGCTGCGCAAGGAGCGGCGCTCCATCGGCATGATCTTCCAGCACTTCAACCTGCTGGCGCGCCGCACCGCCTTCGACAACGTCGCCCTGCCGCTGGAAATCGCCGGCGTGCCACGCGCGGAGATCAAGGCGCGGGTCGAGCCCCTGCTCGATCTCGTCGGCCTGTCCGACAAGCGCGACCGCTACCCGGCCGAACTCTCCGGCGGCCAGAAGCAGCGCGTCGGCATCGCCCGCGCGCTCGCCACCCGCCCCCGCGTGCTGCTCTCCGACGAGGCGACCTCTGCGCTCGACCCCGAAACCACCGAGCAGATCCTCGCTTTGCTGCGCCGGGTGAATGCGGAACTCAACCTCACGGTGCTGCTCATCACCCACGAGATGGCGGTCATCAAGGCGGTGGCCGACAAGGTGGCGGTGATCGACGGCGGCCGCATCGTCGAGGACGGCGCCACCTATGAGGTGTTCGCCCGCCCGCGCCACCCCACCACCCGCTCCTTCCTCGCCGCGCTGACCGCGAAGAGCCTGCCGCGCCGCGTCGCAGAGCAGCTTTCCGCCGAGCCGCGCGAGGGCCGCGACCAGGCGGTGCTGCGCATCGTCTTCACCGGCGCGCACGCGCAGGACCCGGTGCTGTCGCGGGTGTCGCGCCTGCTCTCGGTGGATGTGAACATCATCCAGGCCCAGGTGGACGAGATCGCCGGCACGCCCTTCGGCGTCATCGTGGTCTCGGTGCCGGGCGACGCGCCCACGCTCAGCGCCGTCATCAATGCCGTGGAACGGCTCAATCTGACGGCGGAGGTTCTCGGCTATGTTTGACATTACCTTCGGCCTGCTGCCGCCCACCATCGTCGACCTCATCATCGACGCCACCCAGCAGACGCTCTACATGGTGGCCGTCTCCGGCGCGCTCGGCACGCTCATCGGCCTGCCGCTGGGCGTGTTCCTCGCCACCAGCCGGTCGGGCGAGCTGTTCGCGGCGCCGTGGCTCAACCAGTCCCTCGGCCTCGTGGTGAATGCGGCGCGCTCCACGCCCTTCATCATCCTCGTGGTCGCCATCATCCCCTTCACCCGCCTCGTGGCGGGCACCTCCATCGGCACCAGCGCGGCCATCGTGCCGCTGACGGTGGCGGCGGCGCCCTTCATCGCGCGGCTCATCGAGGCGGCCATCCGCGAGGTGGACCAGGGGCTGGTGGAGGCGGCGCGGGCCATGGGGGCGAGCCCCATCCAGATCGTCGCCAAGGTGCTGCTGCCCGAGGCGCTGCCCGCCATCACCCTCGCCCTCACCCTCGCAGCGGTGTCGCTGCTCGGCTACTCGGCCATGGTGGGCGCGGTGGGCGGCGGCGGCCTCGGCGATCTCGGCATCCGCTTCGGCTACCAGCGCTTCATGCCTGAGGTGATGGCGGCGGTGGTGCTCGTGCTCATCCTTCTCGTGCAGGCGGTGCAGACGCTGGGCGACCGCCTCGCCCGTCGTCTCGACAAGCGCAGCCGCGGCTGAGCGGCGCACAGACCCTTTCAAATTCAGATGGAGGTTTCCATGAAGGCCCTCGCTTTGGCGCTCGCCGCCGGCATTTCCCTCGTCGCGTTCTCCGCTTCCGCCGAGACCATCAAGGTCGGCGTCACCCCCGGCCCCCACGCCCAGATCCTGGAGAAGGTGAAGGAAGAGGCGGCCAAGAAGGGGCTCGACATCAAGGTGATCGAGTTCTCCGACTATGTGGTGCCCAACGCCGCCCTGTCGTCCGGCGACATCGAGGCCAATTCCTTCCAGCACCAGCCCTATCTCGACAACCAGATCGCCGATCGCGGCTACAAGATCGTTTCCGTGGGCAGCACGGTGAACTTCCCGATCGGCATCTATTCCACCAAGTACAAGAAGTTCGAGGACATCCCGGCCGGATCGTCCATCGGCATCCCGAACGATCCCACCAATGGCGGCCGCGTGCTGCTGCTGCTCGCCGACAAGGGCCTCATCAAGCTGAAGCCCGGCGTGGGCGTGAAGGCTTCGGTGATCGACGTGGTGGAAAACCCCAAGAAGCTGAAGTTCGTGGAGATCGACGCGGCGCAACTGCCGCGCTCCCTCCCCGACCTCGCGGCGGCGGGCATCAACACCAACTATGCCAAGGAGGCCGGCCTCGATCCGGTGAAGGACCCCATCCTGCGCGAGGACCCCAAGGGGCCCTACGTGAACGTCATCGCCGTGCGCGCGCAGGACAAGGATAAGCCGTGGGTGAAGACCTTCGTCGAAACCTACCAGTCGCCGGAGACGCGCACCTTCATCCTCGAAACCTTCAAGGGCGCGGTTCTGCCGAGCTGGTGAGTGGTTGGCGGTGAAGCTTTACTTCACCGCCACGATGAAGAAGCGGGGGAAGGCGAGGAGCACCTTGCCATCCACCCGCGGCAGATAGGAATCGGAGAGCCGGGCGGCGTATTCCTCCAGAAACTGCGTGCGCTCGTCCCCCTCCAGCGGATCGATGAAGGGGCGCAGGCCGGTGCCCTTCACCCATTCCACGATGGCCGGGATGCCGTCGAGCGGGTGGTTGTAGATGGTGTGCCACACGTCCACTGCCCCCGCGTGGGGCTTCAGCATGTCGTAATAGGCGCCGGGCTCCGACAGCACGGTGCGGGCGCGGGTGGCGGCGTGGAGCGTGTCCGCCCACGGTCCGGCCATGGCGGTCTCGCGCATAGCGACGTGGGACGGCTCCTCCAGATTGTCCGGCATCTGCACCGCCAGCACCCCGCCGGGCGCCAGCAGCGACATGAGGCGCGGCAGGAGGGTGGCGTGATCCGGCACCCATTGCAGCACGGCGTTGGCGTAGATGAGGTCCGCCGGCTTCGGCAACGTGAAGGTTGAGGCGTCGCCGAGCGCGAAGCTTACGCCGGGCAGGCGGGCGCGGGCGGACTCCAGCATGGCCGGCGAGGTGTCGAGCCCGAGCAGCTCCGCGCCGGGAAAGCGCTGCGCCAGGATTTCGGTGGAATTGCCGGGGCCGCAGCCGAGATCCACCACGAACGCCGCCTTCTGAAGCGGCACCGCCGCGAGAAGATCGCGCGCCGGGCGGGTGCGCTGGTCCTCAAACTTCAGATATTGGCTGGCGTTCCAGTCGGCGGGCATCGGCGGCTCCGGGCGCGAGGGAATCGGCGGTGCCTCGGCGCGGCGCCGCAAGGGGTGTCCCCCGCTTATACCAGCTTCGCCGCGGAGGGCGACCGGCACGGCGCTGGATCTCATCCCCAGGGGACGGTGCTTGCCGGAGATCGGACGGAAAATCGGGCGCGAATGGCGCGGGCTCGACGGCAAAGGCCGGAGGGAGGGCACGAGAAGACGCGCGCACGGCAGTCGGCGGAACGAACAGGTCGTCACGGCCACAAAAAAACGCCACGGCGCGCGGAGGGCGCCGTGGCGAAGGCGTCAGGCCGCAGCCGAGACGTCAGTGGAAACCGAAGAGATGGTCTTCAGGATCTGGGAGGCGATCTGGTAGGGGTCGCCCATGGAGTTCGGGCGGCGATCCTCAAGATAGCCCTTGTAGTCGTTCTTGACGAAGGAGTGCGGGACGCGGATGGACGCGCCACGGTCCGCGACGCCGTAGGAGAACTTGTTCCACGGCGCGGTCTCATGCTTGCCGGTGAGGCGCATGTGGTTGTCCGGGCCATAGACGGCGATGTGGTCGTCGAGGTTGGCCTCGAACGCCGCCATCAGCTTCTCGAAATACGCCTTGCCACCCACTTCACGCATGTAGGAGGTGGAGAAGTTGGCGTGCATGCCCGAGCCGTTCCAGTCGGTGTCGCCGAGCGGCTTGCAGTGGAACTCGATGTCCACGCCATACTTCTCGGTGAGACGCAGGAGCAGGTAGCGGGCCATCCACACTTCGTCGGCGGCCTTCTTGGAGCCCTTGCCGAAGATCTGGAATTCCCACTGGCCCTTCGCGACTTCCGCGTTGATGCCCTCGTGGTTGATGCCGGCGGCGAGGCAGAGGTCGAGGTGCTCCTCGACGATCTGGCGGGCGACGTCGCCCACGTTCTTGAAGCCGACGCCCGTGTAATAGGGGCCCTGCGGCGCGGGATAGCCGGCCTCGGGGAAGCCGAGCGGGCGGCCGTTCTTGTAGAAGAAGTATTCCTGCTCGAAGCCGAACCAGGCGCCGGCATCATCGAGGATGGTGGCGCGCTTGTTGGTCGGGTGCGGGGTGACGCCGTCCGGCATCATCACTTCGCACATCACCAGGGCGCCGTTGGTGCGGGCCGGGTCGGGATAGACGGCGACCGGCTTGAGCACGCAATCCGAGCTGCGGCCTTCGGCCTGCTGGGTCGACGAACCGTCGAAGCCCCAGAGCGGCAGCTCCTCGAGGCTCGGGAACACGTCATATTCCTTGATCTGGGTCTTGCCCCGGAGATTGGGAACCGGGGTGTAGCCGTCGAGCCAGATATACTCGAGCTTAAACTTTGGCATTGCAGTCTCTCTGAGCCGATGACGTGAAATTCGGGACTTTGCTTCTCGAACTCTTTGATTCAGGAACTCTTTGCAGCGTCCGGCCGTGAAGGGTCCACCGGCCGCGGGGGCCGGCGCATATCTAGCAATCCGCGTGCCAGCAGCGACCCCATAGCCGGACAACGGCTTTTTAACCGCCGCCGCAACGTCAGCTGCCCATTACTGCATCAGGATTAGGCCGAACCCTTAGGCGCCCCGCACACCCGCTGTGCAGCTACCCCGTGCGCAGCGCGGCGCCAGGAACATTCGCCATCGCCCGGGAACAAAAGCGCGGCGCCCGCGCTTGGAACAAGGCATTCCGCTGCACTGCGAAAGACGCGCGCGGGCCATGCAGCAAACGCGCAAATAAAAGAGATAAGTGACGTCAATTTATATCCGCCTAAAAAATAGGCACTAAACTAAAATATACCGGCTTTGATGTATATGCAGGGTGCAAATCATGTTATGAAGTTCCCAAGTGATGGCGCCCAGGAGGCTCATCGGACAGGAGACCGGAGTGATGACTGCGAACCACGAGCGCGAGACCGCGAAAATCTATGTCTTCCCGGTGAAGAATGACGCGAAGAACGGCATGCCCTCCAAAGAGGCGAAATGGGCTGCCGAGATCGCTGCCGTGGGAGCCGCGCAGGCCGTGATCGGAAGCAGCTGGTATCACGAAGAGGCGGTGAAGGCCGCCGATCTCCCCAACCGCCGCTGAACCATCGGGCTTGGGTCGGCGCCCTGCGCGCCGGCCGTCCCGCGTCCGCGATGGACCGCTTCTTGCGTGACGTCCTCCCCGAGACCTCATCGGGTAGGACTTGCGACAATGGCCCTCGACCTCAACACAGACTGGACGAACGCGGAGCTTGCCGCCCTCATCGGCTCCGTGGTGGATGATCGCGACTGGCGTCTGGAAGTGAGCAAGGACGGCATCGCCTCCCTCGCCGACAAATCCGCCAATCCCACCGGCGCGGACTATGACGAGGGCCTGCACGGTTTCTTCGAGACCTGGATGGCCGGCACCGATTTCGTCGGCCCCTCGGCTGCGGGCGACAAGGACCTGATCGGCAAGATCGCCACCGCGCTCCGCGCCAACTACCCCACCCTGAAGGCCGACAAGTTCATCTACGTGGCCCTGTAGCCGCGCGGCCTGCCCTGCCGGCAACGGTCCCGCGTGCAGCACGCGGGACAAGCCTCTGGAGCGCTTTCCCCTTTTTCCCAAACCCTTTAGGTTCACCCAGCCGGTTTCCGCCGGATCGCCTCATGCCGTCACGCGCCATGCAAGATGAGTCGCGCGGGCCGCCCTGAGCGGGGTCTCGGCAGGGCAGACAAAGAGCCGCCAAGCGGCCGGGTTCGGGAGGGGCGCGTGGGAACGGGCAGGCTGCGATACGATCACGAGTCCCACCCGCCGATCGCCGTGCTCGTCGGCTCGGTGGCGCAGCACATGGGCCTGATGGCGGTGACGCTGGTGTTTCCGCTGCTGGTGGCGCAGGCGGCCGGCGTCGATGCCGAGATGCAGCGGCGCTATATCGATCTCGCCATGCTGGCCATGGGGGTCGCGACCCTCTTCCAGTGCTGGGGCCGGCCTGTCCTTTTCCTGTCCCGCATCGGCTGCGGCTATCTCCTGCCCGCGGTCTTCACCGCCGCCTATCTGCCTGCCGCCCTCTATGCCGCCCGCGCCGGCGGGCTGGGCGCGGTGGCAGGCATGACCATTACGGCCGGCCTCGCGCAGGTGCTGTTCAGCCGCGTGATGCATCGGGTCCGTCCCTTCCTGCCCATCGAGATCGTCGGGCTGGTGGTGATGCTCATCGGCATCATCCTCGGCGTCGTCGCCATCAAGCTGATGGTGGGCTACAGCCCGTCGATGGCGCAGGTGACCCTCACCGGCACCGGCGGCGCATTGGCCGGCCTCGCGGTGATGGTCGCCCTCGCCGCCTGGGGCAGCCCGCCGTTGCGCGCCATGGCGGTGCTG